>NZ_AP019373.1:1824876-2129022 GCF_004323595.1 Sulfuricystis thermophila
TATCGCTCATTCCGAACACGTCTTCCACCGCCTCGATGCGCCACTCGGCCGCGCCCAGGGTGCCGGTGTCGATGCCGGTGACGCGCACGACCATGCGCTCGATGCCCAGGCGTGGCCAGTGCAGCAGGAACACATCGCCCGGCAAGGGCGGGCGGTCCAGCGCAGTGGGGGCAATGGTGAACGTCATGCGCGCCAGCGGCGAGCCCAGGGCGCGCAGGTCGCGCAGCGCCAGTTGCGACGCCAGCGGACCAAAGCTCACGCCCGGGTAGTCGCGGCGCTGGTTGATCACGCCGCCTTGCAGCTGGATGGCGGCCAGGTTCTGCGCCGAGACGGTGGCTTCCTTGCCGGTGGCCCAGTCGGTATAGACCACGGTGATCTCGTTGGGCAGCTCGCCCCACTGCGCGCGCTCGAAGCGCTCCAGCCGCACGATCTCATCCGGCCCCAACTGCGGCAGGCTGTCGATCCAATAGTCGTCGCGCAGCAGTTTCAGCTCGAACGTGCCTTGCTCCGGGTCGGTGTAGAGGATGCCGCCGATGTGGTCGAGCACCTGGGCGATGAAGCTCTCGATGGGCTGCTGGCGCGTCCAGATGAGGTTCAGACCGAAGCCTTCGCTCGACAGGGCCCACGCCGCGTTCCAGAAACTCCAGCCGATGCTGCTCTGCGGATAGCCCATGCCCCAGTGCGGGTCGGTCAGGCACTGCACCAGGATGTGGGCTGGATTCATGCCGATGGTCTGCCAGCGGTGCGCCGTCTCATCCCAGGCGCGGATTTCGGCATCAAGCGCGCCCCAGACCTCCCCATGCCAGCCCGCCGTGAAGCGCCGCACGCGCACGGCCCACGGTTTGATGTAGGGGTTGTTGGCCGCGAACAGGATCTTGCGCGCCACGATCGACAGCACCCCGCGGAACGCCGGGATGGATGCCCCCAGGCGGCTCATCAGGTAGTCGTTGCGGCCCTGGGTGGCCGCGCCGTCCAGCACGTCGAGATCGCCCACCACCCCGCCTTCGCGCTCGTCGCCGCCGAACAGCATGGGCGCGTGGATGTGGAGGCGCCCCAGCCCATGCCCGCGCGGCAGGACCGCGCGGCTGGCATCGCCCCAGGCGGTGCGCTCGCCGACCTGGATTTCCTGCACGGCGTCCACCGGCCCCTGGCACAGCACCAGATGCAGGCCCATGCGGTAGCGGTAGCCGACCGTCTGCTTCTTGCTTTTGCCACCCATCAGCGCGGCTCCTGCTGGCGCTGGCGGGCGATTTCGACCACGCGCAGCGCCATCGCATCCCCGGTGGCCAGCATCGTCTCGGCGGCGATGCCCTCACGCAGGAAGGCGCGGAAGTCCAGACCCTGCCGAGCAAACCACGCGCGCGCGCCGTGCACGCACATCCCCGCGGCGCGCACGTGATCGATGGTGACGGTCGGCTCGCTCACTTCTTGCCTCCGCTCTTCTTCTTGATCGGCTCGGCGGAAAGATCGCCGTACCAGACGACGTTGGCCCCGCGGATCAGCACCGCGCCGAACACGACGGGAATGGGCCGGCCCTCCTCGGCCGTGGGCGCATCGAAATCCTCCAGCGCCGCCGGCTTCGGCGCGGGCGGCTTGGGCTGGAGCGCGATCGAGATCAGCGCGGTGACGACGATGGCGACGATGTACCACATGCTCAAAACACTCCGGTCGCAAACGGGTTCTTCGACGGGATGAAGGGGAAGCCGCCGAAGTTGTCGAGGTTGGAAAAGCGCGCCGCGCACGTGGCGGTGGTGTGATCGCAGCCGGCGGCCAGCGTGACACCCTCCCCGGGCGCCAGCGGCACCGGATACAGCAGCTCCACGCCTGCGGCGGATTCGCGCACGATCATGTGGCGCGCGCCGGCGGCGGTTTCCAGCCAGCCGCCGGCGAGCGTGCCGGCCACCGCGGCGGGCACGCCGCCCGCGAGATCGACGTTGCGCCCCGTGCTGCTGCTCACGCTGGCGCTGGCCGTGATCGGCGTCGCCCCGCACGCCGCCGAATACAGCACGTGGGAACACGCGCGGCTGTAGAGCCGCCGCAGGCCGATGCGCTTGAGGCTCACCTGGGCGGACTCGCAGCGGATGCGGGCGGCGTCACCGGCCACCTCCACCCCGAGCACCCGGCCCATCCAGCGCGTGCCCGTGATCCCGCCATCGACGGTGGCCACGCGCAGCGTCACCGCCGTGGACTCGCCGGTGATCGCGCTCGCCAGCAGATGCCGCACCAGAGCGCACTCCGGCGGCACGGTCAGGTCCAGCGCGGACTTGGCGGCCTCGGCCCCCAGCGCAAGCTCGGTGCGTCCGATCGGCAGGCTCGCATACCGATCCCCGTCCAGCACGACCTCGGGCTCGTGCGGGGTGAGGCGGAACGTGGCGCTGCTGCCCGCGAAGGTGTACAGCTCGATCTCCATCAATATTCCTCCCGGGGCGGCGCCTCCTGCCCGCGCGGCTCGGGCAGCTGACGCGCGGTGATGGGCATCTCGACCAGCGTGGGCGTGTGCCAGTACAGCTCGACGGCGTCGTGGTCGAGGCGGCAGCGCGCAAGCCGCACCACGCGGCTGCCGGCGGGCACCGGCACGTCCAGCCCCGAGCGCAGCACCAGCACGCCGCCCGCGTCGCGATGGGCCGTGGCGGTGAGCACGTGCTGGCGCTGGCCGTCCGGGTGCAGGATCAGGCAAGCGGCCGGGCGGTGCCAGAAGGCCGAAACCTCCTCGCCCGTCACCCGCAGGAAGCCGTCTTCGGCATCGGCCTCCGCAGTGACCCGCAGCACCGGCGCCAGGCCATCGGGCAGCCAGAAGGCTTCAAGGCGGCCCTGCGTGCGCCACAGCCGCGCGCGCCAGCGCTCGATCTCCTCTGCGCCGGCCGCCAGATAGCGCCGCTGGAACGTCGTCGTCGGCCACGGGTCATCGCGGCGCGCCCACGGCTCGGCGGGCGAGAGGTCTTGCCGGGTGAGCGCGCCCTGCGCCGTGACGGAAGGGTCGTCGCGCCAGTTGCCGTCGGGCCAGACCGGCAGGCCGTCGAGCATGGGATCGCCCGGCAGGTCCATGTCCGGCATCGCCGGCAGCGTGAGGCTGGCTGTCACGCTGCCGCCCGCCACGCCGGGCACCCACTGCGCCAGATCGGCCGCCTCCAGCGCCCGGCCCCACACCAGCGGCATGACTGCCGCGCCTGCCGGCACCGCGCGCGTCAGCGGCACGTCCAGCCAGAGCAGGTCCGGCTCCACTTCGGAGATTGCCACCACCTGCCAGCCATCGGCGGCGATCACCAGCGCCTGCGGCATGGCGGTGTCCACGCGCGCAAGGCCGAAGTCCGTCAGGCGCAGCTCTGCCGTCGGCGGCTCCCACCAGGTCGCGTCGAACGCCGTCACGGCCAGCGCCTCATCCCCCGCCTGCGCCGGCTGCACGAGCGCGCACGCCCGCTGCGGCAGCGGCCACAGCGCCAGTTGCCCCAGATGGTCGGCCAGCCAGTCGGCCACCAGCGCATCGCTCGCGCGCCCGTGGCCCACGTGGTAGGTCAGCGTGCGGCGCGGCACCAGGCGCAGCGCCTGCCGCGCCTCGTTGCCGCTGGCCAGCCGCGCGACGGCCGTCTGCCACTGCAAGCGTTCGATCAGCGGCTCGGCCCAGTCGTGGCGGAAGGCGAACACGCCGCGCTGAGCATCCGGCCACGGTGCATCGCCGAAGGCGTCCATGCCGGTGGCGACGATGGCGGCCGCGGCGGTGTCGCGGCGCAGCACCTCGACCACCAGCGCGGCCAGGGCGTTGCCGCTCTCCGGCGCGGCGAGCGCCTCGGCATGCAGAGCGCTCGCCGCCGTACCCGGCATCGGGGCCGCCATCGTCTCGGCGCGCAGCGCGGCCAGCGCCGCGCCCGGCGACGGCACGGTCGCGGTCTCGGTCAGCCCGGTGGCGATGCGCCGCTGCGTCATCCCGCTTCCACCCCGAACTCGGCCGCATTCAAGGCGGCTTCACTCCACGCCGAACCGGCATTCGGATCGGCTTCGAACAGCGCCGTGTGCCAGGCCAGCTGCTCTTGCAGGACGAGGTCCGCACTCACGGCGGTCTGCGACCCGCTGACCGCCAGACCCCGCACCTGGCCCGGCCCCGCATCGGTCTTGCGCGCGAGCAAGGTCACCTGCACGCCGTGGATGGCGGGCGTGGCCATCGCCGGCAGCGGCGCGATGTCGAAGCTCTGGCGCAGGCCGGCCGCATCCGCGCGGATGCCGCTGGCCTCATCGCCGTCGCTCACCGCAGCCCAAGCGCTGGATGCGCCTTCGACCGTCCACTGGTTGAGCGCACCGTCGGCCTGGGGTTGGAGCGCATCGACCCGCACATCGCCCAGGAAGGTGGTGTTGAGCGTGCCGCTGGTGTCGGCGAGGTACAGATCGTCCACATCGACCGTCACCGGGCACGGCTCACCCGGCACCGCGCCCACGAAGGCCGTCAGCAGTTGTCCGCCGCCTTGCAGCGTGTCCTGCCCGCTGAGCTGGATGGCAAGCATCCCGTTGACGCGCACATCGAGCGTGCCGCTGCCGGTTCCCTGCACGACTTTCAGCTCGATGTAATGCCAGCCGCGCGCAGGGGCGGTCGTGACCGAGGTCGAGAGCAGCTGGTCGTAGCCGGATTGCCAACGGTAGAGCTTGAGCCGCCCGTCCTCGCCGATCTTGACCAGATGCGCAACACCGGCCGTCGTATCGCGCACGCCGAGCAGCACCGGCTCCCCACCGGTGTTCTCGAACGGCGCCACCCGCAGGGCCGCGCCGACGATCAGGCTGGGCGTGCCGGCATCGAGGTTCTTCACATACCCGCCGCCGGAGCCTTCCGGCAGGCGCAAGGCATAGGACGACGGCCGCCGGCCGGGGATGCGCGTGGCCTGCGGCGAGAGATACGCCGCCTTGCCGCGTGCCAGCCACGGCTGGCCGAAGTCGTCCAGCTGCTGCGGGTCGTAATGGTCGAAACCGTCGATGAAGAGCAGGGCCATGGGGTCATCCTTGCAAGGCGGCACGGACCGCGCGGGCGTTGCGGCCGATGATGTTGAGGATCACCCGCTCGCCGGCGGGCGTTTGCAGATGGTCGTGGGTTATGCCCGGGTCGATGGCGTTGACGATGCGCACGGCCTGCTGCACCGGCGGCGGCGCGGGCGGCGCGCTCACCGGCGGCACCAGCCCGCCGGCGGCGAAGGCCAGGCGCTGCCCGTCCCACACGGGCGGGGTGCGCAGGCCATTGATCGCATCCAGGAACGCCACGCCCACGCGCTGCACGGCCGCCGCGCGCACCACGTACTCGCCGGCGGACAGCCGCGCGGGGATGGAATCGGAGGTGCCGGTCCCCGGGCCGGTGACGTAGCCGCCGGTGGCGAACTTCTTGATGTTGCCCAGCAGCGCCATGACGGCCGCGACCATCGCCACCATCGCGGCAATCGCCAGCCCCGGGCCCACGACGGGGATCGCGGCCTGCGAGGCGGCCGCCCCGGCGCCGGCTTCGGCGGCATTGGCGCTGACCTTGGCCGCCGCCTCGGCCTGCTTGGTCGCCACCGACTGCGCGGCCGCGGCGGTCTCGGCGGCCTGTTCCTGCTGGAGCAAGCCCAGCTTGACGGCGAGCATGCGCGCCTGCATCGCCACCCACTGCTGGAAGGGCTTGAGCACCATCTCTTGCAGGAAGGCGTCCGCGATGCTGCGGAAGATGTTGGAAAGCGCCTCGCGCAGGGATTGCGCGCCGCTGACGATCCCCTGCACCGCCTGCCCGAAGGCCTCGCCGATGCGGTTCCACACCGGGGCGAGTTCATCGGTGACCAGCCGCGTGCGCGCAAGCTCGTTGCGCCATGCCGCCACGCGCAGCACAGCCTCCGGGCCGATGGCCTGCGCGGCCTGCTCCAGCGCGGGCAAGAGCCGCTGCATCTCGGCCGCCGAGTCGCGCTGCAAGGCCACGATCTGCTGCCGCGCCTGGGCTTCGGTGAGCAGTCCGGCCTGCTGCTGGATCTGGATGCCCTCCTGCGCGTTGCGCAGCCGCTCGGTGACCTGCCGCCACTGCGCTTCGAGCGCCTCGAGATTGGCCTGCGCGGCCTTGACGTCGATCAGCCGGTCGATGATCGAAACGCCATCGGCATCGCTCTCGGCCAGCAGGCGCGCGCGCAGGTCACGATAACTGCGCTCGATCGCGGCCCTGCGGTCCTGCGCCGTGTCGGTGCCGGTGAGCCTGGCCAGTTCCTCGCGCGCGGCGGCCAGCGCATCGGCCAGTTCGCGCTCGGCCTTGGCCGCGGCGCGGGCGTTGCTCTGCTCGACGTCGGCGCGCTTGTTGTTGAGCGCGATCAGCTCGGCCTCGAGCCTGGCGACCTCGGCCTTGCCGCGCAGGCGCTCCTCCTCGCTTTTGCCGCCGGCTGCCACCTGCCGGCTGCGTGCCAGCGCCTGCTGCGTGCGGGCGATCTCGGCGTCGAGCTCCTGCTGCTCCAGCGCGGTTTTGCGGGCGTAGTAGTCGCGCAGGGAAACGAGCCGGTCTTCGAGCGCGGCGTCGAGCGCGGTTTGTTGGCGGCGCAAGCCGTCTTTGAGCAGGGTGAACTCGGCGTCGAGCCGGGCCTGCATCCACGCAGCCTGAGCGCTCGCGGTGTCGCGGGTCTTGCCCGGCGTCGTGAGCCGCTGCAACAGCGCCGGGTCGGCCTGCACCTTGGGCGCCTGCACCTCGATGGGCTTGGGGTCGAAGAGGCTGTCCCGGAACTCGGCCAGTTCGTCCAGCCGCCGCACGAGGCTGCCCTTGAGTTCGGCGATGATGGCCTTGGCCCCGGCGGTGTTGCCGCGCAGCGCTTCGACCGCCGCCGCGACACCGGCGCCAATGGCTTCGCCCAGCGCGACGAAGGCCTTGCCGACCGTGGCCGCGCCCAGCGCCAGGGTCTTGAGCACCAGCACGATGCCGTCCAGGATCGCGCGCAAGGCGCCGCCCTGCTTGGCCGACTCGACCATGCCGCCCGCCATCGCGTTCATCGCCGGCAGGAAGGCCTCGATCACCCGGTTGGCGATGCTGGTGGTGGCGAGCTTGACCTTGGCCAAGGCGTCGTTGAACGCCTCGGCCTGCGCAGCCGTTTGCCCGCCGATCTGCACGCCCAGCGCTTGCATCTCGCCGGTCAGGGCCGCGATGCCTTCGCGCCCCTGGTTCAGGAAGGGGATGAGCTCGGCGCCGCTCTTGCCGAACAGCTGCACCGCCAGCGCCGACTTCTGCGCCCCGTCGGGCATGGCCTGGAAGCGATCGGCCAGATCGAGCAGCACCGCGTCGGTCGCGCGAAGCCGGCCGTCCTGGTCCTGGAACGCCACGCCGAGTGCCGCAAAGCGCCGGGCGGACTCCTCCGAGCCCGTGGCCGCCTCGAGCATCGCGGTGGCGAGCTTCTTGAGCCCGGTCTCGAAGGTCTGCGCCGAGACACCGGAGAGTTCCGCCGCCGGCACCAGGGTGGAGAGCGCCTCCACCGTGATGCCCACGCGCTGCGAGAGCTTGTTGAGGGCATCGGCCGACTCCAGCGCCGACTTGACCATGGCCCCGAGGCCCGCGGCCGACAGGGCTACCCCGAGCCCGGCGAGCACGCCGTTGACGCTGCGGGCGGCATCGGCCAGCCCTCCCAGGCCCCGCTTGACCGAGTCGAAGGCACCGCGCGTCTCGTCGACGGCGCGGATGAGGATTTGGGCGCGGGCGGTCATGGTGCTGAACCGGTGGCTGGATCAAGTCCGCGGGCCGAGAAGCCCCGGGCGTTCGCTGTCATGGCGACTGGCGTAGGGATGTGGTGCAATGCTTCTCATGCCTGTGCTGAGGATTGACGATCTGTCTGATGCCGTGCTCGACGCCCTGCGCCAGCGCGCGGTGCGGCACGGGCGCAGCCTCGACGCCGAGGTGCGCGCGATCCTGGAAGCGGCTGTCCGGAACGGAAGCCCTTCTAACCTGGGCTCGCTCTTGGCCAACGTCGCCCGCGAAGTGCAGCTCACCGATGAGGATGTGGCGCTGCTCCGTCAGCGGGATCGATCCCTTCCGCGCGAGGTCGATTTGGAATGAAGATCACCCGCCCCCGCAACCAGAACCAGCATCCCGACCGATCGGAAGAAGCGCCGATGGCATCGCGGGCGAATCATCTTCCTGATCAGCCCGATGACATGCGGCCATCGGCACGCGATCAGCTGTGTATCGCGCACGCCCTGTCATCACCGCCTGCGCCCAACGCAGCGCTGCGACGCGCCTTCGAGCGCCATCGCACGTTGACGCAAACGGGATCCTGACCCTCAAACCCTTCCCAACTCCTGCTCGATCGCCCGCGCCAGTGCCGGCAAGGCGCCTTGCACGCCTGCCGCGAGATCGAACCGGCGCTTGAGATCCACCCGCCGCACCAGCACGGCGATCGGAATCTCCTGGCCGCGCTGCAGGCGCTTGACGCCGGATCGCTGCCGCTCGGCGCGCTTGAAGCGGTTGAGCTGCGCGGCGTTTTCCTGGAGGTTTTCGGCCATCAGCAGCACGCGGCCGTCCTTCTCGACGAAGAAGGCGTTGCCCGAGCGCATCAGGCCGTCGATGACCTGACGGAAGCGCTTGGGGCCGATCCGTCCCGGCAGCAGCGGGATCAGCATGTGGCCCGCCACTGTGCCACCGTGCGTGTGGATGCCCAGCCACGGGATGCGGCTGCCCACCCACAGCGCGGGCAGGCGCTCGGGCTTGCGGTCGAACACCTTGGTCTGCATCGACGAGACGAAGCTCGCGCGCCGCACCTGGAAGGCGCTGCGCATCTGGGCGCGGGCGGCCTCGCGCACCTCGCGGCCGCCTACCGCCATCCCCTTGGCCACCGCCGCGTGGATCGCCCGTCGCCGCTGCGCGCTCCAGGCCGAGAGCTTCCTTGGATCGAGCAGTCCGGAGGTGGTCAGCGTCAGTTTCATGGCCGCACGTCCTCCCACAACTCACGCTGCAGCCGCTCGATCGCAGCCCGGTCGCCCTGCGCCGCCACGGCGTGGACAGCGAGCCGCAGGGCGAGGTGCTGCCGCTCGATCCGTGCATCGGCCTCCAGCAAGGCCCGCGCCTGCGGCAGCGTGTAGCGCATCACGTCATCGAGCCGGTGCCCGGCGCGGATCAGGCGGGCAACCGCCTGGTCCCAGCCTGCATCTGCTCCAGGATCGGCGCCAGATGCTGCGCCGCGCCCTGGATCGCCGGCACCACCCGCCCCACGAAAAAATCCGCGTTCACCTCGAACACGGCTGCCGCGAGCGTCACGGCATCCTCCAGCGACAGATCGTTCACCCACGCCCGCTCGCGCCGGGTGGTGATGGCCAGCAGCTCCAGCACGGCCTCGCCATGCCGCGCCAGGAGGTCGAACCAGTCCGGCTCGGCCGAGAGATCGGCGGCGAGGGGCCGCACCGCCGCGAGGAGGCGCGGCAACTCGCCCAGCCGGATCGGCGTCAGTTCCAGCGCGGTGCCGGCCACCGTCACCACCCTGGGCGCGGGCGGGAAAGTCTGGAAGTCGGCCTTGCCATCGGTCATCGCCGTCCCCTTACAGGAGCACCAGGCGGCCGAACTGGCCCAGATCGCCGCCGGCCGGCTTGGTGAGGTCCGCCAGCACCTGGCCGGAGAGTTCGAACTTGAGCAGCTCGTCGGTGATGATCGAGAGTTCCTTGGCCGGGTTGATGGCCACGCGGTACAGGTCGATCACCACCTCGCGGTTGCCGTCGGCGGTGTTGAGGCCCTCGAAGCGGATCCAGCGCTCGGGCAAGGCTTGCGTGAACATGGCCGTGTGACTGGCCGCCCCGAACGCGTAGTCCACCGTGAAGGGCTCGGTGTACGGGCCGCCGGTGGTGGCATCCAGGATCACCAGCGACCCGTGCTTGGCGTTGACGGTGTACTGGCTGGCCGGCAGCGTCTTGGGCGGGCTGTCCGAGTCCTGGACCTGCACCGCCGAGACGTTTTGCATCGCGAGCGGATAGAGGTGCCCCGGCGTGACCGGGTTGGGCAAGGCTTCGCCGGTGACCGTACCCGGCGTGACTTGAGTGCTGTGCCCGTAGAGCGCCAGCGCCAGGTTGGTCGGGATGAGTTCTTCCAGCGTGCAGGCGAACTCGCCCTTCTTGGTCTTGATGAGCTGCAGGTCGGTCAGGCGCTGGCCGGACTGCGCCTCCTGGTGCTCGATGGTGTCCACCGACAGCGACACCTTCAGTTCCGGCACGTTGCCGACGAAGGTCAGCCCCGCCGGATTGCCGGCCGAGTCGCGCGCGCCGATGTAGACGCGGCCTTGTCCGGAGAAGTAGGCCATGGTCAGTCTCCCGTGGGGGTGTGCGTGGATGGGGTCCCGACGGCGGAACCGTCACGGCGCGAGGGTTTGAGGGATGGGGTCGAGGACTCCGGCGTGACGAGCCGGGCCACGCCCTGGGCGATCAGCCAGCGGGCGCTGGCCTCGTGGATGTCGAGGCGCTCACCCACAGCGAGGCGCTTGCCTGCGTGGGTATGGGGTTTCAGTAGCTCGATGGAGAGATTTGGCATAAGGGGTTCATCCTGTTTGGGTGAGATCGAGGGCATGGGTGCGGTAGCGGATTTCGTAGCGCGCCGGCAGCATCACCGTGCCGGCATCGAGGTCGTCGGCGTCCCACTCGGCGTCGAGCTCGCGCACCGCAAGCGCCAGGCCGCCCAGGTTCGGGTCGGCGAGCACGGCGGCGTGGGCGGCGACGATCAGCCGATCGGCCGCGTCGAAGGCGTCCATGCCGCGCGCGAGCGCGACCAGGCGCACGGTGAGCGCGCGCTCCACCAGCCGGTTGGCATGCGCGGTGAGCGCGTCGCCCTCGACGAAGACGAGCAACGCAGGGCCGGCCTCGCGCGGCAGCGGTGTGGCCGGCTGGCGCAGCACCGCCGCCGGGGCCAGGGCAGCAAGGAGGCGATCGACCAGGATGCGCAGCAGGCGCTCGCGCACCGAGTTCATGGCAGCCTCGCGAGCCTCGCCCGGCACTCGCGGCCGTCGCCGAAGGCGCTGACCTCGCGCACGCGGTAGGACTGGCCGACGATGGTGACCACGTCGCCCGGCGCGAGCGCGAGGCGCGAGGCCGCGTACTCGATCTCGAAGTCGCGCGCGAGCGCCAAGCCCTCGAGCACCGTCTCGTCCGGCGCACGGAACGCGCAGTGCACGGTGGTGGTGCCCACCACGACGGGCGTCAAGAGTCCCGCGCGCTCGGCGGCGTCATACAGATCCTCCACACGCACCATCGCTGCGGCATCACACCGTGAGCTTGACCAGCACGCCCGGCCGGTGACACATCGGCAGCGGGTTGGACTGGGTGTGCAGATCGGTGCCGCGGTCGAACTTGCGCGGCTCCTGCTTGGCGTACAGCGGCTGGCCCAGGGTGTTCACGGTCTCGTTGAAGTCGGCCGGCGCGAAGTAGGTGGCGAAGGTGTCCACCGTGCCCAGCGGGAAGGCATGGGCCTCGCCCGCGGCGATGAAGCGGCGCACCGTGCCATCCGGGCTGCTGGCCTGACCGCGGTACTCCTCGAAGGTGATGCCGGCGAAGACGAAGCCGGCGCGCACGTCGTTGATCAGGATCGCCCCCTGCTGCCACTGCGCGTAGGCCTCCTTGACCGCCTTGTGGCCGGTGAGCTGACGGAAGAACTCGGGCGAGCACAGGACGTGCACGCCGGTCATGAACTCGCCCTTCAGGTTCTCCTCGATGTGGGCCAGCACCTCATAGCAGTGGCCTTTGACGTCGCTGTTGGCATTGGTCAGGTCGAAAGCGATGACCGCCTGGCTCAGGTCGAACTCGTCGAAAAGGTCGTAGATCGTGCTGCCGTCGGCGTCCAGGATCTGACCTTTCAGCGCGCCCATGCGCAGGTGTTCGAGGGTGATCGCGTGCTTGTTGCGCATGGTCTCCAGATGCCGCGCGAGCACGCCGGCGATGGCTTCCATCTCGGTTTCCGAGCCGAAGGCGCGGATGCCCTGCACTTCCTCGGGCAGCACCACGTCGTCGTGCGGGATGTGCGGGACGACGAAGGAACGAAGCCGACGCTGACCGCGCTCGCCCACCGTGCCCGGCGCGCCCGGAGGCCGCGTGGGCAAGAGGTTGAGGCGCCCGGCGTATTCCTCGATCACGACCTGGCGCGTGCGCACGGGCTTCGGGGGGAACAGGTTCAAGGCTTCCAGCCGCCCGTAGCGGTTGGGGATGAGGTTGATGGCCGCCGTGAGGCTGGCCATCGAGAAGCCGGGGGCATCGAAGGGGTTGAGCATGGAGGTCTCCAGATATGACAAACCCGCCAGGCGGCGGGTCGCTCGAAGGGTCGGGATCGGGTGTCGGTCAGGCGCTGTCGCGCACCAGGATGCCGCGCGCTTCCAGCTGGGCGATGGCGGCGGCCTTCTGCGCAGCCGTGATGCCCGCGGGCCAGACGAGCGCGCCTCGCGCGACGATGGCATGGCGGGCGATCAGGATCGCGTCCTCACGGTCGATCAGCGTCGCATCGACCGCATTGCCCAGGACGCCTGCGGCCACTTCCGTGCCGTCGGTCGCGCTGGGGTCGAGGGCCTTGAGCTTGCCCGTGGCCGCCTCCAGGCCGACCACGGCGCCCAGCGGCAGGTGCTGCCCCGCGGCCACGGTCGAGCGCTCGCGCGAGTAGAGATTCGGCGCCTCGTATTTCAAGAGGTCGCCGAGGTTGAGGGCTTGGGTGAGCGTGGGCATGGCTTACTCCCGGGTCACGAGTTTCTTGACGGCGGCGACCACGGGCGAAGAGGCCGGATCGGCGCCGGGGGCGGCCCAATCCTGGGGCACGTGGGTCGAGCGCACGGCGGACGCCATGCTGTGGGCGGCGCGCGCCTCGAGCAGGAGACGGCGCACCTCATCTTCGGTGCGGCCGGCGGCGATGAACTCGGCGGCACGCTCGGGGCAGCCGGCGATCAGGCACAGCTCGGCAATGGCTTGCGCGGACTGCGCCACTTCGCGGCGGGCCTCGGCCACCAGGGCGGCGGCCGCATCCGCGCCGAGGGGCTCGGGCGCGGCATCGGAGGGGGAATCGGTCATGGTGGGGGTTCCTCGCGGTAAGGTCGCCTTCCCGGTCGTGATCTGGCGCGGCGGGGAAGACGGACGCCGCGCGGCAGCAAGATGTCGGTCGAACTCGGCGAGCACCGCGGGCAGCGTGGCCACGCCATCGGCCAGATGCGCTTCGACGGCCTGCGGGCCGAAGAACAGCGCCGCTTCGGTCGCACGCACCGCGTCTTCGGCCAGGCCACGCATCGCCGCCACGTGCGCGACGAAGAGCGCGTGGAGCCGGTCCACTTCGGCCTGCAGCGCCGCGCGGGCGGCATCGGCCAGCGGCGCGTGCGGCGAGTAGTCGTTCTTGCGCGCGCCCGCGGTGATCGCGGTGTAGCGCAAGCCCTCTTGGGCGTCCTTGACCGACTGATCGACATGCAGCGCGATCACGCCGATCGAGCCCACGCCGCCGGTCTCGGTGACGAAGAGCCGCTCGGCGGCGCAGCCAATGGCGTAGGCCGCGGAGAAGGCGGCGTCGTTGGCCACCGCCCAGATGGGCTTCACGGCCGCCGCCTCGCGCACGCGGCGGGCAAGCTCGAAGCAGCCGCCGGTCTCGCCGCCGGGCGAGTCGATGTCGAGCACGATGCCGGCGACCAGAGGGTCGGCCAGCGCCGCTTCCAGCCGCGCGCCGATCTCGGAATAGCTCACCAGCCCCGAGGCGGCTTCCAGCCCCAGCGTGCGCTTGACCAGCGTGCCGTGGATCGGGATCACGGCGATCGAACGTTCCGGAAATGCCGCAGGGTTGGAAGCCTTCGGCAGCGGCGGCGCGAGTTCGACGTCCGGCGCGGCGAGATTCAGGCGGTCGGAGAGCACGGCCAGGATCAGGTCGAGCTTGGCGCGCTGCACGAGCAAGGGCGTGCCGAACAGGCGGGCGGCGAGATGAGGCAGCATCGGTGTCAGTCCTGAAGGTCGGTGTCGGGCGCAGGTGTCGGCACCGGCCTCAATGGTTGGTCGTGGCGCGGATCCGAGTCGAAGACCAGCCCGAGGTCGTCCGCTCGTGCGTTGTCCGCAGCAATCTCGCGGTCGATGTCCTCGGCGTCGTAGCCGTAGGCCGAGATCGCCTCCGAGCGGCTCATCAGCCCGGCGCGTATCGCGAGCTTCAAGGCGTTGAACTCCTTGAGCGGATCGACCCACTGCCAGCCCTGCGGGATCCACTTGGCAGCGAGGAACTCCCGGCGCCGGCGCGCAAAGCCCGGCAGCGACAGGGCGCCTTCCAGCACCGCCTGCTCCATCCAGGCCCGCCACACCGGGCGGCACAGCTGGTGCACGATCACCCCGTGCTGGATGGCCTCGCAGCGGCGGCGGAACTCCAAGAGCCCCGCGCGGATGCTGGAGTAGTTCACCTGGGTGAGGTCCCCGGTGAGCATCTCGTAGGTGATGCCCATGGCGGCAGCCACCGCCCGGAACTGCTGGCGCATGAACTCGCCGTAGCTCGCGCCCACGTCGGCCGGCTGACTGAACTTGATGTCCTCGCCCGGCTCCAGGATCTGCAAGGTGCCGGGCTCGAGCCCCGCGAGCGCCACTCCCTGGGCATCGGGCAGCCCCTCGCCCATCAGGTTGTCCTCGGGGGCAAGCCGCGTGATGAAGCCGGCGAACATCGCCGCGGTTTTCTTGCGCACGAGCTCGGCGTCGTCGTACTGGTCCAGCTCGTTGAGCTTGACCAGCGCGCGCGCGAGCCACGGCTCGCCGCGGATCTGCCCCGGGCGCAAGGGCCGGAACAGGTGGATCACCTCGTCGGCTGGTACCCGGACGGTCTCCATGCCGCCCGTGCCCGACATCGGCGCAAGACTGCCGTCGCCCGGGTGCGAGCGCGTGAGGTGGTAGGCCACCCGCCGCCCGAGCCGGTCGAACTCGATGCCGGCGCGGATCACGTTCCCCGAGGGCAGGTCCCGGTGCAGGGTGGTTGGCAGGTGCTCGGGCTCGAGCACCTGCAGCTGCAGACCCACCGGCAGACCGTCCTCGCCGCGGCGCCAGCGCAGGCGCACCAGCGCCTCGCCGCCTTCGAGCATGGCCCGGCAGGCCAGCGCCTGCAGGCCGTAGAAGTCGGTCAGGCCCGCCGCGTCGGCCTCCCCCACCCAGTCCCACCACAACGCGTGGATGGCTTCGCGCAGACGAGCGTCGGCCACCATGCTCTGCGGCTTGATGCCGGTGCCGATGGCATTCGCCACGAAGGCTTCGATGCCGGCAGCCGCCCAGGCGTTGCGCCGGGCAAGATCGCGGCTCTTGGCGCGCAGTTCGTGTTGCGTGTAGGCCAGCGCCGCGACCGCCCCGGGGTTGCCGACCTGCCAGGCCACAGCCCGGCGGCCGCCGCCCACGCCGTCGTAAGTGGGGCTCGCGCCGAGCAGCCGTCGCTTGAGGGTGTGCCACCAGCCCATCACGTCCCCTTGGCGGTGGTGATGCGGATCTGCCGCGGCGCACCCGGCCACAGCCCGGTGGCCACGGCCTGCTCGAACAGGTCGCGCTTGACCGCCGCGATCGCAGCCTGCAGTTCCTCGACACTGCGGTACTCGACCGTCTTGTCGCCAAAGCTCACGCGCTTCTCGCCCTTGGCGAGCGCGGCTTGCAGGGACTCGAGGTCGGCTTGGGTATAGGCCATCAGCGGTAGACCACGAGGTTGATTTCGGTGGAGTCGGCGAAGGACGCCGCGGTGGTCGCGCAGCCCACATCGACGTGCGTCGGCGTCTTCTCATCCAAGGTCGAGCGCACGATCAGCAGCCGCTGCGTGCCCGTGTTGGTGTTGCTGCGTGCGACGCCCACCCAGCAGTAGTTCGCGTCCGGCATCGGTGTGGCAAAGCTCACGCGGTAGCGGCCGGGCGCGGTGCGGGTGACACCGGCCACGTTGTGCGCGGCGCGCACGACGATCTGGTTGCCGACCCAACCGAAGCACACCCAGGCCCGGGCCAGCCCCGGATGGCCGGCATCGATCTTGGTACGGACCTCGATCCCGATGCGGCTGGCCAAGGCGGCGATGCGCGCGGCCAGGCTCATCAGAGCAGCGCCCCTTCGAAGATCGCGACGAAGTCGGTGTCGGTGTCGCCCACATCGCTGGCGGCCACCGCGCCGATGTTGCTGCGCGCCTGCGCGGCTTCGGCCGCGGTGAGCGTCTGCGCCGCATCGAAGCGCACGCGGTTGTTGACGGCCGCCAGCAAGGCATCCAGGCCGCTGGTGCCGTTTTGCAGCAGTTGCTGGATTTCCAGCAGGGTGTCATAGGCGGCGTCCGCCCCGCCCAGGATCTCGGCTTTGAGCGCATCGAGCAGCGTGACGATCTTGCTGGACGAATAGGTGCTGGTGGTGGCGACCTGGCTGTCGTCGATCGCGCCCGATGCCAGCACCGCGGCCTTCAGTTCGTTGATGGCCGCCACCAGGCTGGACTTGTCGGTGGTGGTGAGGTTGGCGAGATTCCCGGCCTTGGCGCGGACGTCGTTGAACTCCTGCGCGACGCGGATGACCAGGCTTTCGAGGCGGGTGGCCAGACTCATGGGTTCTCCTTGCGGCGTCAGATCGGCCAGGAGGGATCAGCGCAGCCAGGGGCTGCGGATCACACGCCGGCCGGTGTTTCGGGTTGCAGAAACAGCGAGGCCACCCCGATGGGTAGCCTCGTTGATGGATTCGGTGGTTGTTTCAAGGGTTGGCGGGCTGGCCAGACCCAGTTGTCGCTCCAACTCGCGCCAGTGGCGCTCCTCGAAGCGGTCCAGCCCGGCGGCACTGGCCGCCGCGCGGGCATACACGTAGCAGTCCAAGGCTTCGTTGCGCTCGCGCATCTTCTGCCACTCGCGCACCGGGTAGCCGTTGCGGTCGCGGCGGGTGATCAGTTGCTCGGCGCAGAGTTGCTGGATGAACTCGGCGTCGATCTTGGGCAGGTGGACGTATCCGGCCGGGTACGTGACCGTCACGCCGTCCTCATCGATGTCCGCGCTTTTGCGCAGGTTGTTGTAGAGCTCCAGCTTGGCCAGCCCTACCGCCACCGAATACACCTTGATGCCCCGGCGCAGCTTTTTGCCGGCGAGCGAGACGTCCACCGCGGTGGGCGTGCCGATGAGCGCTGCTCCGCGCGACACGCCTTTGACCGCCATCACGCGTGCGTCGCGGCAGGCGCGCACGAAGGCATAGGCCTCCTGGGTCGCAAAGCCGGTATCCAGCGCGAAGCGGGCCAGCGGCATCGCGGCGCCCGAGGCGTGGGTCCAGGTCTCGGCGACCAGCTCGGCCAGGCGCTGCCACACCGCATCGCGGGCCGTATCGCCCATCAGCACCCGGTGCTCGACGAGCCAGCATTCCTTGCCGCGCCCGAAGGCCCAGATCGAGGCCTCGATGCGATCCTTCTGCACGTCGGCGCCGCCGACCAGCAGCAGGCCGCCTGCCGGCACCGTGCCGATGCGGTAATCCTCGCGCCGTTCCAGCAGGCGCTGCCAGTCGGGTGCCTCGCCTTCCTCGACCCAGGTCTCACCCAGCTCGGTGTTCTTGAAGGTCTTGATCGCGGCGCTCGATCCGGTTTCCTTGCTCACGGCGGCTTCCCATGCGGCGGCAATCTCGCGCCATGAGCGCCAGCCCACCGGGCTGTACAGCGACGAGAGGTGAAAGCCCGCCGTCTTGCCCTGCGCCGTCGCGCGCCACTGGCCGTGCTCGAGCATCCAGGTCTTGTGGTGCTCGGCAATGGGCGCCTCGCAGGATTCGCAGACGTAGGCCGCCGTCTCCGGGCGGCCCTTCTCCCAGCGCAGCCGATCGAAACGCAGCCATTGCCGGTGGCCGCAGTGCGGACAGGGCACGAAGTAGCGGCGCTGGTCGGATGCCTCGTACTCGCGTTCGATGGCCGAGGCCCCGGCAATCGTCGGGGTCGAGACGATGAAGATCTTGCGCCGCGCAAAGGTGCGGGTGCGCGCCTCGGCGAGCGAGATCGCATCGCCTTCACCCTCGACATCGAGCGGATAGCCGTCCACCTCGTCGAGGAACAGATACCGCACCGGCATCGAGCGCAGGCCCACCGCGCTGTTGGCGCCGGTCATCACCAGCACGCCGCCGCGAAACTCCTTGGCGAGGATCGTGTTGCCCGAATCCCGGCTCCTCGCCGGGGCGATGAGTTCGGAGAGCACCGGCGACTCCTCGATCAGCGGGTCGATGCGCTGCTTGGAGGCGCGCTTGGCCATCTCCACCGTGGGCCACACCGCCATCATCGGCCCCGGCGCATGGTGGATCACATAGCCGATCCAGTTGCTGCCCATTTCGGTGGCGCCCAGCTGCGCGGCCTTCATGAACACCACCCGCTCGATGGGCGAGCTGGGCGACAGGCAATCCATGATCTCGCGCAAGTAAGGCGTGCGGCTCGTGCGCCAGCGCCCCGGCTCGCTCGAGGCTTTGCTGGAGAGCACCCGGTGGCGGTCGGCCCACTCGGAGACCGTCAGCGGCGGATCGGGCGTGAGCCCTTCGCGCCAGGCGCGCTCGATCGCGTCGGCGCCGTCGTAGTCGATCATCGTCAGTCCACGCGTGGCCGCAGTTCGCCCAGTTCCTGCAGGTGCTCGCGCACGGCCGTATCGAGTGCCACGTGCAGCGCGTGGGGATCGACGCCAAGCCGTGCGGCCATCTGCGCCGAGATGCGCGCCGGCCAGTTCAGCCACGCGTCGCGCTCGGTGCGCGCGAGCTTGAACACATGCGCCACCGCCTGCGCGCGGTCGACGAGCTCGCCCTTGCGCTGCGCCAGCTCGACCTTGTGGAGCTGGGCCTTGAGCACCTCGTTGACGGTGCGCGCCTGCAGCAGCGACGTGCTCCCGCTGGGCAGCGGCGGGGGGACGGGGGCGGGGATCTCGCGCTCGGGCCGGGCCTGCCCTCTCGGAGAGGTCGGGATGTTTTGCTCAGGGGCGCGGCGCGGCTGCACGGTGTTGCGCGCCCACTGCGCGTCGGCCGTCTCGGGGTCGATCGTGCCGTCGGCAAGCGTCGTGATGCGCCCGGTGTCGATGGCCTTCTTCACGGCCACGTGCGACACGCCCCGGTGGCGCGCGTAGGCGCGAATGGAAAGACCCATCGTCACCTTCTTCAATCATTTGTTCGTCATTCCTGAAGATCGAGCTTGGCTTCCATCGGGAACAGCGCGTTCATCACGGCACGCCAACCCACCATCGAACCATCGAAAGGACCCCCGATGAACGCCAACACTCTCGATACCCTGGCCACGAAGCTGGCCGAAGCGGCGCTGACCATCCTGGTGCGCAGCTGCCGCACCGAGGTGGCAGCCGCCAGCCGCGACGACCTGGAGGCCGCCTGCGCGGCGATGCGCGCCAAGGCCAGGCCGGTCATCGACCAGTTGCTCGACGACGCCCGCGCCGCCCCCTGGGTCGGCGAGATGGCGTTCCATGCCGCGGCCTTGGAACTCGCGCAAGCCGGCATCGCGGTGCTGCGCAAGGCCTGACTCATCGCGTGAAGCCAAGCAGAAAGCGCTTGGCTTCACTGCCGAACAGCGCGTTCATCACGTCACGCCAACCACACCGAGAGGAACCCGCCATGCGCCCCATCGACGCCCTCCTCACCCAGATCGCCCAGCAGCATCTCGGCATCGAGACCTTGCAAACCCGCCACTCGGACAGCCTGGATTTCCACGACCTGGCGGTGTGGAACATCCGCGCCGCGCTGGAAGCGGCCTTCAACGCGGGACTCGAACAAGGTCGCCGTGCCAAGTCGCCGGATGAGGCCAACCGCTGATTGCGAAAGGCCCATGCCAAGCCGAAACGCTTGGCTTGGGCCCCGAACAGCGCGTTCATCCCGTCACCCGATCCACCCCTGCAAAGGAGCAAGCCCATGACCACCATCGCCCTGACCCCGACCCAGCACGCCATCCTGGCCTACGCCATCGAGCACAGCGGCGGCAAGATCGACTGGTTCCCCGAGCACATCAAGGGCGGAGCGCGCCAGAAGGTGCTGGAAGGCCTTACCAACCGTGCCCTGATCGCCCCCGCGGGGACCGACTGGTTGGTCGCCGCCGAGGGCTACGCCGTCCTGGGGCTGCCATGCCCGGGCGCGAAGACACCGCGCGTGGGCTCGTTCGAAGCCCAGCTCGATCGGATCATCGCCAACGCGGAGCAGGCAAACGCCGCGAGCGATCCCGAGTTGGAGGCCGCCATCACCGCGGCGGAGGCCACGTGGACGCAGGCGAAGGACGATGCGCCGCGTCGCACCCGTGCCGACAGCAAGCAGGCGCAGATGATCGCGATGCTGCGTCGTCCTGAGGGCGCCACGATCCACCAGATCATGGACGTCACCGGCTGGCAGGCGCACACCGTGCGCGGCGCCCTGGCCGGAGCGCTGAAGAAGAAACTGGGCCTGAGCATCGTGTCGGACAAGCCGCAGGGCGGCGAGCGCGTTTACCGGCTCGCGTGAGTTGCAACGAGGCAGCGCCTCCCGTACGGCGAGATGCCGCAACCGACGGCTTCGTGATTCACTGCGTGAGCGTCGAGGCGTCTGTGGCCGCCCGGCGGCAAGGCTCCTTTTTGGACCATTACGGACTAAAATGATCCATCGCAAAGGAGGTTCGTATGGCCGTCAATGTCAAACTGCCTGAAGCCTTGGTCGAGACCGCCAAGCGTTACGGCGCCATCGAACATCGCTCGGTGCCCAAGCAGATCGAATACTGGTCGCAGATCGGCAAGATCGCCGCAGAGAACCCCGACCTGCCCTTTTCCGTCATCCGCGACATTCTGATCGCCGACCAGGAAGAGGCTGTTGGCGAGTACCGGTTCGGCTGATGCGCCTGCTCGTCACCCCGACCTTCGAGCGCGCCGTCAAGAAACTGCACAAGCAGCAGAAGGCGACACTCGACGAGGCGGTGCGTACCATCGCCAGTCAGCCCGAAGCGGGCGAAGCCAAAGTCGGCGACCTGGCCGGCGTGCGGGTTTACAAGTTCCGCATGGGCAGTCTGCTGTGCCTGCTGGCCTACCGAGTCCTCGACGAGAGCACGCTCAAGCTGCTGATGGTCGGTCCGCACGAGAATTTCTATCGCGACCTCAAACGCATCGAACCCTGACCCGCCAGATCATTGAACGGGACTGCATCGACTTGCCGGCAGGCGTCCTGGCCGGTGAAGTCCTGCCAGCGGCGCACGATCACATCCACGTACTTCGGGTCCAGCTCGATCAGCCGCGCGATGCGGCCTGACTTTTCCGCGGCGATCAGCGTCGTGCCCGAGCCGCCGAAGGGGTCGAGCACGACATTCCCCGGGCGGCTGGAGTTGCGGATCGCGCGCTCGACCAACTCCACCGGCTTCATGGTCGGGTGCAGGTCGTTCTTCTGCGGCTTCTTGATCTGCCAGACGTCGCCCTGGTCGCGGTCGCCGCACCAGTGGCGCTGCGCGCCTTCGGGCCAGCCGTAGAGGATCGGCTCGTACTGGCGTTGGTAGTCGGAGCGGCCCAGCGTGAAGGTGTGCTTGGCCCAGATGATGAAGGTGGACCAGTGGCCGCCGGCAGCCCGGAAGGCCGATTGCAGCACGTCCAGCTCGCTGGAGGACATGGCCACGTAGATCGCCCCTCGACAGTGGGCGATGGTGGGCCTCAAGGCCGCCAGCAGGAAGTCGCGGAAGCCATCTCCCAGGTTGTCGTTGAGGATCGCGCGGTCCTTGCCGCGCAGCTTGTCTTTCGCTGAGTTCGCGTAGTTGACGTTGTATGGCGGATCGGTGAACACCATGTCCGCGATCTCGTCGCCCAGCACCGTGGCGTAGGCTTGCGGCTCGGTGGCATCACCGCAGAGCACCCGATGATGCCCACAGACCCAAACGTCGCCAGGGCGGGACACCGGGGTGTCCGGCACCTCGGGTGCCGCGTCCTCGTCGGTCTGGCCATCAAAGTCTGGCTCGTCGCCCGCGAGCAGTTCGGCCAGCGCGTCGGCGTCGAAGCCGGTCAGGTCCAGATCGAAGCCCTCGGCCTGCAGGTCTTGCAGCTCGATGCGCAGCAGTTGCTCGTCCCAGCCGGCGTTCTCCGCGATGCGGTTGTCGGCTACACCCAACGCCCGGCGCTGGGTGGGCGTGAGATGGTCGAGCACGACCACCGGCACCCGCTCCAGCCCGAGCTTGCGGGCGGCCGCCAGCCGCCCGTGTCCGGCGACGATCACCCCGTCGCTGCCGACCAGGATCGGGTTGGTGAAGCCGAACTCGGCGATGCTGGCGGCGATCTGCGCCACCTGCTCCTCGGAGTGGGTGCGGGCGTTGCGGACGTAGGGAATGAGCTGGGCGATCGGCCAGTGCTCGATCCGCTCGGCCAGCCACGACGCGCTCATTTTCTGTACAATGTTCCTGTCCAATTCTGGAGTCGCGGCCATGACCATCGAAACCACCTACAGCCAGGCGCGTGAGCAGCTCAAGGCGCTGATGGACCGCGCCGTGGACGATCGCGAGGTCATCGTCGTGCGTCGTCGCTCAGGGGACGCCGTGGCGATGATCGCGGCCGACGAACTCGAGGGCCTGCTGGAGACAGCGCATCTGCTGCGTTCCTCGAAGAACGCCGAACGCTTATTGACGGCCCTCACTCGAGCGCGCACGACCCGTTTGAAACCCACGACGCCAGCCAAGCTCAAAAAGGACCTCGGCCTTGAAGCGTGAGGCTGCGCGGCTTGCCGTCTGCCATCCGGAGTTTCTCGAAGACCTGCGCCATTGGGTCGAGACCGACCGGCGCACCGCCAAGCGGTTGCTCGATCTGGTCGAGGCGGTGCTGCGTGATCCCTTCGATGGCATCGGCAAACCCGAGCCGCTGAAATATCTCGGCCCCGACGTCTGGTCGCGGCGCATCACCCAGGAGCATCGCTGCGTCTATCTGGTCAAGGCCGATCGCATCGAGTTTCTGCAGGGGCGCTACCACTACTGACGGCGCGCTCGGCCGCCACCTCCTCGAAGGACTGGCCGGTGGCGGCCAGCGTCACCGGCACCTCCGGATGGTTCTGCCGGAAGCGCTCGATGGCCACGTCCACGTACTCGGGCGCGATCTCCACGCTGCGGCAGACGCGGCCGGTGCGCTCGGCGGCCAGCATGGTCGTGCCGCTGCCGCCGAAGGGTTCGAACACGAGGTCACCGGGGTCCGTGTAGGCCTCGATCACGAACTGCGGCAGCGCCACCGGGAACACGGCCGGGTGGTCGATGCCCTGGCCGATCTTGCCCTTGTGGCGCATCACCCGAATCACCGAGTCGGGGATGCGAGTGTCCTGCGTGGGCTGCCCGGCATGGGTCCAGCCGCCCACTTCGCCGTCCTTGCCGCGCATCGCCGTCGATGACCCATCGGCGCGCAGGTGGGTCTCCTGCCCGGCGAACTTGCACGGCACGATCTTGTTCGGTTTGCGGCTTTCTCGGTTGAAGTGAAAGACGAACTCGAAGGCAGGCGCCAGCCGCCCCTGCCAGTCGCCGGGCATCCCCGGACCTTGATCCCAGACGTACCACGCGAAGCGCCGCCAGCCCTGCTGGCGCATCCAGGCCATCCACCCATCCCAGTACGGGATCACTTCGTTGTCGCGGTGGATCAGCCCGAGATTGACCAGCACCTGGCTATCCTGAGCCATCGGCAGGTGGGCGAAGACGCCGCGCATCAGGCCGTCCCAGTCTTTGATCCCGCCGGTGGTGTAGTCGCGCTGGTTGCCGTAGGGCGGCGAGGTGAAGCACAAGGCAGCCGTTTCGCCCTGCATCAGCGCAGCCACCACGCTCCGGTCGGTGGCATCGCCGCAGATGAGGCGGTGCTGGCCGAGCACCCAGAGGTCGCCGGTGCGGGCAACCGGCATGGACGGGGCCTCGGGCACGTCGTCGGCGGTGTCCGTCTCCTCGGTCGCAGGTTCCCGCGCGGCATCGACTGCCGCCTCGGCGAGCATCGCTTCGATCTCGGATCCGTCGAACCCGGTGAGCGCCAGGTCGTAGCCGGCCTCGGCGAGTTCGGCCAGTTCCAGCGCCAGCAGTTCCTCATCCCAGCCCGCATCGAGCGCCAGGCGGTTGTCCGCCAAGACGAGGGCGCGCTTTTGCGCCGGCGTGAGGTGCGCGAGTTCGATCACCGGCACCTGCTCGAGCCCGAGCCGGCGCGCCGCGGCCAAGCGCCCATGCCCGGCGATGATGCCGTTTGCGCCATCGACCAGGATCGGGTTGGTGAAGCCGAACTCCGCGATGGAAGCGGCGATCTTGGCGATCTGCGCATCGCTATGCGTGCGCGGGTTGCGCGCGTAGGGGATCAGCGCCTCGACCTGGCGGTACTCGACGTGCAGCGTGTTCAAGGGAGAAGTCCAAAAGCAAAACCCGCCGGGCCTTGCCGCCGGGCGGGTCATGTGAGTTCGGGTTCGGGTGAGGCGGTGACCGTTCTGCGGGGTGGTAACCGGGACCGGTAACCTGGCCGGGTGGTAACCTGCTTGGCGCCCTGACGCTAGGGCGATGCCGCGCTCGCGCCCCCCGCATCGCGCTTGCGCAAGGAAGGACCCGTCGCTGCTCGGGCGGCTTCGTCGGGCGTCACCGCTGTCCAGAAGTTAGCCGAAATCCTACCCCCGAAACGGCGGATCTGTTGCAGCGGCCAAAGCCGCGTTTGCCCGCGGGCGCACGCAGATGCGCGATCCGATCCGCCAAATCACGCCAAAACACGCGGACGGGAAGCGTTTGGCGAGGACGTGCGGTCGCGCTTGGCTGCCAGGCGCAGCGCGTCGTACTGGCGCATCATGCGCGCGTCGATGAAGCCCAGGCGATGCAGGTCACGCGCCGTCTCATGGACGGCTTCGAGGATCCGGTCGTTGCGCTTCTTCATGGCCATTCGAGGCGCCTACTCGGCCGATGTCAGCCACCGAACTGGGCGCCGATGTCCCGTGCGCCGTGCAGGACGCGCACGATGCTCACTTCATCGTCGGACGCACAGAAGAAGATCACGTAGTTGCCGTGGGCGCAGGATCGAATGCCCTCGCCGAGCTCGGGGCGGAGCCGGTACGCCTGGGGCGCCCCGGCGATCTTCCTGCACTGCATGCGAAGTTCTGCCATGAAGCTGACGGCTCGGCCCGGGTTGTCCTGGGCGATGTAGTCGCCGATTTCCTCGATGTCGGTTGCCGCCAGCGGGCTGATGACGAGCCGGGTCATTTCGTCCGGCGCTTGCCCTGATCCCGATACTTTGCTTCCAGACGATCAAACACCTCTTCGGCCGGCTGCCCCGGGCCACTGGATCGACCGGCTGTGATGGCCGCACGCAGCTCTTCCAGCTGCAGGGCGTGGCGCTGGGCTTGCTCTTCCAGCAATCGCAGGCCTGCGCGAACCACCTCGCTGGCGTTGTTGTAGCGACCGGAGGCGACCTGCTCCTTGATGAAGGCCTCGAAATGGGGGCTGAGGGCGACGCTCGTCGGCATGGGCTTGACTCACAACTATTAATAACAGTTATTGAATCCGTGCAGCCTCGTCCTGTCAAGCGAACGGCCGGGCGGGCGGTTCGCTCACCCCGCTGCGCATCGAAGGGCCGGCGTCTTGCCGCTTGCCGTTGAGCGTCTCGGCCACGATCGAGAGCGCCCGCTGCCAGCGCCTCCAGGCCGTGGTGCGGTCGCAGCCGAAGCGCGCGCAGATATCGCGCCAGCGGTGGCGCTCGGCGCGCATCCACACGAGGTGCCGTTCCTCCTCCTGCAGCCACTGCACCCAGCGCATGGCCTCGAGCATGCGCTCGATGGCCTCTGGCGCGGGGGGATAGCGCCGGATCGTCGGTTCGGCGCCGAGCGTCTCCCACGGCAGGCGCCGGATCGCCGGCCAGGTGTTGAAATAGCCCTGCACCCGCACGGGTGGCAGGCGGTGCGCGGTGATGGCCGCCTCGCGGAAGCGCTCGGCCACCTGCTCGACGGTCCACTCAGCCATGGCGCGCCTCCCGGGTTTCATTGCGTGATCCGTACAGCCGCTCGCCGATGCGGCGGATCAGTTCGCGCTCCGTCCAGTCCAGCCGGGCATCGTCTTGACTGACAACGAGCACGCGCTGCTCGCGCCAGCCCTGGCGCTTGACGGCTTCCACGTCCATCGGCTCGGGCTGCAGCCGAGCGAGCGGGCAGCGGTAGCGAGGCGTCGGGATGTGCATCTCAACCCTCCTGCGCCGCGTCGTGGCGCTCGATGGCCCAGTGCAGCAAGGCCAGCGCATCGGCCTCGTTGTCGTCGGCGGGGGTATGACCGCGGGCGCGGGCGGCAGCCAGCATCGCGTCTTTGCGGGCATTGCCACGGCCTGTGGCGTGCTTCTTGATCGTGCCCACCGGCACGCCCTGGTAGGGGATGCCATGGTGCTCGCACCAGGCCGTGAGCGTGGCGAGGAAGCCGCCGTAGGCGTGGGCGGCGTCGACACCGGCGTGTCGCCGCACCTCCTCGAAGTACAAAAACTGAATTTCAGAAACCGATTGCTGAATTTCAGCAATCCAGCGGCGGAAGCGCAGGAAGCGCATGCCGCCGCCTTCGAAGCGCTGCGGCCGAAAGCAGACGGCGCCGCTGGTGATGTGGCCGGAGCCGTCGCGCAGCGCCCAGCCGGTGGTGGTGCCCAGGTCCAGGGCCAGGATCGTGGAGATCATCGGTTCATCCTTTCATCGGTGTCCGGTGACCGAAGGTGGCCGACGTGCCGTTAATCGGCTCTCACGTGCGCGCGCGCACGTGTAGAGGAATTACCGGCAGGCCAGTCACCTTCGGTCACCCTTGGGGTTTTAGTCGTCGCGGTATGGGAGCCGTGCGCCGTAGTCCTTGGGTTTGAGGGACAGCCCCGCCAGCCCCTTGGTGCCCCCGTGCAGCCGCGTGCGTTCGAAGCCGCGGTTGGCCAGTTGCTGTGCGAGCCAGCGGCTCGTGCCGACGTACTCGCCCCTGCGGCCGGCCCACTCTTGCCAGCGCTGGAACACGTCGGCCACGGCCACGCGGGCCTGCGGGTGGCGCTGCGCCTCCTCGTCAAGGAAGTCGCCGATCGCGTCCTCCTCCTCGAAATACTCGGCGGTGGCCGACATCACGCTGGCCGGGGGCTGTAACCCTTCGCGCTGCCAGGTCAGACACCCCTCGACCGCCCAGGCCATGATGCCGTCGCGCTCGGCCTGGAGCTTTTCGGTGAGCCGGCCATCGCGCTTGTCGGGCGGAATCGTCACCGTGAACGGGATCAGGTGCAGCCGCCGCTTCATCGCCTCATCGATGTTGCGGATCGCAGGTTTGTGGTTGCCGACGATGACGGGCTTGAACTGGGGGGTGTAGGTGAAGAAGTCTTTGTGCATGAAGCGCGCGGCGATGCGGTCTCCGCCAGTGATGGCCTTGACCTTGGATTCGGCCCAGCGCCGCCCCTGCTCGGTCTCGATGGCGGAGACGAAGCGCGCCCCGCGCAGGCCCGCGAGGTCCGTGGGATGGCGCTCATGGCGTGTCTCGACGAACGTCTCCATCGAGGCGGTGGCCGCGTAGTCGCCCAGGATCGTGGCCACGGTGTTGACGAACACGCTCTTGCCGTTGGCCCCGGTGCCGTAGAGGAAGAACAGCGCATGCGCTGCCGTCGAGCCGGTGAGGCAGTAGCCGACCATGCGTTGCAGATACGCTTGGAGTTCGGCGTCGCCGCCGGTCACGTCGGCCAAGAAGGCCCGCCAACGCGGACAGTCGCCGCGAGGCGTGGCGGTGGCGAGCTTGGTCATCCGATCGGCGCGCGCGTGCGGGCGCAGCCGCCCAGTGCGCAGATCGACCACGCCGCCCGGGGTGTTGAGCAGCCAGGGATCGGCATCCCACTCGTCGGCCGTCGAGGCATGCCGCCGGTCGGTGCGCGCCAGCCGCTCCACGCCGCCCACCGTGCTGCTCGCGGCGAGCTTGGCCGCGAGCCGATGCGAGTCGGCCTTGAGCGCGGCCTCGCGGCAGATCGCGCGGATGAGGTGGTGCACCAGCAGCGTCTCGTCCACCTGCCAGCGCCGGCCGTCCCACACCAGCCACTTGCCCCAGGCTGAGCAGTAGCGCCAGTCCTCGGCGTAACGCGCGGTGAAGGTGAGCGCCAGGGCGTCGTCGGTGGCCCAGACGGAGGGCTCTTGTGTGGACTGTCCGCTGGCGGGCTTGATGCTCATTCGTGGGCCCGCGGCGATGAAGGCGGCGACGTCGAAGCCTTCGGCCGCGGCGTCGGCCACATCCCACCCTTCGGGCTTGTCCTCGGGCGGCAGCAGCACGTCGCAGGTGGCGGCGCCGGCGGCGAGTGCGGCCTGCGCGGCGGCCATCGCATAGTCCCAGCCCGGCTTGTCGCGGTCGGGCCAGATCAGCACGGCCTTGTCTTTGAGCGGCGACCAGTCGGTCTTGTCCACCGGGGCGTTGGCCCCGTGCATCGCGGTGGTGGCACACACCCCTGTGTCGATCAGGGCCTGCGCGCACTTCTCGCCCTCGACCAGCACCACCTGTGCGGCGTTGATCATCCCTGGCTGGTTGTACAGCGGCCTCGGCTCGGGCGGCGTCATCTTGCGGCGCTTGGCATCCCACGGTCTGAACTCCTTCTTGCGTCCCGGTGGGTCGTAGCGGTAGACGACGGCGATGAGCCGCCCCTGCGCGTCGAGGTAGTCCCACTTGGCGGTGGCGGGGCCCAGATCGTCGGTCGGGATTTCCTTCTTGCGGCGCTTGCGCACCGCTGCGGTGGGGGCGCGGCCGACGAGGTCTTCGGCCAGATCGAGGATGCGGGCAAAGTCTCGCTCGGCATCGAGGCCGTGATGGGCGGCGATGAGGTCGAAGACGTCGCCGCCCTCGCCGGTGGCGCGGTCGGTCCACAGGCCCGCCTTCTCGCCCGCGAGCACCACTTCCAGGCTGTCGCCGGGGCTGCCCAGCACGTCGCCGATGAGGAACTTGCCGCGGCGCGTCCGACCGGCGGGAAACAGCATGGACAGCACCGATTCCAACCGCGAGAGCAGCGCGGCGCGCAGGGCTTCGCGGCGCTCGGACGCCGGGATCTCGGGCGCGGGCGCGGGTGCGGTGTCATTGAAGTCCAACATCCGCCGCCTCCTTCAGTGCTGCGTCGGCCGGGCGCAGGGCCTGGCGCTCCTTCATCCACGCGCTCAGTTCGGAAAGCTTGAAGCGCAGCAGTTTGCCGACCCGGTAGTGCGGCAGGTGCAGGCGCCGGCGCTCCTTGGCATGGGTGAGCCAGTACAGCGGCAGATTCAGCGCAAGCGCCGCCTCGCGTGCATCGATCAGGCGCTCTCCGAGCACCTGCGTCAGCGGTGTGTCGTTCATGTCGCAGTCCTCCAACACCGGTCCTGCCAGGGGCACATCCGGCATTCGACGTGGGTGGGGTCGGCAAAGCCGCGCGGCAGCAGTTCGCCGGCGTCGGTGGCCGAGATCACTTTGACGGCGCGATCCGACATGCGCTGCGCAAGCAGCGCATCGAAGGGCACCCGCTCGGCGTAGAGCTCCATCGTGTCGGCGTTGACCGCGGTGAACAGCGCCGGGTGTTCGTGCAGGCCCAGATAAGCCTGGTAGACGGCCACCTGCGCGGCGTAGATGGGCTTGGCCACGGCCAGGCGGTGCTTTTCGAGCTCGCGCCAGGACTTCGCGCTCAAGCACTTGTTCTCCCACAGCGCGGGGTAGCCAAAGCCCGGGCCGAGATCCGGCCCGGCGACGAGGACGCCATCGACATGCCCCTGCAAGCGGCCGTCCAGCGCCGAGAAACCGAAGGGCTCGCCGGCGTCGTCGCGCGTGCGCAGGTCGAAGCCTGCGGCGCGCAGCCAGGCGGCCATGCAGTCCTCGATCACATGACCGCGCTCGAACACGCGCAGCAGACGTCCGTCGGTCTCGCGGCCCGGATCGACCGGCGCGTCCGCGAACTCGTACTGCAACGCGCGCTCGCACGTGGCCCCCAGGCGTGAGGCGCCGAGGTAGGTGCGACGCGGCTGCGCCGCGCGAGCTTGCTGCATGGCCGCGTCGATCCGCGCCGTGAGCTGACCCGAGAAGCTCCTGGAGGCGTTGAAGTCCATCATCGCCGCGCCTCCTTCCGTGGCGCTTTGGAGGCCGACTTCGGCTCCTCCCACGGCAGGTCGTCTTCCAGATCCGCGAAGGGGTCGGACACGGGGTCTTTGAGTCCCCGCACCGGTGGGTACTTGCTCGCCTCGTGGTGCGCGACCATCGCCTCGGTGTAGCCGGTGACGATGGCGTCGATGACCTGCAGCGCCTCGGCCTCGGAATACGCGCCCAGCGGCTTGTCGAAGCCGATGGCCTCGGCTGCTTCTCCGAAGGCCTTGAGGCAAGCCCGCATCGCGGCCCGTTCGACCTCAGACGGATCGATCATCGCGACCTCCCGCTTGTCGATGTGACCCTCCTGCACGCGCCGCCACTGGCCGTAGAGCGCGTGAAACGCCTGCTGGCAGCGCCGCGAGCAAAACACCCAGTCCATCGGATAACGCCGGGCGTCGCCCACCGGATGCCGAAGGTCCGCGTGGCCGTAGCCGCGCGCCTGTCGTTTGCAAATCCAGCATTTCATTCACGCCGCGGCCTCCTCTCACTGCGCCCAGGCCGGCTTGCCCGGCACGGCGGGGCGTTGCGGGGCGGCCGGCGGCATCGCATGGGGCGGAACCACCGTCGCCGGCGCACCGGAGGAGCCGTTGCCCGGGGTCTTGGGCGGCAGGCCCATGAGCCGCGCGTAGTCCGGGTGGTCGGGCTCGACGGCGCTCTTGACGACGTTCTTCAGTTCCCCGCGGCCGTCCTTCTCGATGTCGATGCGGGCCGCAAACTCGATGCCGTCGAGCTCATGGAAACCCTGGATGCGCCGCGCGGCGGCGGCCTGCGGGCTCATGTCCTGCGGATGGACGTGGCGGGCGCTGTTGAGGATGGCGCGCACGAAGCTGCGGCCCATCTGGCCCCAGCCCGGGCCCTTCGGGGAATGCAGGCCGATGTTGCTCCAGAGCTTGCGCCGGGCGTACTCGCCCTCCAGCACCACGAACTCGGCGGCCAGATACACCGCGCCGGTCTCAAAGCTCTGCGTGGCCCAGCCGCCCGTCCAGCCCTGGGCGGGGTCGTCGAAGCCCCCGGGCTTGAGGGTCATGCGTACCTTGGCGAGCGTGCCTTTGGGGATGAGGTCGAAGCTTTGCTGCTGCTGCGCGTCGTTGAAATCGTTCCAAGCGGTCATGGCTTACTCCTTGAAGGCGGTGGGGGATGGCGGGATTTGGGTGGCGGCGGCGCACTTGGCGATGAGCGCGGCCAGGTTCGGCGGCTCCAGCAGTTCGAGCTGGCCGCTTCGGTCCTTGGCGGGAACGCCATAGGGGTTGACGGTGTGGCAGACGAAGGCGCGGTAGCTCGATCCGTCCTCGGCCTTGATCTCGGCCAAGGTGATGACCTCATCGACGATGCCGGGGAGTTCCGCCGCGGTCTTGGCGCCCTCGATCTGCGGCACGAAGACGCGGCGGTTGAAGTCGTCCAGGCGCTCGTCGAGGATGGCCACGAACACCACGTGCTTGCCGCGCGCGTGCTGCAGGTGGGTCAGCGCCCCGATGAGCTCGGCGCCGAGCAGCCCATAGGCGCCGCGGGTGTCGGGCTTGCCGGTGCGCTCGCTGTAGGCCTGCGGCTGGGTCTTGGCCCAGATGAGCGCGAGCCGCGCGAGCACGGTGATCGAGTCGACGAAGTAGGTGTCGTACTTGGCCAGTTGCCGGGGATCGCCGTACCGGTCGCAAACCGCGCGGTAGTGCGCCTCGGAGTACGGGGCGTCCGCAGGCAGCGCCGGGTTCGGGCCGGCGAGGAATACCACGAGATCGCGGAACTCCGGCCAGGTGGCCGGCCGCACGCAGTCGCCGCGCCAGTCCTTGACGGCCAGATCCCCGGCCTCCAGGTCGACGAACAGGGTCGAGGCTTGCGGCAGCGTCTTGAGTTGGCTGGTCTTGCCGATGCCGCTCTTGCCCAGCAGCACGAGCTTCACACCCTGCTTCTCGGCGAGGCGCTGGTCGGCGGTGATGATGGGAAGGGCCATCACGCCACCTCCTTCAGCTGCTTGGCGACAGGGGTCGGAATTGAATTCCGAGCCTTTTCCTTCGGTTCGGTGCGCATGGATCACTCCTCCGAGACGAGGGCCAGCCGAAACGTCGGCTTGCCGGGCTTGACGGTGCGGGCAGCCTCGAACCCGGCCCGCAAGGCGGGCGGCCAGTGGTTGAAGCGGGACTCGGATACCGAGTACTCGACGTCGAGGTAGTCCTCGACGCGCTCGCCGGCGGCGGCGATGCGCCGGGCCATCTCCGACAGTCGCGCCTGATCCCAGGCCACGCGCTTGGGGAGATCGACGGTCACGCGCAGCGGCCCCTCGTTCAGATGCACGACGCCGAAGTCCTTGCCGGCTTGCAGGCGTGCGGCGCGGGCCTGCTCGCCGTAGGCGGCGTCCAGCGCAGCGTCGAACTTGGCGCGGGCCTGCTTGAGCCAGGCGAGCGCTTCGTCCAGGTGGCGGCTGATCTCGGCCTTTTGCTCGGGCGGCAAGGCCGCGAGCTGGCCGATGGACATCGCGGCGATGTCGGCGGGGTAGAGAGTCAAATCGCTCATCGCACCCTCCTTCACCGCGCCGCGCGCTCGGAGGTCGAGTCGTGCAGGGCGCTGCGCTCGAACTCGATGACCGACTCCAGCGGGTAGCTCACGCGCTTGGACAGCTTCAGGTAGCGCGGGCCACGCCCTTCGCTGCGCCAGCGCTGAAGCGTCTTGGGGCTCAGGCCCCAGCGCTGCGCGAGCTCGTTCTCGTTGAGGACCCGGCGGTCGCCGGGGTTCAGGCCGTTGATCGCCTCGAGTGGCGACCGGGGGATGGTGCTTGCCGATGTCGGCATGGAAGCCTCCTATGACGCTGTTGAGGAACAGGTGTCATTGCAGGCTTCGGGTGGCGAACTTTGGAGGGACGCAATGGCGAACCCGCGAGGAACTTCGGGTTCGCCAATCCGCGTGCAGCCATGCCAAAACGGCGAGCACACGGCTCGCCGTTCTTGGGGACAGGGGGGATGATCGGCAGCCGATTACCGTGCTGCTGGCGTAAAACCCAGCATCTTGCGCTGCTCGGCCCAATCGCGGGGCAGCAGCTCATGCCGCCCGCGCAGTGTTTGCAGATTCAGATGCCGCGGCTGGCGGCCGTCCAGGATGGCCTCGACGATGTCGGGGGCCAGCAGGGTCAAGCGCAGCACCTCGGCCACCCAGCCGGGCTCCAGCTTCAGAGCAAGGGCCAGGTCGGTCGCCGTGGCATAGCGCCCCTCCTCGAGCAGCCGCTTCCAGTAGAAGGCCTTGCCCAGCGTCTTGATCATCGGCGCATCCAGGCCGCCCGCGGTCGCAGCGGCGGACTCGGGCGTCGGCGGGATCAGGAGCTTGCGGTTGTGTCGCCGCTTGATCGTCAGCGGCACCACGGTCACCCGCTGGCTGCCGCTGACGTAGCTGCGGGCATCGGCGCCGACTTCGACCCGGATCACGCGGCGGCGGGAGTTCGGCACGGGATCGGAAGACGCCTGGGTCATGCCAAGGCCTCCTCGGCACTCGCGCGGCACTCCTCGACCAAGGGATGCGCGCCGATCTCGGGCCCCAGTCCCAGCCAGCCGTCCTCGCGCCAGAGGATGTCGAGCCCGTGCTCATGCAGTTGCACCCGCTCGATCAGCAGCCGCGCGATGCGTTGCTGCTCGGCCGGGAACAACTGTGACCACACCTCCCCGATGCGGCGCATCGCCACCACCACCTGCGCTTCGTCGAGGGCGGCACCCGCCGGGTGGCGCTGGCACGCCCGCCAGGTGCCGATCAGCACTTCCGGTGCCGACAGTGCTGCGTGGATCTGCGCGAGGACCGCGTTTTCGATCTCGGCGGCGGGCAGATGACCGACGTCCACAGCGCCCGGCGCCAGGCTCGCGCCTGCGTTGCGGCGCTTGTGCAGATAGGGGACGTAGTAGCGATAGAGGCGTCCGCTCTTCTTCTTGACGAAGGTGTGCAGCATGCGCTGCCCGTCGGGCGCGAACAGCAGCCCTGCCAGCAGCGCCGGATGCTTGGCCCGGTGCTCGCGCGGCGCCTGTTTGCGGCGCTCGATGAACGCGTGCGCGGCGTCCCATAGATCTCGCGGCACGATGGCGTCGTGCTGGCCGGGATACCAGGTGCCGTGGTTGCGGATCTCACCCAGGTAGATCCGGTTGCGCAACAAGGCGAAGATGTATTGCTGGTCGATCGGCCGGCCCGTGCGCTGGCGTCCGCCCTGGGTCACCCAGGCCTTGGTCCTGTGGCCTTCGATGGCCATCTCCCGCACCAGCCGTGCCGCCGAGCCATGCTCGGCATAGCGCCGGAAGATGTCGCGCACCAGCGCCGCTTCGCGCTCGTTGACGACGAGCTTGCGCTCGACGACGTCATAGCCCAGCGGCGGCATGCCGCCCATCCACATGCCCTTCGCCTTGGAGGCGGCGATCTTGTCGCGGATGCGCTCGCCGGTGACCTCGCGCTCGAACTGCGCAAAGGACAGCAGGATGTTGAGCGTGAGCCGCCCCATCGAGGTCGTGGTGTTGAACTGCTGCGTGACCGCCACGAAAGAGACGCCGTTGCGGTCGAACACCTCCACCAGTTTGGCGAAGTCGGCCAGGCTGCGCGTGAGGCGGTCGATCTTGTAGACGACCACGATGTCGATGCGGCCGGCCTCGATGTCGGCCAGCAGGCGCTTGAGCGCCGGGCGATCGAGGTTGCCGCCGGAGTAGCCGCCGTCGTCATAGCCGTCTTCGACGGCGATCCAGCCCTCGTGGCGCTGACTGGCAATGTAGGCCAGCCCGGCGTCGCGTTGGGCCTCCAGGCTGTTGTATTCCTGGTCCAGTCCTTCGTCGCTGGACTTGCGCGTGTAGACCGCGCAGCGTCGTTTCGGTGTCACGGGATGGGGGGCCTGGATAGCCGAAGTGGACACAGGCCGTGGCGATCTCATGCCATCTCCTTCTGGCCATCCTTGGCCTTCAAGCCGAAGAACGCGGGTCCCGACCACGGCGTGCCGGTGATGTGACGGGCAATCGCCGTCAGGCTCTTGAAGCGCTGCCCTTGGTACTCGAAATCGTTGGATCCGCGCACCAGCACGCGGTGCTCGACGTCGTCGAAGATGCGCGTGAGCACCGTGCCCGGCAGCAGCCGATGCGCGTCGCGGCGCAGCCCGCGCGGCAGCAGGCCTGTTTCACCGATCTGCTCGAGCTTGCGACGCGTCGCGGGCCTCAGTCCGCCGAAGGCGCGCTCCTGGATCCTGTAGGCGAGCCGGCTCTCCAGCCAGGTGCGATGGTGATGCTTCGGGCGCTCATCGAAATACTCGTCCCATAACGCCCAGAGGTCTTCCATGGACAAATCGGGTAGCTGGGCGATACGGGCGGCGACGGTGGCCGCGTCTGCGGGGCGTGCGTGTGCCGTCATGGGCGAACTCCTTGGTGGTCATCGGGGTTCGCATTCACGCGCTCCTGGCCGACGAAGCCAAGGTCAACTTCATCTCTGGTGCCCAGGGCAGGAACTGCGCCGCGGGCGCGCAGCCGCAGCAGGCCGCAGGCCAGCAGATCGACGATCTCTTGGTGCGCGTGCCGAGGCCGGTCAGCCCCATGGAGCGAGAAGAAGGGTTCGTGTTCGAGCATGGCAGGCGTTTCGATGGAAAACGCTCCTCATGCTAGGAACCCATGGCACTTGGCGTAACGGGTTTGGGCGGGAATGTGCTCGCAAGAGCGGGTTTGGGAGTCACAGTCCCGCAGTGCTGGAATTTCCTCCACCTGCGGTCATCGCGCCGACGATCGAAACGTCGGCATCATCGGCAATCGATTCTCTTTCGCCAGAGTCACCTGTATCAGCGCTTGGCATCGACCAAACACGACTCTCGACAACCGACGGTACGCGCTCCAGAGCCCCAAGCGGCTCGATGCCCATTGCATGTAGCCGTGCCTTGAGTTCGGCTAGCACCTCGTCCTTTCGCAGCGACCACGTCGATGCAAAGCACCGCCAGAACACCCAACCGGCGCGCTCGAGTATGCGCTGGCGCTGCATGTCTGTCGGCCAGCGGTCCGGGCCATGAAACTCGTCGCCGTCACATTCGATAGCAAGGCGCGTGTCGTTCGCTCCCTCCACCACCATGTCGATGCGGTAGGCACCAACCTTGACCTGAGGCGTGACGCGATAGCCGAGATTAACGAGCGACGAATACATGTCGCGCTCGAAGCCAGACTCACACAGGTCGACGAGGCTCCTTTCCTCCTCGCCGCCATCCAACGGCATGGTGAAGTGTTCGACGAGCGTGCGCCGGACGTCCGTCATCGACAGCTCACCGAGCTTGACTGAGCGTACCAGGTACATACGGTCGCGGGCACGGCTGGCGGCGACGTTGAATCGCTGCTCGAAGATCTGTCCGGAGAGCGCGTGATGGCGGGTGGCGTCGGCCACCATGCTCAGGAACATGATGTCGCGCTCGCTGCCCTGGAACACGTAGGCGTCGCCGCAGGCGAACTTGCGGCGCTCGAGTTCGGCCAGGTCCACCCGGCTGACCACCAAGTTGTAGATGAACTTGGCCTGCTCTGGCCCCAAGAGCGACACGACCCCGATCGTGCGATTGCGCAGCTTGGGGTTACGCAGGATGGCCTCGATCTCAGCTGCGATGAACTCGGCCTCCATCCGGTTGACGTCCCGGTTGTCCCGCACCCCATGCTCAATGAATACGTCCACGAGCGGTGGGTCGATGCGCTCAGAGGCCTTGGGCACGCGAAGGGGTCGAATCTGGTTCTTGTAGAAGGTCTTGTTGCTGTAGGCGATGATGGGCTGCACGCAACGGAAGTGCTCCGCGAGCATCACGCGCTCGGCCGCAAAGACGGTGGACGCGATGTCGTACAGCGACTTCTCGGGAGTCAGGTCCCGCCCGTAAGGTTGGTCAGAGAGGAAGCGCTCTCGGAGCGCTGCGATCTTGGCTGCCGAGATGAAGCCACCGCTCGGTGATACTTGCTTGTCGTCGCCCACCACCAGGATCTTCTTGCCACGTAGCACCGCTGGCAATGCCCAGAGGTCGGACTGGCTGGCTTCGTCCACGATGACCAGGTCAAAGACACCGAACTGGGCCGGCATGCTCTCGGAGACCTTGGCATGACTCATGATCCAGCAGGGAATGGCGCCTTGAGCGTCGAGCATCGCCTTTTGTGCGTCGCGTCGATAGCGGGTGGCGTTGGGCCCGGTGCCTTGGCCGATCCTCCGGATGGCCACACGGTAGCTCTCCAGGGCCGATAGCACCCTGGCTGATGCCTGGGCCTTTGTCTCAAGCCACGCCGACTTGGCCACCAACTGCTCGTACTGCTGAGCGAGCACTCTCTCGAGGTCGCGGCGGCGTTGTGCGAGCGTCAGGAGTTCATCGCGGGCTTCGATGGTTGCGAGGTGGTTCTTGATGCGTGCCCAGTTCCAGGCATCGCGCCATGAGACAGGCAACACCTCGTCGTCGCCGGTGGGCGGGAGTACTTGAGAACGCAGGCGGGCTGCCCACTTCATCGCCCCGGCGCGCTCGATGCGCGCGCACAGGTCGTTGACGGTTGCCAGGCTCGACGACAGCGACTCGACGCGCTTGATCTCACCGATGATCTCCGCATACTGCGCCACGATGCGCTCGGTGGCGACTTCGGGATTGCCGAGCTGCGAGTCGATGAACGCGCGCAGCCGCTCGACCACCGGCCCCGAAGTGCCGGCGAGCTTCTCCTGGAGAATGGCGAGCTGCGCGGCGGCAGTCGCGAGCTCGGCGCGCGTGAGGTGGCGGCGTAGATGTTCGCGCACCGTCTGCAGTTGAGACGAGCCGCCAAGGAGTTCGTTCTTCGGCGGCTCGCGAAACACCTTCTCGGCCATGCGAGGCAGATTGGCGTCGTGGGCGATCGCCAGTTCGTGCGCCAGTTTCGCCGCGAGCGCAATCCGCTCGGTCGAGCGCAGCGCCTCTACGTCAGCCTTGACCTCAGGCACCGAGAGTTCCTGCGCGAACTGATTCCATCGCACGGAGAACGACAGTACCCTCTCGTGCAATCGCACATAGCGATGCACATGTACCCAATCCTCGACTGCTTGGGGCGGTAGTCCGGACACGCGGATGGCACCCACCTGTTCCTTCGCATCACCGTTGCCAAAGCTCATCAACCCGAAGGGCTTTCCCGTCTCGCGCGCCCGCTCGATGGCTTGGACGACCTTCGGGTTGCCCAATGCTTCGGCGGGCAACGCCACAGGCCGCTGCAGGAATGCCGCGCGAGCCTGCACCAGTTCGTCGACCTCGGCCAGCAGTGCCTTCAGCGCCTCCTGTTCGCTGGCGAAGTCCGGGCGTCGGCACTTGGTTCGCAGATCGAAGACCCAGGGGCTCTCCAATTCTTCCAGGTGGTGCACGATCTTGAGCACCTGGTCGACTGCCGCGAGCATGCGGCGGGCTTCATCGAGCACCTCGGGCGTCAAGGCACGCAGCGCCAGCAATTCGCCGTCGGCCTCAGCACCATCGATTTCGCGAATACCCACGAGAGCGTCGTGCAGCTTGGCCACCTCTTCGGTAGGCAAGAGCCCGAAGCTCGAGGGCAGCCGTGAAGAGACGTAGATGAGGTCGGTTCCCAGTCGGCGGCGGGCATCTCTGAGCGTCTGTGCCTCGGCGTCGCTCAGGGGCGGGGCGTGCTCCGGCAATAGCGTCAGATCGTCGTCGAACCAGTCGTGCTGTTGTTGGCCGCAGACGACCAGCTCGGCCATCTTCTGCGCGCGCATCTGCACGCCATCGACCTCGATGCCCGCCAACTGCTGAACGGCAATCTGGTCAACGCGCTTGTCGATACGGGCGATCTCGGCGTGTGCGGCGTCGATCAGCTGCTTGCAGCGCTCAATCTCGTCTTGTATGGCGCGTGTGTTGAGCTGCGACAGGTTGTGGATGATGGCCTCGATGGAGGCCTGGAACTGCCGCATCCCTTCCTTGTCGCCTGAAAGCAGCGCCACTGTCAGCGGCCGCACGTCCTCCGGGATCTTCTCCTGCAGCACGGACAACGCATGCTCGCCCTTGGAGGTCACCAGCACCTTGCGCCCAGTGGCGAGGTAGTGACAGATGATGTTGGCGATCGTGTGCGTTTTGCCGGTGCCTGGCGGCCCTTGGACGCAGACGCCAGGAGCGCGCTCGAGCATCTCGACGATGGTCTCCTGCTCTTGGTTATAGGGCAGCGGGAAGTAGAGTTCGTGCGGCTCACCCTTGGCCCTGCTGCCGCTGCACAGGCCTCGAAACGAGATGGCCTCGTACTTGACGACCTCATCAGAGGGCGGCGTCACGAGGCAAGCAGGGCCGGCAGGTATCGCATCGCCTGCTTGCAGGCGTGCCTTCAAACGACGGATGTCCTCGACCAGGAAATTGGCCGAACGCGGACGAACGAACAACACCCATCCGGCCGTGACGAGCAGTTGGTCGGACGGAGTGGGCAGCCCCTGATGGGCTGGGTCGTAGCGCCCTGCCTTGTCGAGGCTTCCGGCGGCGAGCTTCAAGATGGGCTCGAAGCTGCCGATGTCGAACGGCGTGAGCGTGCGCTCCGAGTCGCTCTCCAGGAGCACCTTGGCCTGCTTCTCGACTTCCGCCGCTCCCATGACTTGACAGGCGCCAAAGGCGTCGAACTCTAGGCGCGGAGCCACGGCCCTGGGGCGCACCGAAATCGTGTGCGTCTGGGGGTCGAGGTCAATCTCGACGACTTGTGTCAGCAGCGGGTACTGGTAGTCGACGCTGACGCCCTTGCCGTTTCCGTCCTCCGTGCGCGTGCCGGTGAACTTCCAGGCCGACACGCCCATGCCCCAAACCAGTTCCGATGGGTTAGAGGTCTCCTCGGCTTCGAGCCGACCCTTGAGCATGAAGAGATCGCCATAGAGTGCGATGGTGCGGCGCCGGGGCTTCTCCCCTTCGGCCCAGGCCTGCCAAAGCGGTGTGTAGTCCGTCAAGGCTCTCGCGACGCGCTCGCGGAGATGCTTGTCGCGAGTGGCCGCGACCTCCTCACTCATCGAGCGTCTGTCAGCTGCGAATCGATGTTGCAGCGCCTGCTCGTTGAGGGTCGGCACGGGCCCGCTCGGATCGTCGGAATAGGTGATATAGGGCCGCACCTCCTCGTCAGGAGCAGGTGGCGAGGTGGACGCGAGGCGCGCAACCTGCAGCCAGATGTGGTCGCCTTCGACCTTGCGATCAAGGTCGACGCCGGGCAGCCCGGCCAGGTCTGTCGGAAAGCGCCTGAAGTCGGAGGTGCCTGTGAGAACGTAGGCCCTGGGGTCGATCTCCTTGCCCTGCTCGACGATGTAATCGAGCAAGCGTGTAAGCAAACCGTGTTGCGGGGTCGTCGGCATCAGTCCTCCCTCGGCTGTTGTTCCTCTTTGGCGGCAGCGGGCACGGCCATGTGGTGGCGCTTGACGTACTTGAGGATGGCGACCTCGAACACGTTGGCCAGCGAGCGACGTTCAGGCTCAGAGGCACCTACCCACGCACGCCTGACTTCAGGCGCGAGTTTGATGCTCGCAGCTTCGGTCGTGCGTCTGACTCGCGGCATCACGTTGGACTCGGTCGGTGCCTCAAGAAGCATTTCCACGGCAGGAAGCGTAACTGAACGACGGGGTGCTCCCTGAAGACGATCATGTCGCACGTCCTCCGCTATCTCGAAGCATAGAACTCAGCATAGCTGGCAGAGATCTCTTTGTCCTGCCACGCCCGATCCCAAGCGCGTGGCTCCGCGCTCTCCAACAGCAGCAGCGTGAGGACGCGATCCCGCGCGCCGTAGCTGTGCTTGAACTCGCGCAGTTTCATGTAGGGTGCTTCCTCGGGGCACCAGATCGCGGCGGACATCTCGACGCCCTCCCAGGCCTGCACGACGCTCGCGTCGGCGGCGAGCGTGCCGGGCAACGGCTCTTGCGGATCGCTGGTGCGCCGGATACGGGCGCGCGTCTTGACCGCGCTGCTGCTGCGCCATTCGTACTTCACGTAGCCGTTGTCCCAGTAGACCAGGATGGAGCGCTGCGAGGTGAACTTGATGAAGCGGATGCACAGCGCCTCGAACGAAACCTCAAAGCGCTGGGCGATGGCGCTCAAGACGTGCAGATCGATGCGCTGGTCCGAGACCCACTCGCGCAGCCGATCGCCGGGCATCAGCAAGTTGCTGGCGAAGTCGTCGGCCTCGCGCTCGATCCGGCGCATGGTCTCGTGGCCGGAGTGGACGCTTTCCTTGTCGCAGTGGAAACGCGGCTGCCGGTCGCGGTGCAGCACGAAATGCCCGAGCTCGTGCGCGATGGTGAATCGCTGGCGCTCGCGGCTGACCGTGCCGTTGTAGGCGATGCCCCAGACCTCCGGGTCATCGGGATCCCGCGCCAGCAAGCCCTCGAAGGCCTCGTCGTTGAACTGCACCGGGGGACGGATTTCGCGCACGCCCGCCCCGAAGGGCGTACTCGGCAGCATCTGCCGCACCAGGTCGAGATCGACGGCCTCGGGCACGTCCGCGCCATACCAAGCCCGCAACCAGTGGTGGACTTTGTTGGCGGCGATCGCGCCATTGAGGGCCGGGGGCGTGCTCACCTTTTGGCTTCCGGCAGATCCTTGTCCGGGAAGATGATCTTCAGTGCTTGGCGCACCCGGTCCTTCTCAGCGTCGGTCATGCCGGCATAGGCGCGGAAGAAGGCCACGTCCTCGGGGCTGGCCTCGGGCACTTGGGGCATCGGCTCGCCCATGATGTCCTCCATGGTCACGCCCAGCACCTTGGCCAGCGCCTGCACCCGCTCGGCCGAGGGGCGTTGGCCCTCTTTCATCTCCAGTTCCCAGATGTAGGCCTTGGTACAGCCGACGGCGTCGGCCACTTGCTGCAAGGTCAGTTTCTTCGCCTCGCGAAATCGCCGCAGGCGAGATCCAAACGCGGAAGCCATGGCGATGTCCTGTCTCGAATCACGGGAAGTGGTGGAATGCAGTCCGACAGTATAGCGCCGTGATACACGCGAGCGCCAAATGTGCCACAGTGTTTGACAGGCCGGTCAGGCAGGGACACAATCGCGCTGTATCACGCTGCCTTACTTTTGCGTGATATCCGTTCAGCAAATGTCGCCGGCCCGCGTGCCCGAACTCTCGGTCCGCAGACCTTCGACGCCTTTTCAGGGAAAGGACCGAGACGCGATGAAGAAGACTTTCGTCGACGTGCTGCTCGAACTGCCGGTGGACGCGACCCTCAGCTCTTTCCTGGCCTCGCACGGCCTGCCCGTGGCCGACGATTTCGACTGGGAGGATACGCCTCGCACCTCGCAGGCACTGGTGGAGGCCGTTCGGGCCTGGCCCGACGTCGCCGCCCGTGACCGTCTGATCGGCAACCTCATGGCCAGCATCCAGCTGGCCGACCCGGCCGGCAAGCAGGCAATCTTCCAGGCCGCCGCCGGGGACGGCGCCGCGCTGCTGGGTCTCGTGGCATGCCGGAGCGACACTCACCGCTCCTTCTGGCTGTATGCCAACCATCCGGCGCTGTTCGAGCGGGCCTGCGAGTTCGACTACCTCGAGCGCCACGGATCGCAAGCCCAGCAGCACGACCTCGGCGTGAAGCGCCGGCCGAACACCTCGGATGCCGCACTGGCCGCGCTGCGCCAGGCCATCTCGGCCTTCTATCAGCGCGAGCTTCAATGCGGCGACGGCAGCGTGGCTTACCTGGTGGAACGCAGCCCCGGCGTGTTCCTGCTGACGGTCCACGTCAAGGATCTGGCGATGCTGCGCCTGGAGTTCGAGGGCGCCCATCTCACCCGTCGCATCGGCAACCCGAACATCCACATGGTGCTCGAGTACGCCGTGGCCACCGGGGTCGTTCGCACCCTCGTGCGCGGTGGTGCGAAGTACCACCAGATGCTCGTGGACGCCTTCGCCGAGCACCTGCTGGGCATCAAGGTGGAGGCGCACCGCATCAAGCCGCCGACGCTGGATCTGTCGGTCTTGCGCCTCGGCTTCGATGTGCCGCAGGCCGTGGCGGATGGCTTCATGGCGCTGCAGGTCAAGTCCGTCTCGGTGTTGAGCCCGAGCACGGCACTCAAGCTCGATTGCACGGCGATGGCCTCGAGCGAGCAGCGCTGCGTCACCGAACTGCTGCGCGAGGAGTTTCCCGGTGAGGATCCGCTGGCACGCGGCTGGTTGATCACGTCGGCACGCATCAACCTGTACTACCCGCCCGAACCCGGAAAGGCTCGTTCCAAGGTCATCACGGTCGAAGTGACGCGTCGCGGCCGGCTGAACCTGCACAAGTTCGATGCCGCGTTGCAGGCGCAGTTGGAGGGCTACCTGGTCTCGCTGGGCATCTTGCAGCCCGGCCAGACGCTGAACGCCCAGGAAGCGCCGCCGGAAGCGGACACGGCCAGCCCGCAGCCGATCTACGAGGATTGATCGGTGGCCACGCACGATGCCTGGGCCTTGGTGTGCCGCTTGTTCGCAGGCGGCACGCCCATCCTTCGAGCCGCACTCTCTCCCCGCGAGATCGCCGCCTTGCCGACCCTCTGGCAGGCGGTGAAACCCACGGCCCTGGACCAGCGATTCGTGCTGTGCCCCTACTGTCACCAGCACCGGGCGCAGGTCTGGGGCGACGGGCACCGGGGACGTACCTGCCATTGCCCCGAGTGCGGGCCGGTGGCCGTCGCGGCCGACGACGCGGTCGCGTTGAGGTTGGACGAGGACTGGCTGCGCCGAAAACTGCGCTTGGCGCTGTCGATCGACAGTCGCGACGGCATCGACACTCTCGCCGACGGCGTGTGGCGGCTGGGTGACGCACGGCGCTCGCCGGTGCTGCTCGCACGCGACCTCGTTCGTCTGTGGCGCGAACCGTCGCTGCTGGAACGGGTGCGCGTGGCCGGTAGCAACATCAGAGTGATTACGCCGAAACCCCGCGAGACGCGCGGCGCGCCCTTCGGCCCGGGCGTGGAGTGGCTGGCGCTGGAGGAGCGCTTCGCCTTCTACGCAGGCAGCATCGCGTTCATCGGCCTGCCGGGTGAGCCGACAGACCCGCAGGCCGGCGATCCCACGACGCCGGTGCATGGCCCGTTCTCGGCGGACTTCCGCTGGGTGACCTTGCCCGACTGGCCGCACGGGCCGATCCGGCTGACCGAGGCGCAGGCCGCCGTGTTCCACGCGCTGTGGTCGTTCAAAGGCGAGCCCCGCACGGCCGAACAAATCATGCGGCGCGCAAGGCTCGACAGCGCCAAGCCCATCGACCTGTTCAAGATCAAGGCGCGCGATAAGGGCAGGCCTGAAGCCGAAGGGCCGCTCTTCGCCTACCGCGCGCTCGTGGTCACGCACAAGCGCGCGGGTTTGTACGCGATGCCCTGTGCTGCGGCATCGACTCTCGCGCAGGCTTGATGCTTTGCCTATCCAAGCACGATGGACAACCGACGCCCATGACGCACGCACAAGTCGTTGATGCGCAAGGCCGTCTGCGTGCGCTTTCGCCGAGACGTTGGCGCGGGTTTTGAGAGAAGAGAGGGCAAAAGAGAGTCGAACCGGGCGACATTCGGGCGGAGTGGTTGCACCGCGTGGCACACGCAAAACGGCCCGCAGCCCCGCGTGGCGCGGGGAAAGGCACAAACGAAAACGCCCAACCTGAGAGGGTTGGGCGTGGAATGGTGGTGGTGCAGACGCGACCGGAATCCAACCCACTCTCTCAACGATTGAGCAATCCCGGGCAATCCTGCGGGTTGTTGTGGACGCAATGGCCTCGGCAATGAACGCCGGTCAGTCAGTGCAGGGCGGACTCTCACCTTGTGCGGCGCCGATTGACCGGTAGCGTCGCAGCCTACCATCGAGTGGTTAGCCCCAGCTATGACCGATGGCCCGCCAGCGCGTGTTGGTCAACGAGTTGGCCCGACATCCGCTGGCGTGCAGTTCACGAATTGAATCGAGTAGTCAACCGCCGGAATGACCCTGACGGAGAAGACCATCGAGTCGAGCGACCTCGTTGCCGTTGGCTGTAATCTTCTGGCCATCGACCGTTTCGAGCGATTGCCCCTCTTTCAGGTTGATAGCCCGTCCGAACTTGTCTTCCAGCGCCGTCTTGCCGTCCTCGAATACATACAGGGTTCCACCGTCCTTGAGGAGGAACATTTTCTTGGCGCTGGCCGCTGCCGCGTCACCAGCGAACGATGGGGTTACGATGGCGCTCAGCACGGTGGCGGCGACAACAGCGGTAATCCTGGCTTTCATCTCTACACTCCTTTCAATCAAACGTGAAGGCATTTCTGTCAATGCCTTGTGCGACTGCACAGTATGTATTCTGCGAAGTCACCGCTGACGGGAAGATGAGACGGCCGTTACATATATGTCAGATTCCATTCGGGATGGGATCGGGATTAATCGTGTGCCAATCTCAATGCATTCCTGCTCACCGAGGCGGGGCGCGGACTCATCGCCACATCGGTGCAAGTGCTTATGGCGATGCCGACTGGGCGCCAAGTGCGGTATCGGTGTGAGGCGGCTCAGGTGCCGTGGTCGAGAGCATTCCAGGCCTCGATAGGGATCAGGTGTCCAACGTCGGGTGGCAACCGATACGACAGACCCAGCGATCTGGGAGTGCAACCAGCACCCACCACGGCACGCGCGACGATCCTCGTGTTCAGACAAGACGGACGCCGCGCAAACGCAGCGCATTGCCGATCACCGATGCGGAGCTGAAACTCATCGCCAGGGCGGCGATCAACGGTGAAAGCAGCCAACCGGTGAGCGGATACAGCACGCCGGCCGCAATGGGAATGCCCAGTGCGTTGTAGAGAAAGGCGAACATCAGGTTCTGCTTCATGTTGCGGACCGTGGCCACTGACAAGGCGCGCGCCACCGCAATACCGCGCAGGTCACCCTTGACGAGCGTGATCTGTGCGCTGTTCATCGCCACGTCGGTGCCGGTGCCCATGGCGATACCGACGTCGGCCTTTGCCAAGGCCGGGGCATCATTGATGCCGTCACCAGCCATCGCAACGATACGCCCCTCGCGCTGCAGCCGCTCCACCAGTTGCAGTTTGTCGGCGGGCTTGACTTCGCCATGCACCTCATCGATGCCCAAGCGCGCCGCCACGGCCTTGGCCGTGGTCAGACCGTCGCCCGTGGCCATGACGACGCGCAAGCCCTCCGCGCGCAACGACGCCAGCGCTTGCGGTGTGGTCTTCTTCACCGGGTCGGCGACGGCCAGGACTGCGGCGAGCACGCCATCGACGGCCAGATACATGACGCTGGCCCCCTCGGTGCGCAGCGCCTCCGCCCGCTCGGCCAATGGCCGCACGTCCACACCGAGCTGGTCCATCAGCGCGGTGTTGCCCAGTGCCACGGCATGTCCATCGACGCGCCCGCGCACGCCGATGCCCGAGTGCGAGTCGAACTCCTCGGCGCGTGAGAGCACCAGGCCCTGCTCGCGCGCGGCCGTGACGATGGCTTCCGCCAGCGGGTGCTCGCTGCCCTGGTCGAGGCTGGCAGCCAGTCGCAAGGCTTCGCCGGCGGTGAAGCCTTCGGCTGCGATCGTCGTCTGATAGCGCGGCCGGCCCTCGGTCAATGTGCCGGTCTTGTCGACGATCAGGGTATCGACCTGGCGCATTTTCTCGATCGCGGCGGCATCGCGAAACAGCACCCCCTGCGTAGCCCCTCGCCCGGTCGCCACCATGATCGACATGGGCGTGGCCAAGCCCAGCGCGCAGGGGCAGGCGATGATCAGCACGGCCACGGCGTTGATGAGGCCAAAAACCCAACGCGGTTCCGGCCCGAACAGGCCCCAGGCAAAAAAGGTCAGCACGGCGATGGACACCACCGCGACCACGAAATAGCCCGCCACGACATCGGCCATGCGCTGCATCGGCGCCTTGGACCGCTGCGCCTGCGCCACCATCTGCACGATCTGGGACAGCATGGTCGCCGAGCCGACACGTTCGGCGACCATGACGAGCGCGCCACTGGTATTGAGCGTCGCACCGATGACCTTGTCGCCCACCCGCTTGGTCACGGGCAGGGACTCCCCCGTCAGCATCGATTCGTCCACAGCGCTGCTGCCCTCGATTACCGTACCATCTACCGGAACCTTTTCGCCGGGTCGAATGCGCAGCCGATCCCCGACATGGATGTGCGTCAGGGGCACGTCCTCTTCCGTGCCATCGTCGCGAAGGCGCCGGGCGGTCTTGGGGGTCAGTCCGAGCAAGGACTTGATGGCGGCCGAGGTCTGCGAACGCGCCTTGAGTTCCAGTACCTGCCCCAGCAGGGTCAGGGAAATGATCACCGCCGCCGCCTCGAAGTACACCGCGACCCGTCCCATGGACACGAACGAGTCCGGGAACAGTTGTGGGGCCACGGTCGCCGCCACGCTGTAGACGAATGCCGCCCCGGTGCCCAGCCCGATCAGGGTCCACATGTTCGGGCTGCGATGGACCACGGACTGCCAGCCGCGCACGAAGAACGGCCGGCCCGCCCACAGGACGATGGGCAGGGACAGAACGAGTTCGATCCAGGTCTGTGTGCGCGCCTCGAACCAATGCAACTGGTGGCCGAACATGGCAAGCACAGTGACCATGACGGTCAGCGGCAGGGTGCACCAGAAGCGGCGCTGGAAATCGCGCAGCTCGGGACTCTCTTCTCCTTCGAGATCCGGCAGCACCGGCTCCAGCGCCATGCCGCACTTCGGACAATGGCCGGGGTGATCCTGCCGAATCTCGGGGTGCATGGGGCAGGTGTAGATGGTGCCTGCCGCCAGCGCCGGCGCTTCGACAGACGAAGGCTCATGGCCGCTGTGGGCATAGCGCGCCGGCTTGGCGACGAACTTCGCCCGGCACTTGGCGCTGCAGAAGTAAAAGAGTCGGCCTGCGTGCTCGACGTGGTGCTCGGACTGCGCGGTCACGTCCATGCCGCAGACAGGGTCCTTCGGACCTTCGGCCCGCTGCAGTGCGCTCGGGTGGTCGTGGGCGTGTCGGCGGTGTTCGTGGTCTGATCGCAGGTCCATGACTTCACGCCTCCCTGTTGGCGGGTTTGTCGGGCGGCGCACCATGCCCGCCATCGCCACCGTGGCCATGCAGCAGGTGCATCAGCGGGCACGCCAGCAGCAACAGGTACACCCAATTGCCTGCGACATGGCTCCAGTGCTCGCGCAGCAGGTAGAAGCCGCCGATGAGGGCAACCATCAGCAACGCGGTCCTCACGCGCCGATTCAGGCCGTACGAGCCGCGCGTGTCGTGGAGGTGTTCATGGCCAGTCGCGTTCATCGCGGTGTTCCCTTCATCGAGGATCGGCGCGGTCGGCGCCGGCCTCCTGTTCCAGGTTGCAAGACCGCTGCTGCGCCTCATGGATCCAATCGGCACACGGTCAGTGCATGGTTTCTTCACGGATAAGAACTGAAAACTTGCGCTGATCCGTCTTTCCCAACCAGCAAGACTTTGTAGGCATCACGGCGTCCTCCGTAGGCGACACCATCCATGCCGGGTGAACCAATGGGCATGCCCGGCACCGCCAAGCCCAGGGCTTGGGGCTTTTCCTTGAGCAGCCGCTGGATGTCCGTTGCGGGTACGTGGCCTTCGATCACATAGCCCTGGATCAGGGCCGTATGGCAGGAACCGAATTTCTGCGGCATCCCGAGGCGAGCGCGGGCCGCGCCGTTGCCCTGGTCGACGGCACTCACGCGGAATCCGCTTTTCTCCAGGTGGGTAATCCAGTCCTTGCAACACCCACAGTTCGGGTCCTTCCACACCTGCACGGCAAGCGTCTGCGGTGCGGCGGCTGGTGCCAGGGAGGGAAGACTCAGCGCAAGCACCGCCAGCAGCAGCCTGCGCCGCCGGGGGAACGGTTGATCACCGGTTTGGTGCATGACAAGGACTCCCGGTGACGCTGCTTACTCGACGACGATCTTGCCCGCCATGCCCGCTTCCATATGGCCGGGGACGAGGCAGGCGAAGTCTACGGTACCCGCCCGATCGAACTGCCAAACCAGCCCGCCGCGCTGGCCGGGCTGGAGCGTCACCATGTTCGGCTCGGCATGCTGCATCTGGGGCATCTTGCGCATCATCTCGGCGTGCTCTTTGAGCTCCTTCACGGAGCCGATCACCATTTCATGCGGCACCTTGCCCGTGTTCTTGACGAAGAAGCGGATGGTCTCGCCCTTCTTGACCGCGATGTTCGCCGGCGTGAACCGCATCGAGTCGTCCATGACCACCTCGATGGTGCGGTCGACCTTGGCGGGATCGCCTGGCTTGCCGACTTCGGAGGGTGATGTGCCCCCGTGCATCGAACCGTGCATGCCCTGCATGTCGTGCCCGGCCATGTCATGGCCGCCCTGATGGTCCCCACCGGCCAGCGCCAACACAGGCAAGGCGCTCAGCATCAAAACGCTCAGGGTTTTCTTCATCATCGGTTTCTCCTTTAGGGTTGGTGAATCAGATCGGGGTTGTGCGTGGCGGCTTCTAGAACCACAGCCGCACACCCGCCACATACCGCGTTTCCCGGGTACGCTGTCCTTCGGCGCGCGCAAAATCGGCGGTCTGTCCGAACTTGCCAGCCCATTCGACGCCGACGTAGGGCGCGAACTGGCGCGAGAACTCGTAACGCAGTCGCAGGCCTGCCGCCGCATCGGACAGCCCACTGCCGAGGCCACTCGCTTCATCGCGCTGGCCATACAGATTGACTTCCATGCTGGGCTGAAGAATCAGGCGCTGGGTGAGCAGGAGCTCGTACTCGCCCGACAGGCGCAGTGCCGTGCGTCCCGAGCTGCCGACGTAGGCGGTGGCATCGACTTCGAACCAGTAGGGCGCAAGCCCCTGCAAGCCGAATGCAAGCCAAGTCCGGTCCGGCCCCGTGCCGCTGTCCTGACGCACGCCGAGTTGGCTGTCCCAGTACGAGGCGATCGCATGGCCCCAAAGGACCTCCGTGCGTGCCTCCTCCAGTTTGCCTTTGGCGACGTCACCTTCGGCCTTGAGGACCAGGCGGTCGTAGGTGCCGCCGAACCAGGCTTGCGCGTCATAGGCGGTCGCGTTCCCGTCCTTCGTGTAAACGCGCTCCAGGCGATCGAGGAGCACGCTGCCGAACGCATGTTCATCGGACAGCCGAAGTTGCCGTGGCCCGGGGAGTGCGTAAGGGCCCGACCCCAAAGTCAAGCCATTGGAATACGCGTGCGGATCACGGGCATCGGCGGGGGCGGGGCCGCCCTGCATGTTCATGCTGCCGTGGTCCATGGTGGTGCTCGCGCTCGATTCGGCTCGCGTTGGGGATGGAGCCGTGCGCGGGTGCCCGGCATGGCCGCCTTCCATCGGTGTTTGCGCCCAGACGGGTGCCGCACCGAGCAACACCAGCGCCGCAGTGAAGAGAGAACCGGGTTTCATGGCGAATCTTTCTTTGATGAGTTTCATGACACGACCACCACACGGAACATGCCCATGTCCATGTGCAACATCAGGTGGCAGTGCCAGGCCCAACGCCCCAGGGCGTCGGCGGTCACGAGGAAGCTGACGCGCTGCGCGGGTTGAACCGGGATGGTGTGACGACGCACCAGGAACTGCCCGTCGGGCGTTTCCACCTCGCTCCACATCCCGTGCAAATGCATCGGGTGCGTCATCATCGTGTCGTTGTGCAGGATGAAGCGCACCCGCTCGCCGTACTTCAGGTGCACCGGCGTGCTCTTGCCGAACTCGAGGCCGTCGAGCGACCAGGTATAGCGCTCCATGTTGCCGGTGAGGTGCAGCTCGATCTCGCGCTCGGCCCCGCGAGGATCGAGAGGGCCGCCGATCGTTTTGAGGTCGGCCAGCGTCAGCACGCGCCGGCCGTTGTTGCGCAGGCCAATGCCCGGATCGTCGAGATTCGTCCGGGGCATGTCCACACGCATGTCCGTGCTTGGGCCGTATTCCGTGCGCGCGTGACGGACCGTGGCGCTGGGCTTGGCCAACGCGCCGCCGGCCATGCCATGCATCGCGTGCTGGCCGTGATCCATGGCCATCGCGCCATGGTTCATGCCGGACATGTCGTGCTTCATGCCAGACATGTCGTGGCCCATCGCCGCGTGGTCCATCGCGCCCATCATGTCGGCCATGGTGAGCCATTCGACGGGATCGAGCGCAGGCACGGCGGCGTTCAAGCCCTCGCGCACCGCGAGCGTGCCGCGGGCGAAGCCGGTTCGATCCATTGATTGCGCGAAGATCGTGTAGGCGTCCTCTCGGGGCGTGACGATCACGTCGTAGGTCTCGCCCGGCCCGAAGCGGAACTCATCGACGGTGACGGGCTCGACGTTCTGCCCGTCGCTTTGCACCACCGTCATCTTGAGCCCCGGGATGCGCACGTCGTAGAAGGTGTTGGCCGCGCCGTTGATGAACCGCAGACGCACCCGCTCACCCGGCCGGAACAGGCCAGTCCAATTGCCGGCAGGGGTGACGCCGTTCATCAGGTAGGTCAATGTCGCCCCCGAGAGATCGGCCAGATCGGTCGGGTTCATCCGCATCTGGTTCCACATCGCACGCTTGTCGAGTGCGCGGGAAAGCCCCATGTCGGCGACGTCGCGGAAGAAGTCGATGGCCGTCGGCTGGTGGTAGTTGTAGTAGTCGCCCTGCACCTTAAGCTTGGCGAGCACCCGCATGGGGTCTTCGTCGGTCCAGTCGGACAGCTGCACGACATAGTCCCGGTCGGCGCGGATAGGGTCTGCCTCACGCGGCTCGACGATCAACGCCCCGTACATGCCGGTCTGCTCCTGCATGCCGGAGTGCGAGTGATACCAGTAGGTGCCGGTTTGTTCGAGGCGGAACTGGTAGGTGAAGGTTTCGCCCGGGGGGATGCCCTGAAAACTGATGCCGGGCACCCCATCCATCTGGAAGGGCAGGATGATTCCGTGCCAGTGGATCGACGTGGCTTCGCGCAGGCGGTTGGTGACGCGGATGGTGACCGTGTCGCCCTCCCGAAGTTTGAGCGTCGGCGCCGGGATGGAGCCGTTGATGGTGGTCGCCATCCTTGGTGTGCCGGTGAAGTTGACCGGCGATTCGGCGATCACCAGGTCAATATTCGTGCCGCTGAGCACGGGCGCCGAACCCGTGCGCGTGTCGGCCAGCCCCTGCGCTGCGGCGCGCACCCAAGGTGACAGGCCGACCATCACGCCGCCGGCGACCAAGCCGCGCACGAAACGCCGCCGCGAGGGCATCAACGGCAATGACGAATGAAACGGTCTCAGAGATGGCATGGGCTCCTCGCGATGAGTTACTGATGTCGTGGGTGAGATGCTAGGGAGCCACCCCTGTCAGGAAGCTGTTCGTCCGATTACATTTTTGTTATCTGCGTGTCAGGTGCACCCAAAATCGTCACACTAGCGGCTATTCGATATAGCGGAGCACCCTCGTGAAGATACTGATCGTTGAAGATGAACCCAAAACGGGCGACTACCTGCGTCAAGGCTTGAGCGAAGCGGGTTTCGTGGTCGATCTGGCGCAAGACGGCGCCGATGGTCTGCACCTGGCCTTGCAGGGCGAGTACGACCTGGTCATCCTGGATGTGATGCTGCCCGGCCTCGACGGCTGGCAGGTACTCCAGTCCTTGCGCCATCGCGGCCTGCAGATGCCGGTGCTGTTCCTGACCGCACGCGATCAGGTGGAAGACCGGGTCAAAGGCCTTGAACTCGGTGCGGACGACTATCTGGTCAAGCCTTTCTCCTTTGCCGAATTGCTGGCCCGCGTGCGCACGATCCTGCGTCGAGGGCGCAGCGGCAACGAGAGCACCGTGCTGCGCGTGGCCGACCTCGAACTGGACCTGCTGCGTCGACGCGTTTCACGCGGCGGGCGACGGATCAGTCTGACTGCCAAAGAGTTCGGCTTGCTGGAACTGCTGATGCGCCGTCATGGCGAGGTCCTGCCCCGCTCGCTGATCGCCTCGCAGGTCTGGGACATGAATTTCGACAGCGACACCAATGTGATCGAGGTGGCCATCCGGCGCTTGCGCGCGAAGATTGATGAGGGTCATGAGGTCAAGCTGATCCACACCGTACGTGGCATGGGTTACGTATTGGAAGCACCGGAGGAGCGCTGAATGTTTCGCTCCCTGTCACTGACGACCCGGCTCACCCTCTTCTTTACGTTGGCGGCTGCGGCTGTGGTGTTTGGATTGGCCTTGTTGGTCATCGCTGCATCCGAGCGGCATTTCATCGAGCTGGATCACATGGCGCTGCAGGACAAGCAGCACCTGATCGAGGATATTTTGGCGCGATCCAATTCGACCGAGGACGCCAAGTGGCTGCTGCGTGAGGCATTGAGCCACCATCACGGGCTGTACGTCAGCGTCCACGATTCGAAAGGTGAAACGCTCTTCCAGTCCGAAGGATTTCGCCTCCCGCGCGAACTGTCACCGGCGGATGAAGGCAACGGCAACGACGCGCTGATCCATTGGGCCGACGCAGGGCAGGCGTTTCGCGGGATGCGTGTCCGGGTTATTCCAGCCTATGACGCAACGACGCGGCTGGACATCCTCGTTGCCATGGACACAGCGCATCACACACGGTTCATGCTGGAGTTGCGGCGCACCCTGATGACCTATGCCGTCGTGACGATCGTCATCTGTGGCTTGCTGAGCTGGTTTGCCGCGTACAAGGGGCTGGCGCCATTGCGTGCCATGAAATCCAGAGCCACCACGCTCACGAGCCAGCGGCTGCACCAGCGCATGCCCGTCGAGGCGGTACCCATCGAAATGGCCGATCTGGCTCACGAACTCAACAAGATGCTGGACCGGCTGGAAGACGCGTTCACGCGACTGTCGGAGTTCTCGTCGAATCTGGCGCATGAGCTGCGCACCCCCCTGAGCAACCTGCTGACCCAGACCCAGGTCGCGTTGGCTACCCGGCGCGATGCCGATACCTACCGGGAGATCCTGGCTTCCAATGCCGAGGAACTGCAGCGTCTGGGCCGCATGGTGTCCGATATGCTGTTCCTGGCCAAGGCCGAACGCGGGATGATGCTGCCGAACCGGGAACGTTTCTCGGCAGCCGAGGAAACGCACGCCCTGATTGAGTTCTATGAGGCGGTCGCCGATGAGAAGGGCGTCAGACTGGCTCAGCGTGGTGAGGGCGAGATCGTCGGTGATCGCTTGATGTTCCGCCGTGCCCTGAGCAATCTGCTTTCGAACGCGCTGCGCCACACCCCGCCACATGGCGAGGTCACGATCGAGATCAGCCAGTCTTCCCAAGCCACCCGGGTGAGCGTCGAGAACACCGGCGAGGACATCGAGCCGAAGATCTTGCCGCGCCTGTTCGATCGCTTTTACCGGGCCGACCCATCGCGGTCACATCCGGAAACCGACGGCGCAGGGCTGGGATTGGCGATTACCCGCGCCATCATGCAAACCCATGGAGGATCGATCAGCGTGACTTCCGCGCAGGGCAGGACTAGGTTCTGCCTGGAGTTCCCAGGCGGAACCTGATGAGGTGAAGCAGTTGGGGCGAGCCAGCCCAAGTGCCTTTGGTCTGTGCGCTTTCGCAGAGGCAATGGCCCCGATCGCTGTTGAACCGACCGGGCTGACGGCTCCCGATCACGGATCAGCGTGAACGCTACGAAGAGTTTGAGAGAACTCGGGGGCGTGATCATGCGCCGGGGCCCGGTGCCATGGAGCGGCTTTGCCGTCATGTACCGAGGTGGCCTTGCTCTTGGCGATCCACGTCCTGACCGAGATCATGACTCGGACATGCGCTTTGCAACCACCTGCGCGCGAAAACCTCGGCCGGCTCCGGACGGGCGAAGTAATACCCCTGTGCTTCGTCGCAACCCAATGCCAGCAAGTGTTCCGCCTGCGCTGCCTCTTCCACACCTTCGGCCAGGGTCTTGAGGCCGAGGCTCTTCGCCATGGCAACGATGGCGGACACAATGGCGAGATCGTTGCGATCGGTCAGCATGTCCCGCACGAACGAGATGTCGATCTTCAGTTTATGAACGGGAAATCGCTTGAGGTAAGCCAGTGAGGAATACCCGGTGCCGAAATCATCGATGGACAGCGCAAACCCGGCCGAGGTCAGGGCGCGCGTGACCCTCCATCACCGAGATCGCGGCAGCCGAGAGCATTGACCGGGGGCATGCAAGTCGGATCGCGCAACTGACCCGGCTTGCACCTGACATCGTCGAGGCGTGCGTGGTGGAAAAGGCAGTCGGGCTTGTGCTGGAGCGCCTGATCCGGCGAGCCTTGCCATTGGATTGGGCAGCGCAGCGTGAAATTCCAGGGCGGGAATTCAGTCGTTGATATTGCCGGGGCGGCATGTCCCGCGCTCGCTGCTTCAGGCACCGAGGCGCAGGATGCGCCGCGCACCGTTCAATACCAGCAGCGCGATGAGCGAGCCAATCACCAAATCGGGGTAACGCGATCCTGTCCAGGCGACCAACGCCCCGGCCGCGATCACCCCCAGGTTTGCCAGCACGTCGTTCGTGGAGAAAATCCAGCTTGCCTTCATGTGAGCGCCGCCTTTTCGATGACTGGAGATCAAGACAAGGCAGGTAACGTTTGCAATGAGCGCAACGAGCGCGATCCCCATCATGAGCGGTGGCTCGGGCTCGCTACCAAAGACGAAGCGGCGCAGCACCTCGGACATTGCGCCGAGCGCGAGCAACAGTTGCAGCCAGCCTGACAACCGCGCCGCCTTCAGCTGGTGCCCGGTATGACGGCCGACGGCGTAGAGCGCGAGCCCGTAGACGGCGGCATCCGCGAACATGTCCAGTGAGTCAGCCATGAGCCCCGTGGACTGCGCAATCCACCCGGTCGTCACTTCGACGACAAACATGGCGGCGTTGATGGCAAGCAACCATTTGAGAGCGCGAGACTCTTGCTCGGAGGACGGCTGGCTGTCGCTTTGCCCATCGACAGTGTGCGGGCCATTCGATTCAGTTGACGCAATGAGACGGGCGCCCAAGCCGAGACTTTCAAGCTTGCTTGCAATGGGTTCGACGGGGCTGTCGTGAAAAACACGCAACTCGCGCTCGCCAAGATCGAACTCGAGTGCGGCCAGCCCGCTCGTATTCTCGAGCGCGAGCCGGATCATGCGCTCCTCCGAAGGGCAGTCCATCTTCGGCACCGAGAACAGACTCATCCTTCCCGTCCCGGTCGGCGTGGCACCCGTCATGGACTCCGCCTTCCGCTCGGACGCACATCCGCAGGATTTCTGGCATTCATCAGTCATAGTCATTGGTCCTTGATTCTTCTCGTTCCTGATCCGGCGAGGCTCTTGCAGAAACCAGCAAGCATCCGGAGGGTATTTTGAGATTTAACACTCTATAGCTACTATAGAGTCAAGTCGATGATAAAAAGGGGTTGCAGCTATGCAGATCGGAGCGCTTGCCCGGCAAACCGGGTGTCCGATTCAAACGATTCGCTTTTATGAGCAGGAAGGACTCCTGCCGCCCCCGTCCCGGAGCGCGGGCAATTTCCGCTTATATGGCGACGCGCACGTCGAACGCTTGCTTTTCATTCGCCGCTGTCGTTCGCTGGACATGACGCTCGACGAGATTCGTGTGCTGTTGCGCCTCAAGAACGTGCCAACCCAAGATTGCAGTGAGGTCAACCGTGTTCTTGAGGCACACATCGAGCAGGTCGCGGTGCGTATCCAGGAACTGAGCGCACTTGAGCAGCAGCTCAGATCCTTGAGGGAAATGTGTTCCGAAGGCAGAAGCGCCGAACAGTGCGGCATCCTGTGCGAACTGTCTCAACCAGTATCTGCCGCCGAGCTCGCCGTACCTTGATGCAAGACGAGGTGAGCAGTGCAGATTCGGTAACCAACGGCCGACCAATTCACAATCGCAACCCGGAAGCCGGAAACCCGCGCCAGTGCTGGCTCTGGCTCGGTGAACGCTCACGAGCCCAGCAGAGAAAAACGGCAGCAGAGAGGCGAGAAGTACTCCGAAACGGCGTCGTTTGGCGGTGCAGCGCTCACGAGGCAACGGGCCGGAACCGCGCCAACACTGGCGCTCAGGGCAAAAAAATCCCAACCGATAAGGGTTGGGATTTCACATTATGGTGGCGGAACGCGGAACCGAACCCGCGTCCGCTTTCAGAGACAGATAGTAACAGGTGGGTCTTGAGGGCACGGATTCGACCATTTGGCCGAGTCTGTTCACAGCAACGATATATCTTTGATCAGACGAGACCGGCGAGCCTGTCTTTTGACCTGATCATCAGAGTCGTCTGCCCACGCGTGAGACGAACTACCCCAAGACCAGTCTGTGCCAGTAATGCCCACCAAGCGAACCTCTCCTGCCATGCCGGAAATTGTTCGGTCAAACGACTTTCCGCCAGCACTGAAGGCGATTCGATGGCTGCCAGCCTTTACCCGTAGGCGGATCATTGAGTTCGGAACAGTTTCCATCGCAGTCCCGCCATTGACCGAAATATCCAGCGGATGGTGTCCATCACCCCAATAGCGAACTAGGTATACCGTAAGTGCCTCCGGGTTAGAGGGGAACTGCTTTGCTTCCTCATCCGGTAATCCCCCCGTAAAACAAACGTATTCAGAAGTAGAATTTTCTCGTTAGAGGGAGTTCTGCATGAAGAAATCGAAATTCAGTGACAGCCAGATCATCGAGACGTTGAAACGGGCTGAGCGTGGCGTTACGGTGCCGGAGTTGTGCCGTGAACTGGGGATCAGTTCGGCGACGTTTTATAAATGGCGATCGAAGTACGGTGGTATGGACGCCTCGCTCATGGCGCGGATGAAAGAGTTGGAGGCCGAGAATGCCCGGCTCAAGAAGATGTACATCGAAGAGAAGCTCAAAGCCGAAATCGTTGCGGAGGCCCTCGCAAAAAAATGGTGAAGCCATCTCGCCTGCGTGAGATGGCTAAAACCGCCGTGGATACACATGCTGTAAGCATTCGCCTGGCGTGTACCGCTTTTGGTATCAGCCAAACCTGCTATCGCTACCAGGCTGCTCTGTCAGCAGAGAATGAAGAGATTGCCGACCATCTGATTCGACTGACGCACAATCAGCGTAACTGGGGCTTTGGATTGTGCTTTCTGTATCTGCGCAATGTGAAGGGCTACCCATGGAACCACAAGCGGGTGTATCGGATTTACCGGGAGTTGGAACTTAACCTGCGCATCAAGCCGAAGAAGCGCATCGTGCGTGAGCGGCCAGAGCCCTTGGCCGTGCCCGGAGAAGTCAATGCCACGTGGTCGATGGATTTCATGCATGACCAATTGGCGGATGGGCGCAGCTACCGCCTGCTAAACGTGATCGACGACTTCAATCGCGAAGGACTGGCGATGGAGATTGATCTCTCGCTTCCTGCCGGGCGGGTGATCCGTACCCTGGAGCAGGTGATCGAGTGGCGGGGGCGACCCGCTGCCATTCGTTGCGACAACGGTCCGGAATATATCAGTGCAGCCTTGCTGAACTGGGCAGCACAGCAAGGGATTCGCATCGAGCATATCCAGCCCGGCAAGCCACAGCAGAATGCGTATGTTGAACGCTATAACCGGACGGTGCGCTACGACTGGCTTGGACAGTATCTGTTTGAATCCATACAGGAGGTGCAGGACTTCGCCACCCAATGGCTCTGGACTTACAATCACGAACGCCCAAACATGGCCTTGGGCGGATTCACACCCATTCAGCGGCTGGCCATGGCCGCTTAACCCCTACTTCTGACTCACGTTAAAAATGGGGGGATTACCATCCCTCTTAAGACTGGGCGCATTCTCTTTGGTGCAGTAGGCATTTCTGCCACGGTCCGTGTGGCAATAGGGCTTTTCGGCAAGTTGATCTACTGGGGTAGCACAACCCGCCAAGATAAATATGCTTGTTGATATCGCGAGACCTTTGAGGGGCAACATTCTCATAGCCAATCCTTCCAAAAAAGTGACGAAAAAATGGGAAAGCTGAGGCGTTTGCCCCAGCTTTCACTCACTTCAAAAGAAAACGTGCAGTCGCTGTCTTGCCGGCGGCATTCACCTGGGCGACGATCTTCGTGCCTGCTGTGACTTTGAAACTGCCCTTGGCTTCAAGCTTATCCCCCGATGGTTTCAACTCGACCTCTTGCTTGTCGGTACCGGCGAGCAAGGTAATCTTGGCCGTCGCCTTGCTGACGTCGACTGGTTTTCCGTGATCGCGCACGTACAACTGAAGTACATCGGGTTTGGCCACCAATTCGTAGTCCACATCCTTGATCTCGGTGACCAAGCCCCCGTGCAAGGGCTTGTCTTCATGGCCATGGTCGTGCTTGTCGGCCGCGAACACGGCACCCGACAACATCAGAGTCAAAGCAAGGGCAGTAGAGATTAGTTTCATAAAATTTCCTTTCAAAGTACGGGTTAAAAACTCAATGCTTGGGTGGCAGGGATCACGTTTGGTGCAAGGTGGTCGCATCTTGCGGATGCACCGGCTCAGCAGTGACATCCTCTTCTTGCTCGTCTGGTCGATGGGCCAGACGATAAAGAATGGGGAGTACGAGTAGCGTCAGTAATGTGGAAGACACGATGCCGCCGATCACCACAGTGGCCAAGGGCCGCTGAACTTCTGCGCCGGTTCCAGTGGCAATCGCCATCGGGATGAAACCCAAAGACGCCACCAGGGCCGTCATCAGCACGGGACGCAAACGGGTCAACGCGCCGTCCCGAATGGCCGCGTCCAGAGGCATTCCCTCCTCTCGCAGGGTGCGGATGTAGGAAATCATCACAAGGCCATTGAGTACGGCGACGCCTGAGAGCGCGATGAAGCCCACTGCCGCCGAGATCGACATGGGGATGTCGCGCAGCCACAGCGCCAGGATTCCACCCGTCAACGCGAACGGAATGCCGGTAAAAACCAGCAAACCATCCTTGGCGTTGCCGAACATCGCAAAGAGCAAGACGAACACCAGGAGCAGAGAGACTGGAACAACGATCTGCAGGCGTTGTGTTGCCGACTGCAGGTTCTCAAAAGTTCCGCCCCAACTCGTCCAATACCCAGGAGGGATCTTGACCTGTGCCAGAGCTGCTTTTGCATCCGCGACGAACGAGCCCACGTCTCGACCACGAACGTTGGCACTTACAACGATGCGACGTTTTCCATTTTCCCTGCTGACCTGATTCGGGCCGGGTGCCAACTCGAAGCTCGCCACTTCACCCAGTTGAATGAAGTTGGTTCGGCCTTCAAGACCTCCCGTACCTGTTCCGCGCGGCAAAGGAATCGGCAAGCGCTTCATGCCTTCCAAGTCGTTGCGCAGGGATTCTGGCAACCGAACCACGATGTCGAATCGACGGTCGCCTTCAAACAGCGTCCCGGCCTCACGCCCTCCGATGGCCGTAGCCACGGTGTCCTGGATATCACCCACGTTCAGACCATAGCGGGCGGCCTTCTGACGATCAATGTTCACTGTCAGCATTGGCAATCCAGTGGTCTGTTCAACCTTGACCTCGGACGCGCCCTGGATCTTCTGCAGCATTGACGAGACTTCTTCAGCCGTCTTATTCAAGACGGCCATGTCGTCGCCGAATATCTTCACCGCAACGTCGCTGCGGACACCTGAGATGAGTTCGTTGAACCGCAGCTGGATCGGTTGAGAGAACTCGTAGTTGCTGCCCGGAATCTTGCCGGCGATTTCTTGCACCGCTGCAAGCAACTCGTCACGCGACTTGCGTGGCTCCGGCCACTCCGATTGCGGTTTGAGCATGATGTAACCGTCGGAGATGTTCGGAGGCATCGGGTCGGAGGCGATCTCGGCCGTTCCCGTTCGCGCAAAAATGCGTTCGATCTCGGGGAACTTGGCTTTGAGCGTTGATTCCAGCTGCTGCTGCATTGCCACTGACTGCGAAAGGCTGGTGCCAGGAATGCGCAAAGCCTGAATGGCGAAATCGCCTTCGTTCAAGCTGGGCACAAATTCACTGCCCATGCGGGTCGCGATCAAGCCGCACAGAACCACCGCTACTGCGGCAACCGCCAAGACGACGGCCTTGGCAGCCATGACACGGTCCAGCAAAGGACCGTACCAGCGCTTGGCCTGCACCATCAGCCAGTTTTCCTTCTCGCTGACGCGGTTGCCGATGAACAGTGCGACTGCAGCCGGGATGAAAGTCACTGACAAAATCATCGCCCCAACCAGCGCAGCAACCACTGTGAACGCCATGGGATGGAACATCTTTCCTTCAACGCCGGTCAGGGCGAAGATGGGCAGGTACACCACCATGATGATGAGCTGACCAAACAAGAGCGGGCGGCGCGATTCCTTGGAGGCAAGAAATACCTCGTGAAAACGCTCCGAGCGCGTCAAAGGCCTGCCGTACTGAGCTTGTGCATGGGCGAGACGTCGCACACAGTTCTCGACGATCACAACCGCCCCGTCGATGATGATGCCGAAGTCCAGTGCCCCCAGACTCATCAAATTGGCGCTTACCTTGTAGGTCGCCATCCCCGTAAAGGTGAACAGCATCGACAAGGGGATCACGGCCGCCGTAATGATGGCCGCGCGAATGTTGCCCAGGAACAGGAATAGGATCACGATCACCAGGATCGCGCCTTCCAACAAGTTCTTCTTCACCGTGCTGATGACTTTGTCCACCAAGACAGTACGGTCGTAAACGGTCACCGCATGAACGCCTTCAGGCAGACTGCGGTTGATTTCAACCATTTTTTTGTCGACTGCTTGAGAGACGGTTCGACTGTTCTGGCCGATGAGCATGAAGGCCGTGCCCAGCACCACTTCGCGCCCGTTGGCTGTGGCGGCACCCGTGCGCAGTTCACGCCCCAGCCCAACCTCGGCCACGTCACGCACCCGGATCGGCACACCACCGACGCTGCTGACGATCACGTTGCTGATGTCCTCCAAGGTTTTGACCTGACCGGGCGCTCGAATCAGATATTGCTCGCCACGCTTTTCGATATAGCCCGCGCCCACGTTGCCGTTGTTGCGCTCCAATGCCGTCACGATGTCCTGCAAGGTGACGCCCAGCGAGGTGAGGCGCTCAGGATTAGGGGCGATCTGGTATTCCTTGGAATAGCCGCCAATGGAGTTGATTTCTGTGACGCCGGGCACGTTGCGCAACTGTGGCTTGATGATCCAGTCCTGAATCTCGCGCAGATCGGTGGCCGTATAGGGTTGGCCATCAGGCTTCTTCGCACCATCCTTGGCTTCGACCGTCCACAGGTAGATCTCGCCCAAGCCGGTCGAAATCGGACCCATGGTCGGGGTAATTCCGGGGGGCAACTTGTCGCGCGCCTCCTGGATGCGTTCGTTGACCAATTGGCGCGCAAAGTAGATGTCGGTGCCGTCCTTGAAGATCACAGTCACTTGTGACAGTCCATAGCGGGACAGGGAACGGGTTTGCTCCAGGTTGGGAAGGCCCGCCATCACGGTCTCAATCGGGTAAGTCACCCGTTGCTCGGTCTCCAGCGGCGAGTACCCCGGCGCTTGGGTGTTGATCTGTACCTGGACGTTGGTGATGTCCGGCACGGCATCGATGGGGAGCTTCTGGTAGTTGAATACGCCGACGGCCGCCATACCGATGACTGCCAGCAACACCAACCATCGATGTTCGATGGCTGCTCGAATAAGTTTTTCAAACATGTGCGTGGCTCCGGTATCAATGGGTGTGTTCGGCAGAGGCTTTGCCGAGCTCAGACTTCACGACAAAACTTCCTGCTGCCGCGTAGGGAGCCCCCGGCTTGAGTCCTTGCACCACCTCGACCCGCTTGCCATCACTGCGGCCCAACTGCACGGGCTGGGCAATGAAGCCTCCGTTCACTTTCAGGAACACCACGGGCTTGTCGCCCAAGGTCTGAATGGCGTCACTGGCCACAGTCACGGGTACTTCCGCCTCCGATGCAGTCACCTCCACACTGACAAACAGACCAGGACGCCAAACGCCCTTGGGGTTGGACAAGACCACGCGGGCCTTGGCCATGCGAGTCTGTTCACCGATCAACGAACCCACAAAAGTTATGGTTCCGGTCGCGCTGGCATCGAAGGCCGTCGCTTTGATGGTGACCTTCTCGCCAACCCTGACCAGCGGCAAATCCTTCGCGGGCACGTTGATCTCGGCCCAGACCTGTCCCAGGTCAGATACTGTGAACACGGCGGCATCTTCCTTGACTGCCTCACCGAGGCTGAGATGTTTTTCGATCACCAAGCCGTCGAATGGCGCGCGCAGCTCGAAGCGATTGAGCCCCCCCGAAGATCCTGATGTCAGACCCAAGGCGGACAGCTTCTGCTGGGCGTTGGCCACGGCGACCTCTGCCTCGTGTAAGGCTTGCTTGGCTTGCAGGTAGTCCTGCTCGGCAGAGATCTTCTGCTCCCAGAGCCGCTTTTCACGCTCATACGTGGTCTTGGCCAAGGTCAATCGCTTTTGTGCTGTCTGCAACTCGCTGCGCTGCTCTGATGCCGCCGGGCTGGCGATGACGGCCAAAACTTGGCCTCGTCTGACCGCCTGCCCCAGACTGACCTGCACACTCTCGACCACACCCGCAATGCGCGGAACAATGTGCGAAGTCCGGTCTTCATTCAGACGAATTTCGCCTGGCAATTGCAAAACAGACTTGATGCGCGCAGGACCTGCCGTGTCGATGCCAATGGATGCGGCCTTGATTTGTGCATCGCTAAGCTCGACCTTCCCTTCCTCTTGGTTCAGGACGAACATGAAGGGCTCGGTGGCAGTCTGGGCAACGATGCTGATCTCGAACGCGTGTGGCTCGGGCACCACCTCACGGCTCACCAGGCTGTCCTTGTCAGGTGCAAAGTTGAGGGTCTGCGTCTCTCCGGTCAAGCGCGTGATGGTGGCGCTGACTTTGGCTGCATTGTTTGGAAGCGGCTTATCTTTGCTGAACAGCCAGATCCGCAGGCGTGGTTCGCCTCCGTCCTCGGCCAGCAAAGCCTCCAGCCCAAAATCTCCTTCCTTGAACAGCTTGCCGCCATGAGGCCCCTTGCTGGGGCCTTCGTGGTGCTCGCCGTCAGCGTGGCCTTTGTCATGATCGTGCCCATCGCCACTCGTCTTGCCGTGGTGCTCACCATCACTGTGCGCTTTCGCTTCAACGTGGCTGCCATGACCGTGGCCATCATCTTCCGCCGTCTTGCTTGTCTTGTTGCTCAGAATGGCGGTGCCAAGCACTACGCCAGTCACGGCAATTGCAGCGATGGCGACCAACTGCTTTTTGCTGATGTTCAGTTTTTTTGTGTCGATTTTCATATTCATTCCTGATTGGATGGCTTGTCGGCATTCGGGGTGGAGTCGCCGAGCACCCGGTCAATGTCCGCCGCCGCGCGATGCGCTTCGGCCAGTGCCTTGAGGTATTGGGACTTGGCGGCGAAGTAGGTGCGCTGCGCGTCTAGCACTTCTAGAAAGTTGAACTTGCCGTTCTCGAATCCGATGGTGGCTGCGTCGTAGGCACTCTTAGCCCCGGGGAGTACGTCCCGTTGCAAGACCTCGACTTCCCTGCGAATGGCGTCCAGCCGCTCGCGGGCTTGCATCACTTCAGTGCCGACTCGCACGTTCAACGCCTGGAGTTCGTCCCGGGCTTTGTCTTCGCGCTTCAGCGCTTCCAGCAAGTTGCCCTGATTGCGATCAAACAACGGCAACGGCACGGAGACGCCGAACAGCAGCTGATCACGCTGCAGCTCATTGGAGCGCTTCACTCCCAGGCTGAAGGTGACATCGGGTACCCGCTTGCTGCGCTCCAAATCGACCAGTGATCTGCGGCGTTCCATCTCTAGCTGCGCACGACGCAAGGTTGGCGAGACAGACAGGCGTTGCTGGACACTGTCGAAGCTTGGAACGGGCGGGAGCGCTTCAACATTGCCCGCGACGAGGGTGAAGCGAGGTGGATTGGCACCCAGCAAGCTGGCAAGACGTCCCCGAGCGTTGCGGTGCTCGCTTTGCGCCTGGGCGAGTTCAACGCGCACCCCGGCCTCAGCCACCCGGGCCTTTGATTCTTCGACGGGAGAAACCTTACCCGCTGCCACGCGCTTGGCAACCGCGTCGGTCGCTTTTCTCGCCAAATCGACACTGTCAAGAGCCAGTGCTACACGCTCCTGGGCTGCCAGCGTTTCGAAGAAGGCGGCGACCACAGCGGCGCGGATTTCGATGCGCCGCACATTCAGGTCTTCCACTGCGATGTCGCGCCCTCGCTCGGCGGCCGCGATACGGGCCGCGCGCTTGCCGCCCATTTCAACGGGAAGGTTGATCTGCACGCTTTGTGTACGGGTCTGTGCGCGCTGGTCTTCCAGTAAATAGGCAAGCTCTGGGTTAGGGCGCGCTTGCCCTTGAAGCACCTGACCTTCAGCAGCCTCAATTTCACGTTTTGCGACGGTAAGGTCTGGATTGCCGTCGAGCGCCAACGCGATGGCTCTCTGCAACGTCAGAAGCGTCGCCACATCGGCCTGCGACTCAGATTGGGCTGTGCGGTTGGCTTGCGCAGCAGGCAGCGATTGGGCAAAAGATACCCCTGCGGTGAGCGCAATAAGCAGGCCCGCTGCAGTTGCCTTTTTTGTAGCCCTATGAACGGCAAGTGACGCCCGTCGTTTTTGCTTGTGAATACTCTTCAACATCCGATTCTCCAGTGATTTCAAAGACACGAGGAAATCGGCGGAGAGCGATCCAAATGATCGCCTGCTACATCGTCACGTCAGCGGCGCAAAGGCGGCTTTGTGCGGTCACGCACCAAGCGCGACTGCTTTAGTGACGACGAGGGAAGGAACGCGCTCCCCGCCGATCAGGCGAGGACACGCCACTGCGGGCGTTCTAAGCGTTCGAAAGGGGGCGACGTAAGATGCAGCCAGTAGTCCGCTATGTCTAGGGACGAGCTGAACATCGGCGGGAGAGTCACCTCCCCAGGCAGGGCTGATGAACACCCCGCATGGCAGGATGCGCAATCAGGGTCACCGCCACCGGTTTTGGCTGGATCGGGTGCTGTCTCTTTACCATCAGTAGCCTTGTGCTGATGGTCATGGTGACCGAAGTGTTTGGCTGCGGCCCCAGTTTCGTGCTGGCAATAGGATGCAATCGCTGCCCAACTGAGCTGCAGCGGCATCAATACCAGCAGAAAAATCATAAACAAGCGACGCATGGACAAGATTGTAGCAGCTATAGTGTTTTGGCGGAAGGGCCGGATTCGGCTCCGCTTAGCAGGCCGTTGAAAAAGTGGGCATCGAACGCATCAGGGACGCTGTTTTCGAAGAAACGAGTGGCCCAGACGCGTCTGCGCAGCGATTGCACCGGCCAATCTGGCCTGTTTGCAGGCCATCTCGCCCATTTCGGGCGCACGTATCCCCGGGCTCACGCATGATGCGCGTCCCACCAGCCGCCGATGCTGCCCATGCGCACCAGGTTGTAGGTGGCAAAGCACAGCAGCGCCTGACCCGTGAGCTTGGCCTGACCGATGAGCTTGGTCTTGGCCAGACCACCCACGGTCTTGATCCAGCCAAAGGCCTCCTCAATGCGCTTGCGCACCTTCTGACTGGTCTTGTAGCCCTCGTGTCGGGTGATCCGGGCATCCACCGCCGAGTGCTTGTCCTTGGCCGCTACGTGCGGCGTGACCTTGAGCTTTCGGCAGCCCTTGATGAAGGCCTTGCTGTCGTAGCCCTTGTCGGCCCCGACCGTAGCCCGCTTGTTCTTGTTGTCCCGACGCTTCAACATGGCCAGCGCCGCCTCGCGCTCGGCGGTGCCGCTGGCATGGGTGATCTCCACGTCCACGATCAACCCGTTGCGGTTTTCCATCAGGATGTGGCCCATGTGGCACAGGCGGGACTTGTCGCCCTGGCTCTTCTTGAACAGGCGGGCATCGGCGTCCGTGGTGCTGGCGTGGGTGTCGTTGCAGCGCTCCTGCCCTTTGAAGTCCACCTCGGGGTTGCGCCCGGGCGGGCTGGCGCTGTCGTCGTCCCGGCGCTTGAAGCTCTTGTGCGAGGCCCAGGCCTCGATCAGCGTGCCGTCCACGCTGAAGTGTTCGTCGCTGGTCAACTTCGCCCAATCGGCGGTGTGCTTGACCCGCTCGAAGAAGGCGCGGGCCAAGTCTTCGTTGAAGAGCCGCTCGCGGTTGGCGCTGAAGGTGGAGTGGTCCCAGACCTTGTCCTCGATGTTCAGGCCCACGAACCAGCGGTACAGCAGGTTGTAGTTGACCGCTTCGACCAACTGGCGCTCGCTGCGGATGGAGAACAGGATCTGCAGCAGCAGGGCCTTGAGCAGCATCTCCGGCGGCACCGAGGGGCGGCCCCGGCGGGCGTACACCGCGTCGAACTCGCGGTTCATCGTCGCCAGCAGCGCAACGACTGCGGCGCGCAGTTTGCGCAGCGGGTGTGTCTGCGGCACGCGCTCTTCAAGGCTGATGTAGCTGAACATCGCTTGCCTGGGAAGTCTTGGTTGCCTCTCATCGTCCTCGTCTGGGTTGTTCGCCGATGGCTTCAGATCGTACTGGCCGACGCCAGCGTCGACGGGGGATTTTTCAACGGCCTGCTAGCTCGGCACACCCGCGCACCCAGTCTCGGTCCATTGCGCCGAACTTCGGGCCTGGGAGGTCACGCAGCAGCGCGACGGTTGCACCAGTAGAAGGTTCACTCCGCGTCGCGGGCCTTCGTGCCGTTCGGGGCAAAGAGATGCGGGCATCCTATCCCCCCGCGTCAGAATACTTGTCGCCCCGATAGGACCAGAGCTGTGAGACTGGTTCATTGATGGTGGTGGGAGGCTGTGGAGCTTGTGGGCGAAGGCCGGCGCGGTGGGCAACGCGGATGCGTTGTCCACGGCAAGCTGGCCGGTGCGCGAAGCGCATCGTCCACAAATGCACAGCCTGTGCGGCGCCGAAGGCGCCGCCCCCCGCACACCATCGTTTCATCGACACGGGGGCGCGGATGAGAGAAGAAGTTGGCCCGATACGGACAAGCATTCAAGGTCCGGGCGGTGGCACGCATGCTGCCGCCGGAGAGCGCCGCACCGCAGGTGGTGTCGCGCGAGATCGGAGTGGGCGTGGACACGCTGGAGCGCTGGCGCGCTGAGTCGTTGGCCAGGCCGGCGAAGGAGCGCGTGTGGACAGCTGCCGCGCGCCTGGAGGCGGTGATCACGACCGCGGCGATGGACGATGCCTCGCGCAGCGCCTGGTGCCGCGAGAACGGCGTGTACGCGCAGCAACTGCAGCAATGGCGAGACAACGCGGTGCGGGCACTGGCTGCACCCGAGCAAGTACGTGCCAGCCCCTCGCAGACCAAGGAGGATCGGCGCCGCATCAAAGAGCTCGAGCGAGAGGTACGCCGCAAGGACAAGGCCCTGGCCGAGGCGGCGGCGCTGCTGGTGCTGTCAAAAAAAGCCGAGGCGATCTTCAACAGGAACAAGGGCGAGGACGAATGATCGGCCTCGAAGATCGCCAGGAAATTGCCCGAGACATCGAAGCGGCTTGCGATGCCGGTGCGCGCCTGAAGCCAGCGTGCGAACTCATGGGGATCAGCGCGCGTACCTTGCAGCGCTGGAAGGCCGGCCAAGGCCTGGAATCGGGCGATGGCAGGCCGCAGGCCGTGCGGCCGGCGCCAGCCCATGCGCTGAGTGATCGCGAACGTGCGCAGATCGTCAGCGTGGCCAACGAGCCGCGCTTCGCCGATCTGCCGCCGGCGCGCATCGTGCCGACGCTGGCTGACGAGGGCGTCTACATCGCCAGCGAGTCCAGCTTCCGCCGCGTGCTGCGTGCGCAGGGGCAAATGAGTCACCGCGGGCGCGCCAAGGCACCACGCAAGGGCCGGCCACCGACCACTCACGTGGCCACCGCGCCGCGACAGCTGTGGTGCTGGGACATGACGTTCCTGCCAAGGGATGTCGCCGGACGCTGGTTCTTCCTGTACCTCATCATGGACGTGTACAGCCGCAAGATCGTGGGCTTCGAGGTGCACGAGGACGACGACTGCGACCACGCTGCGCGGCTCGTGCAGCGCACGGCGCTGGCCGAGGGCATTCACGCCATGCCGCGTGACGAGCGACCCGTACTGCACGGCGACAACGGCGCCACGCTGAAGGCCACCACCGTGCTGGCCATGCTGTGGTGGCTGGGCGTGAAACCGTCGTACTCACGGCCCCGCGTGAGCGACGACAACGCCTTCGTCGAAAGCCTGTTCCGCACGGCGAAGTACCGGCCGGAGTTCCCAGAAAAGGGCTTTACGGATCTGTGCGCCGCGCGCGAGTGGGCGCGCCAATTCGTGCATTGGTACAACCACGATCACAGGCACAGCGGCATCCGCTACGTCAGCCCGGCACAGCGCCATGAAGGCCACGACGTCGCGATCCTTGCGGCTCGGCACCAGGTCTACCTCCAGGCTCGCGAACGCAACCCCGCGCGCTGGTCACGCGGCACACGCGACTGGTCGCACATCCGGGCCGTTACCCTCAACCCTGAACGCGACTCTGTGGTCACAACGGCTGTGAGCCGAGGAGACATTCAGCCGATTGCTGCGTGACAGAGGCGACAAGTAGCTTGACGCGCGCCGGCGTGTCGTCGATTACCGGTGCGTGGGTCTGCACAGCGGCAGGCGAGCAATGCTTGGCACATCCGCGACTCTCCGACGTAGCAGAAATTTCATCAAGCTTGGTATTTTGGTTCATGAGGGCTCCTATTGTTCCGTCCATTAGAAACCATGTAGCAACTAAAGAGTCAAGAGAGTAAAATGCACGTCATCGATGCCCTCAGTACATTGACCTTGCCCCTGTTTCGTGTAGCTCTTAACCCACGGTTCACGCGGCCTTTTTACGCTGTGCCTCGTACCAGCGCTGCTCGTACTGCATCGGGCTGAGGTAGCCCAGCGACGAATGCAGCCTGCGGTGATTGTAGAAGGCTATCCAGTCCATCACCGCCTGCCTGGCCTGCTCACGGGTAGCGAATTTGCACCCATGTACGCTAGCTGTTTTCAGCCGACCCCAGAAGCTCTCGGTCGGTGCGTTGTCCCAGCAGTTCCCCTTTCTGCTCATCGATGAACGCATGCCCCAGTCCTTCAAGGCATCCTGGAACTCATGGCTGCAATACTGGCTGCCCCGGTCGCTGTGGAATACCAGCCCAGGAGGTGGCCTGCGGCGCCACCACGCCATGGCCAGTGCGTCCTTGACCAGGCTGGCCTGCATGTGCGGCTGCAGGCTCCAACCCACCACCTGACGGTTGAACAGGTCGATGACCGCAGCCAGGTACAGCCATCCCTCGTCGGTTTGGATGTAGGTGATGTCGCCACTCCACAGCTGGTTGGGCGCCTCGGGGTTGAAGCGCCGCTGCACCAGGTCGGGCGCCATCGGCAGGCTGTGGCGGCTGTCGGTAGTCACCACGAACTTGCGTTTGGTCTTGGCCCTGATGCCGTGCTGCTGCATGAGCTTGCGCACCCGGTCCTTGCCCACCCGGATGCCCCGGGCCAGCAGTTCCTTGTGCATGCGGGGCCAGCCGTATTCCCCCTTCACCTCGGCGTGGATGGCGCGCATGTACGCCAGCAGGGCTTCGTCACTGTGACGCCGGGCAGGTCCACCGTGGCCCGCCTGCCGCCGGCGCAGCCAGTTGAAGTACCCGCTTGCGCTGACCTCCAGCACCCCGCAGGACACACTCACCGGGTACAGCTTTCTCATTTGGTGAATCCAGGCGTACCTCGCAGCGTGTCCTGCGCGAAGTACGCCGCGGCTTTTTTTGCGATGTCGCGCTCCATGCGAAGGCGAGCATTCTCTGCACGCAACCGGGCTATCTCCATCTGCTCGGGCGAGACCTGGATGCTCTTGCCTCCACCGCCCGCACCGTCCAATTCTCCCTTGGCTGACAGCCGTACCCAGTTGCTCAGGCTCGCTTTGGGAATGCCCAGTACCTTGGCCACCACCGCAATCGCCTGACCCGAGCGGACCTGCCGAACAGCCTCCTGCTTGAACTCTCGCGTGTACTGCGCACGCACCTGCTTGTCACTCATCTCTGAACTCCTTGTCGGTATTTTCAACAAGGGTTAAGAACTCCAGTTTTCAGGGGCAACCTCACATCCGCATTTCCCGGATGCGCACCATCAACATCTGCATTGAGGGCATGATGATCGAGCTCACCAAGACTGCTGCCCTGTTCGCGCTCACGGCTGTCGCCGAGATCGTGGGTTGTTACTTGCCGTGGCTGGTGCTCAAACAGGGTAAATCGTTGTGGCTGCTAGTGCCAGCGGCGAGTGCGCTGGCACTCTTCGCCTGGCTCCTGACGCTGCACCCGAGCGCGGCGGGACGTACCTACGCCGTCTACGGTGGGATGTATGTCGTCATCGCACTCGTCTGGCTATGGGCCGTGGACGGTATTGCGCCGAGTCGCTGGGATCTCGCAGGGGCGACTGTGGCGCTGATCGGCATGGCCATCATTGCCCTGCAGCCGATTCAGGCATCCTAAGGTGCGCCACGCACGAATAAGAATGGTGACAACCGAGACATTTTCGAGAGGCCCATTGACTCGGTCAGGCTGTCACTTCATTTACTCATAACAATGAGGTTGGAAGCTACTTGATTCATTCTTGGAGTAACAAAACTTCAGCCTCTCGCCGAGCTACCAGACCAGGTAGCACCTTACCTCCACCGTAGACCCAGCGCCGCAACTCGCGAGCCGCGTCCAGCCAGTCGCGCTGATTAATCCGCCGCCGCAGCGTTGATGTCTGCAGACGCCCAGCCCCAAGGTTGAACGTGAAATCCACGATGGCCGAAAGTCTTCCCTCGGGTTCGGCGGCGAGCACCGGGCAGTAGCGCAACGTTGCGGCGAGCGCCACCTTCAGATCCTGGGCGAGGTAGGCCTCGGCTTCTTCCTCGGTGATCGGCGGATGGTCCGGCCTGCAAAGGTGACCGTAGCCGATCGTTGGATAGCCGGCCGGACAGATGTACGGATAGGCGCGGTTGGGATCGTGCTTGGGCACGCGATGGAAGCCCTCGAAGCGCTTGGCGAGATCAATAGCCGCCTGGGGTACCACGATCACATGCGTGTCCATCGCTCCATCCGTTTGATGAGGCCGATTGCCGACGGCGACACCCCAAACCGTCCGGCGAGATCACGGTAGCAGCCACTCTCGGAGCGAATCGTCTGGACTGCTTGACGGGTCAGGCGGGCACTGCCGTTGCGCTCGCCAAAGAGGTGCGCCGATCGGCCCTTCGTAACCATGTCAGCGCTGTTGTCGCGTGCAGTGCCGACGAACAGATGACCGGGGCGGACACACTGCGGCCTGTCGCAGCGATGGCAGACCATGAGACCGTCCGGGATCGGACCATACGCCAACTCGTAAGCGACTCGATGCGCACGCAGCTGCGCGCCGTCCTTGCGTTTGATGAGCCCGTAGCCTTGCGGATGCCTGGCCCCCTTCCAGATCCAGCACCCGCTATCCGGGTCGAAGTCGATTTTCTCGAGGAAGCGCCAGCGCAAGGGCGTCTCGGGGCGGCCCGTTCGCGCCATCACACCGCTCCCCGTGCCTTCTCCAGGGTGCGATTCAGGAACCAGTAGTTCAGGATGCCTGCGAGCAAGGCCTGATCCGCTTCCGACCAAGCTGCGAGCAACGCTGGCCCGAACCCCACGCCCGACTGCACCGAGCCGACGAAGGCCGAGAGTTTCACCCCGGCATACATCAGCACGAAGATGTAGGTGACCACGGGCCTGACCGTGGTGGACAGCGCATCGGCCCACTTCACGCCCGAGGTTCGGCCCTGCGCCGCCACCGCCTCGCGCAAGGTCTCGAGGGCCCCCACGTTCCACGCGGCATCGGCCCCGGCACCGATCTCGGCCATGCGCTGGGCGCCGCGCAGCTTCTCGAACTCAAGCGCCTTGTCCTGCATCGCCAGTTCGTGGCTGCGCTCGCCCTTGCGGTCCAGCCACTTCAGGATCTCCGGTGCCAGACGGAAGGCTCCGCCCAGCAGCCCACCGAGCAGGGTCTCGATCATTGGCCACCTCCCATCAGCTTGAGCTTGATGACGGCGCCCGCGACCAGCGCCAGGAGGAAGCCGGTGGTGACGAGCCGGATCACGGTCTGCCAGGCGGTGTGCTTGGCGGCGTTGAAGGCTTCGAGCAGGCCGCGCAGCTCGCGGATATCGTGGGCGGCGTCCTCGCCGTCGAGGCCGACGTCGGCCAAGGCGCGCCTCGCGCCGCGTTCGGCTGCGCGTGCGAGCAGCTCCTCGAACTCGTCGCGCGGCATGACGACCATGCCGTCTTGCAGAGTGGGTGGGCTCATTGCTGGTCTCCAGAAACGACGAACCCGCCGGGCGGCGGGTTCGGTGGATGATGGAAAGGGAAGCGATCAGACGGCGATGCCGGGGCTCCAGCCGGTCGCCTTGTAGACGGAGAGCACGCCCTCGTCCTCGACGAAGCAGGTCCAGCCGATCTTGGGGACGTGGTACTCCCACGCGCCCGCGATGCGCACGGCGATCTGGTCGGTGCGACCCGCCCAGGCGCCGGTGGCGGTTGCCGGGACGATGTAGCGATCGCCGTCCACGGGTGTCGCGGGTGGGGTGGCGAGATCGCGGTCCTTGACCGACAGGCCCACCACGGCGCCGAGCCGCTTCAGGTTGGCGTCCATGCCGCCGTTCCAGTTGTGTTCGCCCTGGGCCCAGCCGTAGGCGAGGCCGAGGTTCGGGTCATTCAAGGCCATCAGACACCTCCGTAGTAGTCGCCGTAACGCAGGCCGTAGCCGGTACGGTCGAATTCGATGACGTGTTTCTGCCAGGACAAATGGCCGTCGCGGCTCGCCTCGATCTCCACCTTGACGTGCGCGTTGACGCGCCCGAGGCCGGAGTCGGCGAGCTCCTGCGCCAGCGGCCAGGTGGTACCGTTACCCGTGATGCCGCTCACCGTGCGCGCGAGCTGCCCATTCTCGTTGTAGAAGCGCACGGTTGTGGTCTGGCCCGCCTCCGGCGTGATCGCCCCCTCGGTCTGCAGGACGAGGTAGGCGGTCTGGGACTGGCGGTTGCGCGTGGCCCAGCTCACGTTGATCTCGCCGGCCACCACGGTCGGATAGCGCTTGCCGTTGACCTGGGCGTTGCCGGGGCAGTACGGACGGATGAAGCGCTTGTTGAGTGGCAGGCTCATCTCTGTGGCCGCCGCCTCGGGCAGCGTGCCGCGTGCCGTGCGGGTGAGGAGCTTCACGCGCACCGTCTCGCCGGCGACGTACTCGGGCGTGAGGTAGTGGCGGAAGCCGTCGACGAACCAGATGCGGCTGCCTGCGGGGTGGCTCGCCGGCACCGTATCGAGCATCCCGCGCTCCAGGGTGACGGTCTGGGTCGCGAGGTTGAGCGACACCACCTTGAGCCATTCGCCGTCGATCACCGTGAGTCCTCCGGCAGTCACCTCCTCGAGGTCGATGCCGGAGGTCAGCCCCACACTCACCTGCGCGGCCGACTGCGGCAGCATTGCCGTGAGAACCGCCGTGGGCGTGAAGATGCCGAAGCCCTTCTCGGTGAAACTGCCGCTGACGCGGGCCAGTGCCTTGAAGCCGAAGGCGTCCGACGAGGGGCGCGAACCGCAGGCTGCCACCAGGCCGTCGAGATCGTCGATGTCGCCGAGCAGGCTCTGGGACTCGCCGGTGAAGTCCTTGACCACCGACCAGTACGGCACCTCGAACAGGGTCTGGTGGGGGCACGGCGCCGGCAGGCTGGTCGGCTCCGTCCAGCCCGAGGGGGGCGGCGCCGAGTAGACCGACTGCGGCAGGCCGAAGATGTCCTGCACGCACTCCACCCGCACCGCCCCGTTCGCCAGCTCCCCATAGGTGATGCGCGCGACGCGCATCACCATCTGGTCGATGCCGTAGGGCGGCCAGGAGAGCTTCACCACGTCGCCGATGTTGAGGCCGGATGCCTGGCGGTTGGCGACGAAGGTGCATTTGGCGAGGGGGCTTACGAGTTGCTTCAACTCGCGCATGGCCACCCGGTTGGCCAGCTCCGCTCGGCTGATGCCGGGGTAGTTGACCGTGGTCGCCACCACGCCGCCGTTGAGCTGCACGGCGGCGATGTCCTGCACTGTGACGCTGCCGTCCTTGTCCGTGACGCCGTCGCGGTAGACGACGGTCACCTGGTTGGTGATCTCACCCCAGGAGGGCCGCGTGAAGTCCTCGATGCGCAGGATGTTACTGGGGTCGAAGATCGGTAGACTGGAGATCGTGTAATCGTCGCGCGCGAGCTTGAGGGTGAAGAGCCCGGTGCGCGGATGGACGTAGAGCAGCCCGTCCACGTGCCGGAGCACCGACAGGATGAAGTCCTCGATGGTCTCTTCCTTGTTCCACAGCAGCGACAGCCCGAAGCCCTCGGCATGGAGCGCGTCGGCGGCCGCCGTGAAGCTGGCATCGTCGATGTCGCTCGTCGGGTAACCCATGCCCCACTCGCCGTTGGTGAGGCACTCGCGCACGATGTGGGCCGGGTTGGCGTCGCCGGAGATCTCGGCCTTGGCCGCGTACCACTGCCTCGGCACCCGCTTGGCGCGCACCGACCAGGGCTTGATGTAGGGGTTCATGGCCGCGACCCACACCCGGCGCAGGATCAGCGACACCACGCCGCGGAAGGCCGGGATGTCGGCGCCGAGGCGCTCCTGCAGGTAGGCGTTCCGTCCCTGGGTCGGCCCGCCCATCAGGATGTCCACCGGCCCCTGCACGCCGCCCTCGCGCTCCTCCCCGCCGAAGAGATTGGGGTTGTCGATGGTGATCGTGGTGTTGCCGGTGACGTTGCCCGACCAGGCGACGCGCTCGCCCACCCGGATCTCGGTGATGGCGTCCAGCGGGCCGTGGCACAGGGCGAGGTGGGCGCCGAGGCCGTACCAATAGCCGACCGTGTACTCCTGACTGCCTTTGCCGCCGCCGCTCATCCTGCCTGCTCCTTCTGTGCGCTTCGCGCATCCCTCGCTGCGCTCGGGACCAGCACTTCGTGCTGTCCTGCGGCCCTTTGGGCCTTGTCGGCTACCTCGGCGAGGCGGATCGCCATCGCGTCACCCGTGGCGCGCAGCCAGTCGGCCGGGACCCCTCGCTCCACGAACTCGGCCCAGGTGTGGCTGCGCCCCTCGAACCAGCGACGCATGCCGCGGGCGCAGTAGCCCAGGGCACGGGCATGCTCCAGCCGAGCGATGACCTCGGTCACTTCTTGCCCCCGGAGGACTTGCGGATCGGCCGCACCTGCACGTCGCCGTACCAGACCACGTTGGGCCCGGAGATCACCCGCGTACCGAACAGCACCGGGATGGGGGCGTCCTGGGAGGCGATGGGCACGTCCTTGTCGCCGATCTGGCCGGGCTGGGCGTCCTGCACCTTGGGGCGCGGCGCGAGCAGCGCGGACAGTACCGTGGTGACGACCCAAATGATGATCTGTTGCCACATGGGAAAGCCTCACACGATGGCGTCGCCGGTGAAGGGGTTCTTCACCGGGATGAAGGGGAAGCCGCCGAAGTTGTCCAGGTTGCCGAACCTGTCCTTGCAATGCGCCATCGTGTGGTCGCAGCCGGCATAGAGCTGGACCGCATCGCCCGCCGTGAGGCCGACCATGGGAGCGACCAGGGTGAGGTCGATCCCGGCGTGACCGACGATCATGCGCGCGCCGGCGGTGGTGGCGAGCATGCCGCCCACGAAGTAGCCGTCCGGCCGGCTGGCGGCGACGGCGACCTGGACGGTCACGCCGCTCACTGCCGCTACGGTGCCGTCCACCCGAAAGCTGTCTTTCAATGCGCCGCAGCCGCTGGAGTAGAGCACGTGGCGGCACAGCAGCTGGTAGCGGGCACGCAAGCCCGGCCGCTTCAGGCTCGAGGCGATGGGCTCGCACTTGAGGGTGGCCTCGGCGCCGGACAGCCGCGCGCCGGTGATGCGCCCCTTCCAGTAGGTGATGAACTCGGCGTCGCCGACATGGCGCCGGTAGAGGGTCACGCTCACCACACCCTCGGGCGGGGCGGCGAGAAATAGACTCGCCACGGCCAGGTCGCGCGGCATGCGGATCTCCAGCCCCAGCCGCGCGAGCTCGTTGCTCTGCTCGAGGCCGCCGCGCGAGATCGTCGCCGGCTGATAGGTCTCGGATTGGTAGTCCACCGCCACCTGCCCCGAGGTGTAGAGCCAGCGCTGCGTGCCCTGGGAGAAGCGGTAGAGCTCCTGCGGTTGTCCGCCGTGGGCGGACTGTTCGATGCCCAGATAGCTCATGGTCTTAGCTCATGATCTCAACGTCCGGGTGGAGAGCTGCACGCGCGCCGTGGCGTCCGTCTCCCAATGCAGCTCGACCGCGTCCTGGTCGAGCCGGGCCAACTCCAGGTACGAGACCTGCAGGAATTGCTGGGGTTCGAGGGTCACGCCCAGCGGCGCGTCCAGGGAGAGCAGCTCCTCGTCCTCGGAGATCTCGTTCGCCCCGGTGATACGGCGATGGAAGGTGCCGGCCGTGGTGAGGAGCCGCAGGTCGCGCCGCAAGGGATCGGCGGCGACGAAGCGGGCGTAGCCGACGTTGCGGACGACGAGGCCGGCATCCGTGGCCGCCACCGTGCGGCTGACTTCGAGGTCGGACTCGAAGGTCGGCAACCAGCAGGGATTCGCCCGTCCCGCGCGTGCGGCGAGCCAGCCCCGGAAGGCGGTCGCCTTGCTCCGGTCGGTGAGCAGCCAGGTCAGCGTGCGTCCGATGAGCGGGGAGCCCGACTCGTCGTCGAAGGTCGGCAGTCCCGTCCCGTAGTCGATGATGGAGAGGCGCCGAAGCCACCTGTCCTCAAGGTCGGTGCTCCGGTTGGGCCGCCAGTCGAACACCCGGTAGCCCTGATAGGCCGGGCCATAGTCGGCGACCGCGGGCGCCGTGATGTCCTCGATGCCGAAACGGCAGCGGCCGACGGCGATGGTGTCGGTGGGACGCGTAACGGCCACCTCGCCCTCGAGGCGGGCGAGCCGCGCCGGAAACACCCGCGTGCCGGCCGGCCAGCTCCCGGCCAAGGGGAGCTTGAGGGTCAGCGTGTTGCCGGCGATGGAGAGGATCTCCACCGCCTCGTGCCGCGTGTTGGAGCGCCACAGTACCGCCAGACCGCCCGCGTGGTAGTCGCTGTTGGCGGCATCCTGCACGGTGAGCGCGGTGCTGCCGATGGCGGCCTCGCCCGCAAGGGTGGAGACGTCGGTCCACACCGGCAGGCAGTAGATGCGTGCGCCCCAGGCGAACAGCAGGTGATCCAGCACCTGGGCGTCCCGGCCCTCGATCAGGAATCCATACTCGAAACCGCGTCGCGGCAGCTGCCGCAGGCGCACCCGCTGCTCGGTGCCGTCGTAGGCCTCCAGCACCTCGGTGAGCCATTCCAGCCGCTCGGTGATCCCTTGCGACCAGTCCGGACGCATGCCGAAGACCACCACGCGGCGGCCGGTGACCACCAGCAGCGCGGTGAGCCCGCCGGCAAAGACGAAGCGGTAGGCGGCGTCGATCACCGGCGCCCCGCGCGTGCCCGCTGCGAAGGTGTAGAGGCGCGACTGCAGCGGCCCGAAGGCGAGCGGCGGCGCCGGCTGGCCCGAGAGCAGCAGCCCGTCCGTTCCGGTCTCGTCGATGGCATCGAGCGTCTGCGCGTCGAACCGAGCGTTCCACACCTCCAGCACCCGCTCGACCGGACTCACCAGGTTGCCGAGATCGATGGTCGAAGGGATGACGTGGATGCGGTGATACCAGTCGGCCCCAAAGGTGGGCAGCAGAGCGCCGTTGACGCCGAGCCGCAGCTCGTCGACGGGCTGGGTGTCGAGCCGCGCGCCCGGACGCATGACCGAGCTCGCACTCGGGTCGAACGGAAAGGCGACCGGCACGCGCTCGGAGACCTCCGGCGAGCGCGACCAGGTCGGCGGCTCCTGGCGGGCGGCACCAGGCAGGATGGAACCGGGAAAGGTCGGCATGATCCGCTCAGGGGATGAGTCTCACGGCATAGCCGTGCACGCCGCTCTTGCCGTTCTTGGAGTGGGCCGGGAAGGCCATCCACTGCTCGGCGCCCAACGCGAAGACCTCCGCCGGCGCGTAGTGGGTGATGTTGAGATAGCGCAGGTGCGGCGTGAAGCCGAAGGGCGAGAAGAAGCCGGAAGGCCGCGCCACGAACAGGTAGAACGGCAGCATCGGCGTCACGCCGTTCAAGGTGTTGGGCACGTGACCCCACCAGTAGCGCGCCAGACTGTCGCGCGGCGTGCCCGTGCCCCGTTCCCACAGCGCCTTGGCGCGCTTGCCGGTGAGCGCCCAGTCCTTGCAGACCGAGTGCCAGTCGGTGGCGCCGTCCACCTCGGCGAGGACGAAGTTCGCGCCGCCGTAGTACTTGTAATCGTTGAACGGCAGGCCGAAGTGCCGGTCGTGGTCGTAGCCGAAGACGTAGTCGGTGAAGCCGCTGTACGTATAGGTGTAGGCGTCCGGGCCGAACGCGCCCGACACGAACGCCCCGCCGCCGTAGCTGCCGAACTTCGTGAGATCCCCGAAGGCGAGATGGTGATAGACGCCGGGCGAGACCTCGGCGACGAGCATGATCAGTTCGGGCGTGGCGGCCGAGAGTAGGTGGTAGGTGTTGGCGGTGCCCACCTCGAACAGGCCGCAGGCTTCGGCGCGGTAGCTCGTGGTGTTGCTCACGTAGCTGGCGTTGACGATCGATCCGGGTTGATCCCACCAGGGCTTGCCGGCATCGAATCCCGTCGAGCCGATCAGCCAGATGCCGGTGATGGTGTTGTAGCGTGTGGAGAGGCGCTCATTCACCGCGGAGCGCAGATGGACGTAGAGCCCGCCCTTGGCGAGCGACAGGGTCTGCCCGGTGCCGTCGGGGGCCCAGCGCAGCTGGGTCCAGCCGTTGGCCACCGCGAACACGCGCAGGGCGTCGAGCAGCTGATCGGGGTTGGCGGAGGTACCAGTCTGGTAGGCCATGGTCGGTCACGAAAGGCGCAGCGCCCAGTAGTCGCGCACGCTGGTGCGATACACGTTCTGCACCACGAGGTGGTCCACGCCGCCCACCGTGATCAGGTTCTCGGCGGCGTTGTTGAACCCGGAGACGTGATAGACGCCTTCCAGCTCGCCGAAGAGGTCGTGATCGGTGCCGGAGTTGTATTGCGTGAGCACGATGGGCGAGAGCACGTAGGTGCCGTCCGGCGCCTCGCGCAGGTTGCCGAGGTAGGTGTAGTTCGTCGGCCAGACCGGGCGCGGCCCGTCGTAGCGATACTCGGACGACGAGTAGGCGACGTTCTGGAACGGCAGCCAAGCGCCCGAGGGGCCGCGCAGCATGCAGGCGGTGTTGGCGTTGTTCTGTCCATCCTCGCCCGGGTCGACGAAATGGCGGTGGTTGGGCGAGGTCACGCTGTAGTTGCGGCCCCGCTGGCCGGTCATCGAGCCGCCGACGAGCAGCGGGTACGGATACTGACCCGGCGTCGCGTAGGGCAGGACGAAGCCCAGGTGCGCCGCCTGGTAGACGGTCGAGATCTTCGCCACCACCACGGCACGTCGGCCGTTGGCCACGAACCAGTACGGGATCGCTGTGTTCCAGAGCGACATCATCGGCAGCCAGCCGCTGATCGCGCCCGGTTGCGTATAGAAGTCGTTGGCCGGGTTGAAGCCGATGAAGCCGTTCAGGTCCCACATGTAGTAGCCGGCCGTGGCGTTCTCGTAGGCCCGGATGCCGCAGTAGATCTCCTCGGCACCGGCCAGGCCGGGCGCCTTGAGGATGAGCTCTTTCGTAGCGGCGTCCGTCGTCCAGTGCAGCGCCTGCCACTGCTGGCCCGCGGCGACCAGATTCGGGTGAGTGGTGAGGAAGGCATGGAAGCGGTCCAGCAGATCGCGGTAATCGCTGGCCGTGCCGATTTCGAACGCCATTTACGCAAGCACCTGTCTGACGGCTCCCGCATTGCGTTGCAGGATGTTGAGGATGGTCTTCTCGCCCGCGGACGAGTTGAGGTAGTCGGCGGCCATCGCCGGGTCGATCACGTTGACGATGCGCACCGCCTGGCCCTGCGGTTGCGGGGGCGGCATCTCGGGCACCAGCCCGCCGGCGGCGAAGGTGAGCCGGGGCCCCTGGATGCGCGGTCCGCCTTCGATGCCGTTGATCGCCTCCAGGAACGCCACGCCCACGCGCTTCACGGCGGCGGCATTGACTACGTACTCGCCGGCGGAGAGTCGTGCCGGGATCGAGTCGCTGGTGGAGGTGCCCGGGCCGGTGACGTAGCCGCCGCCGGCGAAGCCCTGGAACAACGACGAGACCAGCGATCCCAGGCTGAACCCGCCCGCGCCGCCGCCCCCGAACAGGCTGCCGAACAGCGCCTCGGCGAGCTTCTGCGAGGCGATGCGGTTGATGGCGGCGAGTACCGAGCGGGCGAAGTCGGCGAAGGCGTCCTTGGCCGACTTGGCGCCGCTGCCGATGGCCTCGAACATCTGCGCGAAGCCGTCCTGCACCGCCCCGTCGATGGCGACCGCCACGTCGTCCACCACGAGCTTCACCTGCGCGATCTCGTTCTTCCAGGTCTGTACCCGGGCGACGGCCTCCGGGCCAATGGCCGCGGCGGCGGCCTCCAACTGCGGCAGGAGCGCATCGAGCGATTCGCCCGTCTGGCGATGCAGCGCAAGGATTTGGCTTCGTGCCTGGGATTCGGTGAGTAGCCCCGACTGGCGCTGCAGGTTGATCGACTCCTCGGATGCACGCATCCGGGCGAGCGCGTCGTTGAACTGGCGCTCGTAGTCGGCGAGATCGGCGGCCGCCGACTTGACGTCGATGAGGCGCCCGACCGTGGCCACGCCTTCGGTGTCGCCCTCGGCACGCAGCCGCTCGATCAGCGTCTGGTACTGCCGCTCGATCGCCGCGCGTCGATCCTGGCTGGTCGCCGCCCCGGTGAGGTCGAGCAGTTCGTCGCGCACCTTGGCAAGCTCCTCGCGCAGCTCGCGCTCGGCCTGGGTGGCCTTGCGGGCATTGGCGACCTCGACGTCCGCGCGCTTGTTGTTGAGGACGGTGAGCTCCGCTTCGAGCTTGGCGACCTCGGCTTTCGCCTTGAGGCGTACCGGTTCGTCCTTGCCGGTCCTCTGCAGGCGCTGCTGCTCCGCGAGCGAGACCTGCACGCGCCGGATCTCCGCATCGATCTCCTGCTGCTCGATCCGGGTCTTGGCCGCGTAGTAGTCCTTGAGCGAGATCAGCCGGTCTTCGAGGGAGGCATCCAATGCCCGCGCCTGACGGTCCAACGCGTCCTTGAGGAGCTTGAATTCGGCCTCGGCCTGGGCCTGCACGAGGGCGAGCTTCGCTGCTTCGCCTCCCTTGTCGGGGGCGGACAAGGCCTGCGGCTGCGGACGGCCGAAGACGCCCGGCTGGGTTTGCTCGGGGCGGATGCGCCGGGCGATGGCTTGCGCGGCCTCCCCGACGTAGTCGCGCGTGACGGCGTCGCGCACGGCTCCAGCCAACTCCTTCCCGAAATCCCGCACCTCGCCGAGCTGGCGGCCGAGTGCTGCGCGCAGCGCCTGCATCGAAAAGTCGCCGCTGAAGGCCGCTGCCACGTCCTGGCCCAAGGCCTTCGCCAGCTCTCCGATGTCGGAGAAGGCGCTACGAAAGCGCTCGACCAGGAAGGCGGCCGTGATGCCGACGACGCTGCCGATGGCGTTGAACGCGCCGATGACGACGTTCACCATCGCGCGGACGGCCGTGCCGATGGCGTTCAGCGCGCCGACCATCGCCGCGCGCACGCGGACCCAGGAGAGATCGTTGGTACCGACCAGCCTTCCTAAGGCTCTGACGACTTCGCCGACCTTCTCGACGACCAGGTCCCAGGCGGCGGCGACGATCTGCTTGATCGAGGCGGTCCTGCCGCCGAACTCGACCACGGCGTCGCGCGCCGAATAGAGTGCGCCCGCGAGCAGCCCCGCGGCGGTCACGATGACGCCGATGGGCCCGCCCAGGAGCGCGAGCACCCCGCGCAACAGACCCGCGGCGCGACCGAGCAGGGACGTGGACGCTACTGCCTGAGCCACGGCACCGGAAGCAGCGGTGGCTTGCAGCCGGGCCTTGGCCGCATCCGCGACCAGCGCGCCGGTGGCAAGCCCTTGCGCACGTGCCTGAGCCAAGGCGGCATCGGCGAGCCGCACCCGGGCGAGCGCCTCGGCTTCCAGCGTGCGCAGGTTGGCCAGGCGCGCGGCCGCTTCCGCCCGGGCGGCAGCAACACTGGTCGCGAAGGCGCCGGCCATCCGCCCGAACGCGGCAACCAGCACGACACCGGCCAAGTCGATCAGCAGCTCGAGATGCCCGGCGACGAGCTGGATGGCCTGCGCCAGTCCCGCCGTCAGACCCGAGCTCGCGTCGCGTTCGCCGAAGGCTCGCTGGAAGGCGTTCCTGAGGCGGGTGAGCGCACCCGACACCGTATCGGGGAGGCTCGCGTACTCCTCGGCGAGGCGCGTCCGCTCCTTGAGCAAGGCGTCGAGCACGGCCTTCGAGGTGATCTTGCCTTCCTGCGCCAGGGCCCGCAGTGAGCCGAGCGGCACGCCCATGCCGTCGGCGATGGCCTGCGCCAGGCGCGGCGTCTGCTCGATGACGGAATTGAACTCCTCACCGCGCAGCTGGCCCGAGGCGAAGGCCTGCCCCAGCTGCAGCAGGGCACCGGCCGCCGCGTCGCTGGATGCGCCGGAGAGCGACACGGCCTGCCCGATGGCGTCGGTAGCCGCCAGCACGTCCGCCTGCGAACGCCCCAACGCCTGCACCGAGGGTGCGAGCCGCGCATAGAGAGTGATGGTCTCTGCCAGGGGCGCGCGGTTTTTCTGGGCGATCTCGAAGAGGGCCGCGTCGGCGCGGTTGAACTCCTCTTGCGAGGTGACCGCGAGCTTGAGGCGCGCCTGCAGGTTCTTGTACTGGTCGGCGACCTCGACCAGTTCGCGCACCCCCAGCCCGATGCCGATCGCACCGCCGATGCGGGAGAGCACCTGGCCGACCTGGGCGGCTTCGCCGCGCAGGCGGGCGAGATTTCCCTGTACGGACTGGAAGGCCCGTCGCGTCTCATCGACGGCGGTGATGAGGATCTGGGCACGGTTACCGGCCACGTTCAAACCTTCGACATTGCTTTACGGATGGCCGCCGTCAGGCGGGGAAGATCGCCTCGCACCGAGCGGGCGAGGTCGAACCGTTTTCTCAAGCTCACGCGTCGCACGAGCACGGCGATGGGAATCTCCTGGCCGCGCCGCACGCGCCTGGCGCCGGTGCGCTCCCGCTCGGCACGACGAAAGCGCGCGAGCGGCCGGGCGTTCTCGGCGATGTTCTCGGCCATCAGGATCTGCCGGCCGTTCTTCTCGATGAAGAAGGCATTGCCGGAGCGCATCAGGGCATCGATCACCCGAGCGAACGCCTTGCGCCCGATGCGCCGGTGCTGCGGCAGCAGCGGGACGAGCATCCGCCCCCGGATCGTTCCGCCCTGTTCGTGGATACCCAGCCAGGGCACTTTCGAGCCGATGTAGAGGGCCGGGAATTCCTTGGCCTTGCGGTCGAACACCTTGGCGTGCATCGAGCGGAGGAACTTCGGCTTCACGACCTTGAAACCGGCGCGCATTTCGCCCCGCGCCCGCTCGGCCATCACCTTGCCGGTGTCGCGCATCGCGCGGGCCACGGCGGTGTGGATCGCCTTGCGGGTGTCGCCCTGCCAGGCGCTGAAGCGCCGCCGATCCAGCAAGCCCTCAGCGACCAGATCGATCTTCATCACGCATGCCCCGATGGAGTTCGGTCTGGAGTTCACGGATGCCGTCGCGACTGCCCTGGGCGGCAGCGGTCATGACGGCAAGCCGGGTGGCGAGCCGTTCGTGTTCGAGGCGGCGATCGGCGGCGAGGAAGGCGTTCAGCTGGCCCAACGTGTAGCCGAGGATGTCCGGGTAGCGGTGACCGCCCCGTATCAGGCGGGCGATGGCGTCAGCCCAGCCAGACGGCCGTTCAGACGCTGCGCCAGATCGCCGACTTTCGGCGCGATCCGGCGCACGAAAAAATCCGCGTTCACCTCGAACACGGTCGCCGCCAGGGTGATGGCATCGTCGAGAGCCAGCGCGTCCACCCACTCGCGCGGTTGGCGGCTGGCGATCGCCAACCCGGTGAGCAAGGCATCGCCGTGGTCCGAGAGCAAGGCGAGCCAGTCCGGCTCGCCCGCCAGTCGTTGCGCGAAGGGCTGCACGGCCTTGAGCATCGCCGGCAGCTCGCCGAGCACCAGCGGGCTGATCGCGAGGCGTTGGCCGGCCAGATCCACAACTTGAGGCTGCGGCACGAGAACATCCAGATCGGAAGCACTCATCGTCATCCCCCTCACAGCAGCACGACGCGGCCGAACTGGCCGAGGTCGCCGGCGGCGGGCTTGAGCGTGTCGGCCAGCACCTGGCCCGAAAGCTCGAACTTCAGCAGCTCGTCGGTGATGACCGAGAGCTCCTTGGCCGGGTTGATGGCCACGCGGTAGAGATCGATCACCACCTCGCGGTTGCCGTCGGCGGTATTGAGTCCCTCGAAGCGCACCCAGCGCTCGGGCAGCGGCTGGGTGAACATGGCGGTGACCGATGCCGTGCCGTAGGCGTAGTCGACCTTGAAGGGCTCGACGTAGGGTCCGCCGGTGGTGGCGTCGAGGATCACCAGCGAGCCGTGCTTGGCGTTCACCGAGTACTGCGCGGCCGGCAGAATCTTGGGGGTGGCGCTGGAGTCCTTTACCACCACCGACGAGACGTCCTGCTTGGCGAGCAGGTAGAGGCTGCCGGGAGTGACCGGGTTCGGCAGCGCCTCGGCGGTGACCGTGCCCGGGGTCTGGGCGGTGGTGGCGCCGTAGAGGGCGAGCGCCAGGTTGGTCGTGATGAGCTCCTCCAGCGTGCAGGCGAACTCGCCCTTCTTGGTCTTGATGAGCTGCAGGTCGGTGAGGCGCTGGCCGCTCACCGACTCCTGGTGCTCCAGGGTCTCCACCGAGAGGGAGACCTTGAGTTCGGGCACGTTGCCCACGTAGGCCAGGCCCTGCGGGTTGCCGAGTGCGTCGCGGGCGCCGATGTAGACGCGCCCCTGTCCGGAAAAGTAAGGCATGGTCAGTCTCCTTTACGGGTCTTGATCGGGGTCTGGGGTTGAGGGTCGGCCGGCCGCGCGGCTCCGCGCTCGATCAGCCCCCGCGCGGTCCCGCGCTCGATCAACCATTGCGCCGCTGCCTCGTCGAGATCGAGGATCTCGCCGGGGGCGTGGAGTCGGCCGGCGTGGGTGTGCGGTTCGATGAGTTCGATGTGCATGGTGACTATCCTTTTTGGGTGAGGTCGGAGGCCAGGGTGCGGTAGCGGATCTCGTAACGCGCGGGCACGGCCAGGGCTTGGCTGTCTGCGTCCTCCGCGTCCCACTCGCAGTCGATCTCGCGCACGCCCAGGGCCAGCCCGCCGAGGCTCGGCTCGGCCATGAGCGCGCCGTGCGCCGCGACGATGAGCGCGTCGGCCACGTCGAAGGCGTCGTCTTCGCGCGCGAGCGCGACCAGCCTCAGCGTCAGGGCGCGCTCACACCGGTCGTTCGCAAGCGCTGCGACCTGATCGCCTTCGATGAACAGCAGGAGCGCGGGGCTCGCCTCGCGCGGGAGCGGCACGGTGGGCTGGCGATGCAGCGGCGTCGGTGCGATCGCGGGACCGATACGCGCCACGATCGCCCGGACCAGGCGCTCGCGGACGGAGGACGTCATAGCCGGGTCAGCTTGGCCTGCATCTCGGAGCCGTCGCGCAGCTGGCGGACCTCGCGCACCCGATATGGGCTTCCCGCGATCTCCACCGTGTCGCCGGCGGCGAGGGTGAGCCAGGCGCTCGGGTACTCGAGGTGGTAGTCGCGGTTCAGTGCGAGCCCGTCGAGCGCCAGCTCATCCGGGGCGCTGAAGACGCACTGCACCGTGAGCGAACCCACCATGACGTCGGTGAGCAGCCCGGCGCGGCCGGCGGCCTCGTAAAGATCCGTCACCTGCGTCATCACGCTGCCGTCAGCTTCACCAGCACACCGGGCCGGTGGCACATGGGCAGCGGGTTGCTCTGGGTGTGCAGGTCGGTGCCGCGGTCGAACTTGCGCGGCTCCTGCTTGGCGTAGAGCGGCAGGCCCAGGGTGTTGACCGTCTCGTTGAAGTCGGCGGGCGCGACGTAGGTGGCGAAGGTGTCGACGGTGCCGAGCGGGAAGCAGTGGGCCTCGCCCGCCGCGATGAAGCGCCGGGTGGTGCCGGAGGCGTCGCTCGCCTGGCCGCGGTACTCCTCGAAGGTGATGCCGCCGAAGGTGAAGCCGCGGCGCATGTCGTTGATGAGCACCGCGCCCTGCTGCCAGTTCTTGTAGGCCTCCTCGACCTTGGCGTGGCCGGTCAGCGCGTCGAAAAACTCGGGCGAGCACAGGCAGTGCACGCCGGTCGAGAACTCGCCCGAGAGGTTGTCCTCGATGTGGCGCAGCACCTCGGCGCACTTGCCCTTGACGTTGGTGTTGGCGTTGCCGAGGGCGAAGTTCACGGTCTTGGGCGTGATGCCGAACTCGGTGTAGAGATTGACCAGCGGCGTGGCATCGGCGTCGAGGATCTCGCCCTTCAGCGCCCCCATGCGCAGGTGCTCCAGGGTGATGGCGTGCTTGTTGCGCATGGTCTCCAGGTGGCGGGCGAGCACGCCGGCCACGCTTTCGGTCTCGGTCTCCTGCCCGAAGCTGCGGATGCCCTGGACCTCCTCGGGCAGCACCACGTCGTCGTGCGGGATGTGGGGCACGACGAAGGCGCGCATCGCCCGCTTGCCGCGCTTGCCCACGGTGCCGGGCGAGCCGGGCGGCAGGGTCGGCAGCAGGTTCAGCACGCCGTGCATCTCCTCCACCACGACCTGGCGGGTACGCACCGGCTTCATGGGGAACAGGTCCAGAGTCTCCAGCCGCCCGTAGCGGTTGGGGATCAGGTTGATGGCGGCGGTGAGGCTCGCCATCGAGAAGGCGGGATTGGAAAAGGGATTCTGCATGGTCAGGCTCCTTCACGAACAAGGATGCCGCGCGCTTCGAGGGCGGCGATGGCGGCGGACTGCTGCGCGGGCGTCAGCCCTGCAGGCCAGACCAGCGCATGGCGGGCGACGATGGCGTGGCGCGCGACGATGACCGCATCGAGGTCGGCGGCGGTGGCGTCGGCGTCGACGATCAGCACGCCGGCGGGCAGCTCAGTGCCGTCGGTGGCGGCCGGATCGAGCGTCTTCAGCTTGTTGGTGGCGGTCTCGCGGCCGACGACGCTGCCCAGGGCGAGGTTCTGGCCGGCGGCGACCGTGGCCGGGTCGCGCGAGTACAGGTTGGGCGCCTCGTACTTCAGCAGGTCGCCCAGGTTCATCGGTTCAACTAGGGTCGGCATGGTTCACTCCTTTCCGGCAAGCTGCTTGACCGCCTTGATCAGCGGGTTGTGTTCGGGGGAAGCGCGGTGCGCGGCATGCGCATCCGGATGGATCGCCGAGCCGATCTCGGGGCTCTGGGCACGGGCCGCGAGCAGCGCGCGGCGGACATCGGTTTCCGAGAGGCCTGCGGCCAGGAACTCGGCGGTACGCTCCGGGCAGCCGCCGAGCTGGCACAGCTCGGCGATGGCCACGGCCTCGCGCCGGTCCGCCACGGTGGTGGCGGGCGTCTCGGGCGCGGGCGCCGCGGAGGCAGCAGCGGCGACGAGCGTCGTCTCGGGGGCTTCGGGGGTCGGATCGGGGGATTGCATCGGGTCGTTCTCCTGTTTGGCGTAGGCGGAACCGGGACGCGTGCGGGGGGCCGGGTTCCGCGAACGGCCCTGCGGGTTCAAGAAGGTCGCGAAGACGGCGAGCAGCTGGTCGCGGCTCGCCACGGCGTCGGCGAGCCCGCTGGCTATCGCTTCCTCGCCGAAGAAGAGCCCGGCCTCGGTGGCGCGCACGGCGTCGGGGTCCAGCCCGCGCATCGCGGCCACGTGCCCGACGAACAGGCCGTAGAGGCGGTCCACCTCCGCCTGGAGGCGCACCAAAGCCTCGTGGTCGAGCGGCTCGTGGGGCGAAAAGTCGTTCTTGTGCCGGCCGGCGGTGATCGCCGTGTAGCGATAGCCCTGCTGGGCGTCGCGGACCGACTGGTCGACGTGCATGGCGATGACCCCGACCGAGCCCACACCGCCGGTGCGCGTGACGGCGAGATGCGAGGCGGCGCAGGCGATGGCGTAGGCGGCCGAAAAGGCGGAGTCGGCGGCGATCGCCCAGACCGGTTTCACGGCGTCGGCCGCACGAATGCGCTCGGCGAGCTCGAACACGCCGCCCGCCTCGCCGCCGGGGGAGTCCACGTCGAGCAGAATGCCGAACACGGCAGGGTCGGCGAGCGCAGCATCCAGACGGGTGCCGATCTCGCCGTAGCTCATGAGGCCGGAGGCGGCCTCCAGCCCCAGGGTGCGGCGCACCAGCGTGCCGTGGATCGGAATCACGGCGATGCCGGGCGGTGCCGCCACCTCCGGGCTCGCGGGCATCACCGCCGGTACGGCGGCTTCAACGTCGGGCAGACCGATGCGGGGACCGAGCACGGAGAGGATCACGTCCAGCTTCGAACGCGCGATGAGAAGTGGCGTCCCGTAGAGACGGGACGCCAGGTGTACGAGCTGCATGTCAGAGGTCCTGGATGTCTTGCGGCGGCACCGGGTCGGAGGCCGCCGCGGGTGGGTTGCGGTCGTGGCGCGGGTCGGAATCGAAGACGAGGCCGAGCGCATCGGCGCGGGCGTTGTCGGCGGCGATCTCCCGATCCACGTCCTCGGCGTCGTAGCCGAAGGAGGACACCGCCTCCGAGCGGGACAAGAGCCCCGCCCGGATCGCGGTGAGCATGGCGTTGAACTCCTTCTGCGGATCGACCCACTGCCAGCCCTGGGGAATCCACTTGCAGGCGAGCCAGGCGCGGCGCCGCGCGGCATCCCGGGCGAAGCCGGGTAGCTCGAGCCGTCCCTCCAGCACCGCCTGCGCCATCCACGCACGCCACACCGGGCGGCAGAGCTGGTGGACGATGACGCCGTGCTGGATCGCCTCGCAGCGGCGGCGAAACTCCAGCAGCCCCGCGCGGATGGAGGAGTAGTTCACCTGGGTGAGATCTCCCGTGAGCTGCTCGTAGGTCACGCCCATGGCCGCGGCCACGGCGCGAAACTGCTGGCGCATGAACTCGGCGTAGGAGCCGCCCACGTCGGCCGGTTGCGAGAACTTCACGTCCTCGCCCGGTTCGAGGATCTGCAGGGTGCCCGGCTCCAGCCCCGCCAGCGCCACGCCCGAGGCATCGGCCGGCCCTTCGCCCATCAGGGCATCCTCCGGCTGGTCGCGGGTGACGAAGCCGGCGAACATGGCGGCGGTCTTCTTGCGCACCAGTTCCGCGTCGTCGTACTGATCCAGCTCGTTGAGCTTCACCAAGGCCCGCGCGAGCCAGGGCTCGCCGCGGATCTGCCCGGGACGCAAGGGCCGGAACAGATGCACGATCTCGGCGGCGGGCACGCGCACGGTCTCCATGCCGCTGCCACCGGACATGGGCGCGAGCAGTCCGTCCTCCGGGTGCGAGCGGTACAGGTGGTAGGCCACACGCCGCCCGAGCCGGTCGAACTCGATGCCGGCGCGGATCACGTTGCCGTTGTCGGCCAGCCGGTTGAGCGTCACGGGCAGGTGCTCGGGCTCCAGCACCTGGATCTGGAGTGCCACCGCCAGCCCGTCGTCCGGCCGCCGGTAGCGCAGCCGCACCAGTGCCTCGCCGCCTTCGAGCATGGCGCGGCAGGCCAGGGCCTGCAGACCGTAGAAGTCGGTGAGCCCCTGGGCATCGGCCTCCTCGGTCCAGTCGCGCCAGAGCGCCTGGATCGTCTCGCGCAGGCCCGGGTCCTCGATCAGCGACTGCGGCTTGATACCGGTACCGATGGCGTTGGCCACGAAGGCCTCGATGCCGGCGGCCGCCCAGGCGTTGCGGCGCACCAGGTCACGGCTCTTGGCGCGCAGCTCCGTCTGAGTCGTGAGCAGCGCGGCCACCGCGCCGGGGTTGCCCGGCATCCAGGCGAGCGCGCGTCGCCCGGCGCCCACGCCGTCGTAGGTGGGGGTCGCGCCGAAGGCGAGCTTGAGGCGGCTCCAGAAGCCCATCACAAAACCTCCGGGAGAGGTTTTGGACGCGCGCCAGCGCGCCCGTCAGGGGGCAAAACAGGGATGTTTTGCATCACAGCCCCTTGCCCGTGGTCACCCGGATCTGGCGCAGCTTGGGTCGCCCCGCCTCGCGGGCGAGCGCCGCGTCCACCTCGCGCAGGGCCGCGCGCAGCTCATCCACCGAGCGGTACTCCACCGTCTTGTCGCCGAAGGTGACGCGCCGCTCGCCACGCGCCAATGCCCGCTCCAGCGCCTCGCGATCGGCCGCCGTGTAGGCCATGGTCAGACGCCCGCCAATGCGGCCAACTCGAGGACCAGCTCGGTCTGGGCCGTGTTGCCGTTCTTGAAGGCGATGCGCACGAAGCGACCGATGGGCCGGCCCTGGACGGTGAAGTAATCGCTGCCGCCGTTGGGTTCGTACCAGGCGACATTCGCATCCGGATGGATGCCCGCCGCGGGCAACCAACGCACGCCGTCGATCGAGCTCTGGATCTCCATGGCTTCGTTGCGCGAGGCGGCCCCCGCCTTGCGGGCGACGACCAGCGTGTAGGGATGCCCGACGCCGAGGTCGACCGGGTCGGTGGTCACGGAGGCTGCACGTGCCAGCGCGCCGATCGTGAAGACCTCGACTCGGGAGGCGGCCACCGCGCCGACTCCGTCGGCGGCGAGCAGTCGCCCGAACGCGTCGCAGGCGATCGGCCGTCGCTCGTCGAGACCGGTCTCCGGGTTGTGAAAAATGCCTTCGATCACGCTCATGTTCAGCTCATCCAGCGACTCTTGACGACGGACCGGCGCCGGACGCGTCGGCCCGAAACGACGACGCCCCCGGAGTCGGGGGCGTCTTCTGCGGTTACGGTGTGTTCGTCCTGCTCGGGCGGTGCGGCGATGCCCAGTTGTCTTTCCAGCTCGCGCCAGTGGCGCTCCTCGAAGCGATCGAGACCGCTCGCCGCGGCGGCGGCGCGGGCGTACACGTAGCAGTCCAGCGCCTCGTTGCGCTCGCGCAGCTTCTGCCACTCCCGCACCGGAAAGCCGTTGCGGTCACGGCGGGTGATCAGCTGCTCGGCGCAGAGCTGCTGGATGTACTCGGCGTCGACCTTGGGCAAATGGACGAAGCCCGCCGGGTAGATCGGCGTGGTGCCGTCGTCGGCCACATCCGCGCTCTTGCGCAGGTTGTTGTAGAACTCGAGCTTGGCGAGCCCCACCGCCACCGAGTACACCTTGATGCCCCGGCGCAGCTTCTTGCCGCCCTGCGAGACATCGACGGCGGTGGGCGTGCCGATCAGGGCCGCGCCGCGCGGCACCCCCTTGATCGCCATCAGTCGACTGTCCCGGCAGGCGCGCACGAAGGCGTAGGCCTCCTGGGTGGCGAAGCCGGTGTCGAGCGCGAAGCGCGCCAGCGGAACCTGGTTGCCGGATTCGTGCGTCCAGGTCTCGTCGATCAGCTCGGACAGCCGCTTCCACACCGCATCCCGCGCGGTGTCGCCCATCAGCACGCGGTGCTCGACGAGCCAGGACGCCTTGCCGCGCCCGAAGGCCCAGATCGAGGTCTCGATGCGATCCTTCTGCACGTCGGCACCGCCCACCAGCAGCAGGCCGCCCATGGGGACCGTGCCGATGCGGTAGTCCTCCCGCCGCTCGATCAGGCGCTGCCAGTCGGGCGCTTCGCCTTCCTCGACCCAAGTCTCGCCGAGCTCGGTGTTCTTGAAGGTCTTGATCGCGGCGGCCGAGCCGGACTCCTTCCTGACCGCACTCTCCCACGCGCTCGCGATGTCGCGCCACGAACGCCAGCCCACCGGGCTGTAGAGCGACGAGAGATGGAAGCCCGCCGTCTTGACGCCGTTCTCCGGCGCCATCGCGCGCCACTCGCCGTGCTCCAGCATCCAGGTCTTGTGATGCTCGGCGATGGGCGTATCGCAGGACTCGCACACATAGGCCGCCGTCTCCGGCCGGCCCCTCTCCCAACGCAGCTGCTCGAAGCGCAGCCACTGGCGGTGGGAGCAGTGCGGGCACGGCACGAAGTAGCGGCGCTGGTCGGATGCCTCGTACTCGCGCTCGACGGCGCTCGCCCCGGCGATGGTCGGCGTCGAGACGATGAAGATCTTGCGCCGCGCGAAGGTGCGCGTGCGCGCCTCGGCGAGCGAGATCGCATCGCCTTCGCCCTCGACGTCGAGCGGGTAGCCGTCCACTTCGTCGAGGAAGAGATACCGCACCGGCATCGAGCGCAGGCCCACGGCGCTATTCGCGCCGGTCATCACCAGCACGCCGCCGCGGAACTCCTTGGCGAGGATGGTGTTGCCCGAGTCGCGCGAGCGTGCCGGGGCGATCAGCTCGGAGAGCACCGGCGACTCTTCGATCAGCGGGTCGATGCGCTGCTTGGAGTTGCGCTTGGCCATCTCCACGGTGGGCCAGACCGCCATCATCGGCCCAGGCGCGTGGTGGATGACGTAGCCGATCCAGTTCGAGCCGGTTTCCGTGGCGCCCACCTGTGCGCCTTTCATGAACACCACGCGCTCGACCGGCGAGGTCGGCGACAGGCAGTCCATGATCGCCTTGAGATACGGCGTGCGGCTGGTGCGCCAGCGGCCCGGCTCGGCCGAGGACTTGCTGGAGAGCATCCGGTGCCGGTCGGCCCACTCGGAGACGGAGAGCAGCGGATCGGGCGTCAGTCCTTCGCGCCAGGCGCGCTCGATGGCGTCGAAGCCCTCGTAGACGAAGTCGTCCATCACAAATTCGTCGGGAACGAATTTGGACGCGCGCCAGCGCGCCCGGCAGGGTGAAACACAGGGATGTGTTTCATCAATCGACGCGGACCTTCAGTTCACCGAGCTCGGCGAGGTGCTCGCGCACCGCCGCCTCCAACGCGACGTGCAGCGTGTGCGCGTCCATGCCGAGCCTGGCCGCCATCTGCGCCGAGATGCGCGCCGGCCAGTTGAGCCAGGCGTCGCGCTCGGTGCGCGCGAGCTTGAACACGTGGGCGATGGCCTGGTTGCGATCGACCAGCTCGCCCTTGAGGCGGGCGAGGCGCACCTTGTTGGTCTGCGCCTTGACCACCTCGTTGACCGTGCGCGCCTGCAGCAGCGACGTGCCGCCCGCGGGTAGCCCGGCGGCGAGGTTCGGGGCCGGATCGTCCGACACCCGCACCTTCGCGGCTTTGGCGCCCGTTCCCTCCTTGGGCGGCTCGGAGTTCCTTGCCCAGTCGCGGTCGGCCTTGTCCGGATCGATCGTGCCGTCCGCCTCGGGCGTGATGCGCCCGGCGCGGATGGCCTTGTGTACGGCGGTGTCCGACACCCCACGGTGGCGGGCGTAGGCGCGAATCGACAGTCCCATGGTCTCCATCAAGCATTGGCGCCGTCCCGCTCGGATTCCGCTTGGCTTCGCTCGGGAACAGCGCGTTCATGTCATCACCATCAACGACACCCCGAGGAGAAGCACATGACCGAGCAAGCCGAAAAGGACATCGACCGGCAGCTGCAGCAGATCGCGCTGGATCACCTGTTCATCGACACCCTGGAAACCCGCAACAGCGACCGGCTGGACTTCCACGAGGTCAGCGTCTGGGCAGTCAAGAGCGCCTTGATGGCCGCCTACCAGGCGGGCCGGCAGGCCGCGCGGCAGGGCTGAGAAAGCAGCGGAAAGCGCTTGGCTTCTCCAGAGAACAGCGCGTTCATGACCACACCATCAACCACCACGAAGGAGCATCGAATGAGCACCATCCAACTCACCCCCGCCCAGCACGCCATCCTGGCCTACGCCGTCGAGCACACCGGTGGCAAGATCGAGTGGTTCCCCGACAACGTGAAAGGCGGCGCCCGCAAGAAGGTACTGGACGGTCTCTGCAATCGGGCCCTGATCACCACCGACGGCACCGACTGGTCCGTCGCCGCCGAAGGTTACGAAGCCCTGGGGCGCCCGCGTCCCGCGCCGGCCTCGGTGGAGGCAGATGCGGATCTCGAGGCGGAGGTCGCAGCCGCCGAAGCCACCTGGGCACAGCAGCGCGCCGAGACCAAGCCCCGCACCCGCGAGAACAGCAAACAGGCCCAAGTCATCGCGATGCTCCGGCGCCCGGAGGGCGCGACGGTACGCCAGATCTGCGAACTCACCGGCTGGCAGGCGCACACGGTGCGCGGCACCTTCGCCAACGCCTTCAAGAAGAAGTTGGGCCTCACCATCACCTCGGACAAGCCCGAGGACGGCGAGCGCATCTACCGGATCGCGTGATTCGAGCGGAAAGGGAAGCCAAGCAGAAAACGCTTGGCTTCCCGCGCCGGCAGCGCGTTCATACGGGTGTCGCAACCATCCACGCCAAGGAGCACAGCATGAAACCCACCCGCGCCATCCTCACCTACAGCAACTACGACGCCGACGACTACGCCTACCTCACCGCCAAGGGCTGGAGCGATGACGAAATCCTGGCCCGCTGGAGCGAAGAGGCTGCGCACGGCAACGGACCCTGCCACTGGGAAAGCGCGTCGGCCCGCGCCAAGCTGGCCGCCGTAACCGGTCGCCAACAGACGACGCGAGATGATTGAGATTGAGCTTGGCTTCCCGATCGAACAGCGCGTTCATACGTGTGTCGCAACGATCAACGAAGGAGACAACGATGACCACAGCCAAAACGATCCCCGCCACCCGCAACGAAGCCTGGGGCTTCTGGGGCACGATGGACGCGCACGCGCAATCCGCCTGGCCCATCGCGATGAACGCCATCTCCGACGCCACGGGACAGCCCTTCGAAGCGGTGCGGGCCTTCCTCGACAGCCGCCACGGACGCCACTTCGCGGACGAAGTCCTCAACCGCAAGCATGCGGGCCATGCCCTCCACGACGCGATCCGCGCCGCCACCCGGCAGTGGATGGAATGGACCATCGGACGCCGCACCAGTAAGGACTACGGTATCCCGCGCGGGCTTCCTTATCTGACCGGGTTCGTGATTCACTGCGCGATCGCCGACGAGTCGCTCGCCGCCTGATCGAAGGCCAGGCCATCCGCCTCGCGGGTGGCTTGCTGGCCCGTCCAGTCCTGCCAGCGCCGCACGATCACGTCCGCATACTTCGGGTCGAGCTCGATCAGCCGCGCCACGCGCCCGGCCTTCTCGGCGGCGATCAAGGTCGTGCCCGAGCCGCCGAAGGGGTCGAGCACCACGTCGCCGGGGCGGCTGGAGTTGCGGATGGCCCGCTCGACCAGATCCACCGGCTTCATGGTCGGGTGCAGGTCGTTCTTCTGCGGCTTCTTGATCTGCCAGACGTCGCCCTGGTCGCGGTCGCCGCACCAGTGGCGCGTCGCGCCTTCGGGCCAGCCGTAGAGGATCGGCTCGTACTGGCGCTGGTAGTCCGAGCGGCCCAGCGTGAAAGTGTTCTTGGCCCAGATGATGAAGGTGGACCAGTGGCCCCCGGCGGCGCGGAAGGCCGATTGCAGCGTGTCCAGTTCGCTGGAGGACATGGCGACGTAGATCGCGCCTCGGGTGTGCGCCATGATCAGCGCCAGCGCATCAAAGAGGAAATCGTAGAAGCCTTCGCCCAGCGCATCGTTGAGGATGGGGCGATGCTTGCCGCGCAGCTTGTCCTTCGCGCTGTTGGCGTAGTTCACGTTGTACGGCGGATCGGTGAAGACCATGTCCGCCCGCTCGCCGTCCGGAAACAGGCGCGCGTAGGCCTCGGCGGTGGTCGCGTCGCCGCAGACCAGGCGGTGCGGCCCGAGCCGCCAGACGTCGCCCGACCGAGACACCGGCTCTTCCGGCATCTCCGGGATGGCATCGTCCTCCGTCCGGCCCTCGATCTGTGGTTCCTCATCGGCCAGCAGTTCTGCCAGTGCATCGGCGTCGAATCCGGTGAGATCGAGATCGAAGCCATCGTCCTGCAGCGCCTCCAGTTCGATGCGCAGCAGGGCATCGTCCCAGGTCGCGAGTTCCGCGAGCCGGTTGTCCGCGAGCACCAGGGCGCGGCGCTGGGTCGGCGTCAGGTGATCGAGCACCACCACCGGCACGGTGGCCAGACCCAGCTTACGCGCCGCGGCAAGCCGCCCATGGCCCGCGACCAGCACACCGTCGGCGCCGGTGAGAATGGGATTGACGAAGCCGAACTCCGCGATGGAGGCCGCGATCTGGGCGATCTGCTCGTCCGAGTGCTGGCGGGCGTTGCGCACGTAGGGCAGCAGCTTGTCGATCGGCCAGTGCTCGATGCGATCGGCCAGCCAGCTCATGCAGTGACCTCCGCCGTCTCGCCCAGCCGCTCGGCGGCGACTTCGGCGAAGGTCCGGCCGCTGCCCTCCAGCACCGGCGCCGTGCCCGGGTGGTGCTGCAGCCAGCGGCGCAGCGCGACGTCCACGTACTCTGGAGCGAGTTCGATGGCGCGTACCGGGCGGCCGGTGAGTTGGCCGGCCAGCAGTGTGGTGCCCGAGCCCGCGAACGGCTCGAAGACGATCTCGCCCGCGTCGGTGTAGGCCTCGATGAAGAACTTCGGCAGGCCCAGCGGGAACACCGCCGGATGATCGATGCCTTCACCGATGCGGCCGCGCTGGCGCGTCACCTCGACGACGGAATCCGGGATGCGGAACTCCTGCGTGGGCTGTCCGGCGTGGTTCCATTCGCCGACCTTGCCATCCTTGGCGCGCATCGCGGTGGATGACCCATCGGCGCGCAGATGCGTCTCGTGACCGGCCCACTTGCAGGGCACGATCTTGTTCGGCTTGCGCGCCTGGCGGTTGAAGTGGAACACGAACTCGTGGCGCGGCGCGAGGCGCCCGGCCCAGTCGCCGGGCACGGTCACCGACTGATCCCAGACGTACCAGCCGAAGCGGCGCCAGCCCTGAGTGCGCATCCATTCGATCCAGCCGTCCCAGTACGGCTGCCACTCGCCGTCGCGATGGACGAGGCCGAGGTTGACCAGGATTTGCGCGTCCTCGTGCAGCGCGCTGCGGGCGGCGCCGAACACGCCCTGCATGAGCGCGTTCCAGTCAGTGATCCCGCCGGTGGTGTAGTCGCGCTGGTTCGCGTAGGGCGGGCTGGTAAAGAGCAGGTGAGCGCGCTCGCCATTGATGAGGCGCGCGACGGCGGCCGCGTCGCTGCTGTCGGCGCAGAGCAGCCGGTGTTCGCCCAGCAGCCACAAGTCGCCGGGCCGCGTGACCGCAACCGTGGGCGGCGTGACGTCGTCCTCGTCCGCGTCGCCTTCCGGCGCACGCTCGTCCTCATCGGCGGACGGTTCCGTCTCCTCGATGTGGTCGAGCAGGCCTTCGATCTCGGAGGCAGAGAAGCCGGTCAGGTCCAGATCGAAGCCGGCGTCGGCCAACTCCGCGAACTCCAGCGCCAACATGGCCTCATCCCAGCCGGCATCGAGCGCGAGCCGGTTGTCGGCGATCACATAGGCGCGCTTCTGCGCCGGGGTGAGGTGCGCGAGCTCGATCACCGGCACCTCGGTCAGCCCCAGCTTGCGTGCGGCCAGCAGTCGGCCATGGCCGGCGATCACACCATGGTCGCCATCGACCAGGATCGGGTTGGTCCAGCCGAACTCGGCGATGCTGGCGGCGATGCGCGCGACCTGCTCGTCGCTGTGCGTGCGCGGATTGCGGGCGTAGGGAATCAGCGTCTCGACCTTGCGGTACTCGACGTTGAGCGTGTTCAGGATCGGAACCTCGAAATGGAAAGCCCGCCGACGGAGAACCGTGGGCGGGCTCGTGATGTGTATCGGGGAGTGCACAAATCCGCCTGGAGCGGATTTGGACAGCCGCAGGCTGGCCGCGAAGCGGCAGGCCCCAGGGATGGGGCCTGCAAACCGCAAACCGTGCAAACCCCGGTTTGCACTCTGACGCTAGAAAAGCATCGCGCTCGCGCCCCCCGCATGGCTTTTTGGCCAGGAAGGACCCATCGCGCTCGGCGGGTCGGATCGCGAAGGCAGAAACGACGAAGGCCACGGATCGCTCCGTGGCCTTCGCACATGCTTCTCTCGCGAGGTTAGCGAAATCCTAGCGCAAAAACGGGTGAAGTGTTGCACGTCCAAAATGGCTCGAAACCGGCATCTTTCCGCATCCGCACGCATGGCTTGGATCGCTTTGGAAACGACCCGCAACTTCACTCATGAAAGGCTGGCCACCGTCCGGCGGGTCTGCTCGTTCAGACGGCAGGCGACGATGTCGAGCGCCTTCTGCCACCGCCGCCAAGCCGTGGTGCGGTCACAGCCGAAGCGCCGGCAGATCTCCCGCCACCCCCGTTCCTCGGCGCGCATCCAGACGAGATGGCGCTGCTCCTCGGTGAGCCACAGCACCCAGCGCATGGTCTCCTCCATGCGGTCGATGGCGGCCGGGTCGGGCGGAAAGCGGTACAGCACGTCGTCGCCGGAGTAGGTCTCCCACGGCTGGCGCAGGATGGCCGGCCAGGTGTTGAAGTAGCCCTGGACGCGCACGGGCGGCAGGCGCCGCGCGGTCTGGGCGGCCTCCCGGAAGCGCTCGGCGACGCCGTCAACGCTCCACATGGCCGTCTCCCAGGCGACCGTAGAGCCGCTCGCCGATGCGCTTCACCAGCTCCCGCTCGATCCAGTCCAGCCGCTCGTCGTCGAGCGACACCACCAGGATGCCCTGGTCGCGCCAGCCGTCGCGTTTGATGACATCGACGTCCGGGCGAGTCGGTTGCAGGCGCCCCAGGGGACAACGATAGTGGGGGTTGGGCGCGTTCATGCCGGCACCTCCTGCGTCGCGATCGCCCACATCAGCAGTGCCAGCGCGTCGGCCTCGTTGTCGTCCGCGGGCCGGAAACCCAGGGCCTGCATGGCGGCCACCATCTCCTGCTTGCCGGCGTTGCCCTTGCCGGTGGCGTGCTTCTTGATCGTGCCGACCGGCACACCCTGGTACGGGATGCCGTGGTGCTCGCACCAGGCGGTCAGCTGGGCCATGAAGCCGCCGTAGGCGTGGGCGGCATCCACTCCGGCGTGGCGGCGCACCTCCTCGAAGTACACCGCATCCAGCCCGTCCGCCGATTGTTTGACCTCGGTGAGCCAGCGCTTGAAGCGCAGGTAACGCATGCCGCCGCCCTCGAAGCGCCGGGGCTTGAAGGACTCCGAGCCGCTGGTGATGGAGCCGTCACGGCCGAGCAGCGCCCAGCCGGTCCGGGTGCCGAGGTCGAGGCTCAGGATCGCTGCACCGGGTTCTCGGCCCCTATCACCCAAACCGGGCAGACCCCTTCGGGTCGGGGGAGAGGACACCGCGTGTTCCTCTCCCCCCGAAGGGGGGAGGGAGTTTTCGCCAACTTGGAAATCTCCGGAAACCCAGCAACCACGCGGGTTTGGGGAAGTTGGCAAGTTGGCAGCGTTGCCAACTTGCCAATCTGCCGACAACTCCCTAACGCGTTGATCAGTATGGGATTCAAGTTGGCAGGCGTTTGCCAACTTGCCAACGTCTCTGAAAATCGGGGGGAAGTTGGCAGAGGTTTTGCCAACTTGGCTGTGCGTGTTCATGCGGGCTCCTCGGGGTCGTTCAGGTCGTCTTGGTAAACCCACACCTCGGGGTTCTCGACCGGCAATGCGGCCCCCGATTGCGGGCATTTGAAGTGGGTGGGCAGCACCGGCAGTTCGCGCAGCGATACTTCGCCCGTGGCTGGATCGGGCTCGCCGACAATCGAGCGCAGCACCATCGCCTCGACGCACAGGTAGCCGAACTTGGTGCGGGCGGGCGGCAGGCCGTAGTCCTGCGCGTTGCGGAAGTACTTGATGTAGCCCTGGGTCGAGAGCGCGGAGAGGCGCTCGCGGATGGTGCGCTCGCCACCGAGCCCCGCCTTGCCCTCGAAGCTTTCCGCGAACTGGTTGGCGGTGTAGCAGCGCCCTTGGGCCGCCTCGTCGAACAGGATCTGCAGGATGGCGTCGCGCTTGCGCCGGCGCTCGGCATCGAGGCGCTCGCCGTAGTCTTTCATCACCAGCCGCTCGTTGGCATCGACCTCCCGCCACTCGCCGCGGATCTTGTCCACGTGCATCGAGGGGATGGCCGCGCCGTTGCGCAGCTCGAAGAAGAGCTGGCGCGTGGTGCGCGTCTCGTCGGGGCGAAACAGCAGCATGCCGGTGGTGTAGTAGCCGCGCAGACTCCCGGCCCCGGCCAGCGCCTGGAACGGGTCCTCCTCGAACTGCTTCTTGCCGAGCTTCTTGGTGTGGTGGGCCAGCACGATGCCGGCGTCCGGGTTCACCGCATCGCGCAGGCGCTCGACCCGCTGCGACAGGAAGAACAGCATGGCGGCGTTGTCGTTCTCGCCGCCGGCGTCCCCGCCGTCGAAGACGTTGCGAATGGGGTCGATGGCGATGATGTCCGGCAGCTCGTCGCCGAATGCCTGCTTGATCGCGGGGATCACCTGGGCCAAGCCAGCGTCGTCCAGGATCAGCCGCAGCTGCGACGTGGCGACGAAGTTGACGTGCGCTTCACCGATGCGACTGGGCGGTAGGCGGATCTCCTTCACACGCTCGCGCAGGTAGTGGTACTGCACCTCGGCTTGCAGATAGAACACCCGCAGCGGGCGCGGCGGCGTCATGGCGAGGAAGGTGGCGCCCGCCGCCATGTGCGTGAGCCATGCGAGCAGAAAGTCACTCTTGCCGACCTTGGGCGCACCGCCGAATACCAGCAGGCCGCCGGGTGTGAGCACGCGCGGTGCGATGAGATCGGGCGGCAACGGCGAGTCGTCGTCGAGCAGCGCACTCAGGGTGAAGGTCGGCAGTGTCGGCGCCGCCCCCTTGACGACCCTGCGCTCGCCCTCACGAATGAAGGTGGCGCAGTCGAAGCCCTCGGCCACGGCATCGGCCGCGTCCCACTTGTCCGGTTTATCCATGGGCGGCACGAGGATGGCGACCGACGCCGCGCCCGCCGTCACGCAGGCACGGGCGGCGTTCTCCGCGTAGTCCCAGCCCGGGACGTCGCGATCCGGCCAGACCAGCACGTGCTTGCCCGCGAGCGGCGTCCAGTCGGTCTTGTCGATCGGCGCCCGCGCGCCGTTCATGGCCGTGGTCGCCGTGATGCCCGTCCCGATCAGGGCGCAAGCCGCCTTCTCGCCCTCGACCAGCACCACGTCACGCGCATTGGCCACGGCCGGCAGGTTGTAGAGCGGACGCGGATCGGGGGCGCGCCACATGCGGGCGCGCACGTCCCAGGGGCGGTACTCCTTGCCGGTGGGCGGGTCGTAGCGGTAGACGCAGGCGATCAGTCTGCCATCCGCCGTGAGGTAGTCCCACTTGGCGGTATAAGGGCCGAGTTCGTCGACGGGGGCGCTGCGGGCATTCGATCGCTCCGGGGTGTGACCGATGGATGGTGCAAGCCCGAGCCATTGACGGATTTCCTCCGCGATCCGGGGGAAGTCGTGCCGGGCGGAGAGTCCACGGGAACGGGCCCACAGATCGATGACGTCGCCGCCTTCGTCGGTCGCAAAATCCTTCCACAGCCCACGCCGTTCACCATCGAGCTCGACCACCAGGCTCTTGCCGCGATTGCCGTCGATATCGCCGACATAGAATTTACCGCCGCGGATGCGGCCCTGCGGGAACAGGTAGAGCAGCACCGCCTCCAGGCGCTCGAGCAGGCCTCGGCGCAGCGAATCGGTATCGGGGAGTGCCATTCCCTGCTGTTCGGGTGCGTCGTTGTAGTCGAGCCAAATGACGTCTGCCATCAAGCCGACCCCCAACACCGGTCCTGCCAAGGGCACGACTTGCATGTGACATGGGTCGGCGTAGTGGCGTGTCGGGGCAGCAGCTCGCCCGCCTCGGTGGCGGTGATGACGCGCACGGCCCGGTCCGACATGCGCTGCGCGAGCCCGCCGTCGAAGGGTACGCGCTCGAACCAGATCTCCTCGCTGTCCTTGTTGATGGCGGTGAACAGCGCGGGATTGCTCGCGATGCCCGGCACGGCGCCTTCCATGTAGGCCTGGTAGACGGCAATCTGCGCGGCATAGATCGGCTTGGCACGTGTCACGCCCTGCTTGACGGTCTCGCGCCAGGACTTGTCATTCATCGTCTTGCACTCCCACAGCGCGGGATAAGCAAGCTCGATGTCGGCAGGGCCCGCAGCCAGGATGCCGTCGACGTGCCCCTGGATGCGTCCGCCGGCGACGGAGAAACCGAACTGCTCCCCATCGGCCCTGCGGGTGTAGAGCTCGAAGCCGGCGAGGCGCAGCCAGCGGATCGCCAGATCCTCCAGGGCATGGCCGACCTCGAACACCCGCAACACCCGCCCGGGCAGCTCGCGCCCCGGATCGACCGCGGCCTGGGCGTACTCGTACTGCAGGGCGCGCTCGCAGGCCACGCCGAGCCGGGAGGCACCGAGGTAGGTCCGAGATACCTGTGCTGCCCGTTCACGCGCCAGCGCTTCGTCGATGACAGCGTTGACGCGCTCGTGGAACCTGGGGCGGTGGTTGTAATCGAGCATCACCGCCTCCTCAAAACGGCACATCGTCGGGCGTGCGCTCCCGCAGGTTGTCGAAGTAGGCGGTGAGCACCACATCGACCAGTTGCAGGACCTCTTCCCGGGTGTAGCTCGCGAGCGACCGGTCCATGCCGATGGACGCCACGTACTCGCCGAGCGAGGGCAGGACCGCCTCCATCGCGGCCTTCTCGTTATGGGTGGGATCGATCACGACACCGCCTCCCGCCTTCAGTCGTTGCAGATGAATGTCCTGGCAGCGCATGGAGCAGAAGCGCTTGAACAGGCGCTTGCCGTCCGGCGCACGCGAGCCGTTCCTCGGCGACAGCCAGCAGAAGCCGCGTCCCTCTCGTCCGCAGATCGCGCATATCACGCCGCCCTCCGGTGTTCGTCGTTGGCTGCCAGCACAAGGCGATGGATCGACGACTTGTTGAACTGGAACGCGAGCAGCGCCGAGGCCTGGTAGCGGGTGAGCCCGAAGTCGGCGCGCATGGCCTGCGGCAGGTAGCGCAGCTGCTTCTCGGTGGGCGGTTCGTTGAGCCAGCGGCGGGTCTTGTGGGCGGTGTCGAGGGACTCGTTGTCGTTGAGCCAGTCGTCCGCCTTGGCCATGCAGACGCTGCGGTCGCCGACCGCCAGCAGACGGGGCGGAAGACTCCGGCCGCCACCGACCGCGTGCCAGCGCCCGTTGAGGAAGAAGATGCCGCCCCAGGCTTGGAGGCCGGTGGCCATCAAGGCATCGTCGCAGCCGAAGAGATCGCACCAGCGGAAGTTGGAGCGCTTGAGCAGGTCGATCTCCGTCATGACGAAGTCGTCCATGGCTTCCGCCTGCTCGGCCGGATCAATGGTCCACTCGAAGCCGCACAGTGGGCATTCGCGGCAGCCGAGCGGCACCGTCGCCTCGCAGGAGGGGCACTCCTTGGTGGGCGCCTGCCCCTGGTGCTGGTGGCCGTCCAGGTTGGCCTCCTGCTCCAGCGAGCCGTGCATGAGGGTCGCGGTGCCGAAGTCGAGGACGATGCAATCGGTCTTGACCACGCCGGGATGCTCGGCCGGATCGACGGTGCGCAGCCCCCGCCCGATCATCTGGGTCAGCGTCGACTTGTGCGAGCTCGGGCGCAGCAGCACCACGCAGGAGGTGGGTGTGTAATCGTAGCCTTCAGTCAGCACCGCCACGTTGACGACTACTTGTGCCTCGCCGCTTTCATATTCGGCGAGCCGGACCTTGCGCTCGGCGTCCGACAACTCGCCGTGGATGAGCACGGCGCGGATGCTGGCGGCGACAAACGCGTCGGCCACGCACTGCGCGTGGGCCACGGTCGAACAGAACACGATGGTCTTGCGCTCGCCCGCCTTCTCGCGCCAGTGACGGATCACCGCGTCGGTGATCGGCGTCCTGTTGAGGATCGCCTCCACCTCGGTCATGTCGAAGTCGGTGGCGGTGCGGCGCACCTGGGCGAGGGCCGATTGCGCGCCGACATCAATGACGAAGGTGCGCGGCGGCACCAGATGGCCGGAGGCGATGAGCTCGCCCAGGGTGATCTGGTCGGCCACGTTGCTGAAGACCTCCCGCAGCCCCTTGCCGTCGCTGCGTGCGGGCGTGGCCGTGGCGCCGAAGATCAGCGCCCTGGGGTTGCGCGACAGCACGCGATCGATCACGCGCCGATAGGACGGCGAGGCGGCATGGTGCGCCTCGTCGACCACCAGCAGATCGAGCGTGGGCATCGCGTCGAGATGCGCGTCGCGTGAGAGCGTCTGCACCATCGCGAAGGTGGCGCGCCCGGCCCAGGACTTCTCCTTGGCATCGAACACCGAGGTCGCGACGCCCGGATTGACCCGGCCGAACTTCTCCCGGTTCTGGGCGGTGAGCTCATCGCGGTGCGCGAGGATGCAGGCCTTCGCGTCGGGCTCCTCCAACACGCCGCCGGCGACCGCCGACAGCATGATGGTCTTGCCGGAGCCGGTCGGGCCGATGGCCAGGGTGTTGCCGTGCAGGTAGAGCGCGGCGAGCGAGCGCTCCACCAGCAGGGCCTGACGGGGACGAAGCATCATGCCGGCAGTCCCCCTTACTGCGCCCAGCTCGGACGGCCCGTGACCGGAGCGCGACCCGTGGCTTGGGCATATGCGTTGGGCGTGGTGGCCGAAGGCGCCGGCGCACGCGGTGCCCCCATCAGCGCGGCGTAGTCCTTGTGATCCGGCTGGATCGCCTGCTTGATGACGGCCTTGTCCTGGCCGTTCTGATCCTTCTCCCAATCGACCTTACCGAGGAACTCGATGCCGTCGAGGTCGGCGAACCCGGCGATGCGCCGCGCGTTCTGGGCCTGGGGGCTGGCGTCGCCCGGATGGACGCCGCGCGCGGAGTTCAGGATCGCCTTGACGAAGGCGCGGCCCATGTTGGCCCACTCGGGACCCTTGGGGCTGTAGAGACCGATCAGCGACCACAGCTTGCGACGGGCGTACTCACCCTCCATCACCACGAACTCGCAGTTGAGGTACACCGAGCCGGTGTTGTCGTTGCGGGTGGCGTAGCCGCCGGTCCAGCCCTGGCTCGCATCGTCGAAGCCGCCCGGGCGAATGGTCATGCGCACGCGCACCAGCGTGCCCTTGGGGATCAGGTCGAACGAAGACTGCTCGTTGGCATCGTTGAAATCGAAATAACTCATGGTCGTGGCTCCTTATTGCTGTACGGGTTCGGAAGGCGCGGGGCGCGCGAAGTCGAGGCGTTCGAGGGCGGGGCGCGCGGGGCTGGCGATCTTGGCCATCAGCCGGCCGAGGTGCGGTTCCTCGATCTGGTCGAGGCGGCCGGAGCGGTCCTTGGCGGGGTAGCTCCAGGGGTTGAGCGTGTGGCAGACGAAGGCGCGGTAGGCGCTGCCGTCGTCGGCCTTGAGCTCGGCCAGCGTCACCACCTCGTCGACGATGCCGGGCAGCTCGAGCCCGGTCTTGGAGCCGTCGATCTGCAGCTGGAAGACGCGGCGATTGAAGTCGTCGAGACGCTCGTCGAGGATGCCGACGAACCACACGTTCTTGCCGCGGGTGTGCTGTAGGTGGGTGAGCCAGGCGATCATCTCCTGGCCCATCAGGCCGTAAGCGCCGCGTGTGTCCGGCTTGCCGGTCTTCTCCGAGTAGGCCTGCGGCTGGCCCTTGCACCATTGCAGGCACAGGCGCCCGGCGACGGTGATCGAGTCGACGAACACCGTGTCGTAGCGGTCGAGCACGGACGGGTCGCCGAAGCGCGCGCAGACGGCATCGAAGTGGGCCTGGCTGAAGGGCTGGTCCTCGCGCAGCGCCGGGTTCGGACCGCCGATGAACACCGCGAAGTCGCGGCACTCCTGCCAGGTGCGCGGGCGGATGGTGTCGCCGGCCCACCCCTCGACGGCGAGGTCGCCCGCCTCGAGGTCGAAGAACAAGGTGGCCTCGGGCGCCAGGGTCCAGAGCTGCGAGGTCTTGCCGATGCCGCTCTTGCCGACCAGCACGCCTTTCACGCCGCGCTTCTCGGCCAGACGCTGGTCGGCGGAGATGATGGGGAGGCTCATGAGCGGCCTCCTTTGTCGGCGAACGCGTGTCCGATCCGGTGTGCGCCGAGTGCGCCGTGTTTGCGGGCGAGGTCGTAGAGCTCCCGCAGAGCGTTCATGCGGCGGCTGATGGGCCGGACCTCGTTTTCGAGGGCGATGACGGCGAAGGCGATCTGATCCAGGGTGGCATCTTCGATTGCCACGTCGGCGCCATTCGTCCCGATCCGTTCCGGCAGGGACTCCAGCAGATAGGGGTGCTGCTTTTTCAGCTTGTCGAGCAAAGTGCGGTTCTTGAACATGACGGTCACTCCTCCAGCAGGGCGAGACGGAATCCGGGCTTGCCGGTCTTGAGCGTGCGGGCGGGGGCGAAGGCGCTCTTCAGCGATTCGGGCCAGGCGTTGAACTTGGTCTCGGAGACGCGGTAGGCGGTCTCGACGTACTCGGCCGGGTCCTCGCCGCCCTCAGCGATACGGCGCACGATCTCGGCGAGCCGCTTCTGATCCCACTCGACCCGCTTGGGAAGGTCGGCGGTGACGCGCACGCGGCCGTCGTCGAAATGCACGACGCCGGTGTCCTTACCGGCGGCCATGCGCAGGGCATGGGCGCGGTCGGCGTACTTCATATCCAGCGCGCGTTCGAGGTGCTCGACGATGGCCTTGGCGGCCGAGAGCAGATCGGCGGCATCGTTCTTGAGCTGGAACAGCGCCTCGCTTTGCAGCGCGGCGAGCTCGCCGGCCGGCGTGGCGAGAACCTGGTCGGGGGTGAGGCGGCTCATGCCACACCTCCCGCGCCGACGCGCTCGGAGGTGCTCTTGCGCAGGCACTCCGCCTCGTAGGACTCGACGTCCTCGACACGGTAGAGCACGCGCCCCTGGATCTTGAGAAAGACCGGCCCGATTCCTTCGGAGCGCCAGCGTTCCAAGGTGGCTTCGCTGACGCCCCAACGGTCGGCCAGTTGGCGTTGGTTGAGGTGTTTGATACTCACGATTCGCTCCTTACGGGTTGTTGCGGAAACGTGAGGTCATTCTGGGTTTCAGGGGGTGGGCAAACCGGCGGGCAAAGCGGGCAGGATGGGCGGGCAAATCGTGCAAATCGGCCATGCGCAGAGACGGAAAAGAAAAAGGCCCGGAGTGGTTGGCTCCGGGCCCTTATCGGGGGTGGAAATGCGGGGTGGTCAGCCGGGAGGCGGGAACGGATCTTTGCCGTAGCTGTTGCGCTCGCGGATCTTCCCGTCCTCGCCCTGGATGAGCACCTCGCTGCCCTGGTTGCGCGCGATGTCGCGTGCGCGCTCGAAGGCTTCCTGTTGCGTATCGTGTACGGAGGTCAGGCGGTCGTTGCCTTCCCCCCGGACACCCCACTTGTCGCCGTTGCGGACGACCCACTGGTTCTTACCACTCATGTCATTCACCTCATCGAGATCGAAGTTGAACTGCCGGATGAAAGGATTGCGCTTCGTTGGGTGCATCACCTCCTTTGGTCGTTGACGAATTCGGGTTTCAGCCAATAGTGACCGTCGTTGTCGTGGGCGACGAAGGTGCGGTAGACGGCCTTGTGCCGCTTGCAGATGTCCGCGCCCTTGCACTTGTCGACATCGATTTCCAAAGCGTCGGCGATGGTGCGTTTATGGACGGGATCGCCGCCGCCCTGCGCGAGTACCGAAAGAAAGCCGTAGACCTGGGGCGACAGTGCGTGCCGCTCTCCGTCGATCAGTGCGATGCGGCCGGAGTGCATGAGCCGCAGGGAGGTTTCCGAATCCCGTTCGCCGATCCCGGCGGAACCGTCGAGGTATGCGTCGAGATTCTCGATGACGAAGCCGGCCTTGCGGAGATGCGCCACGGCACGCAGCGGAACGACGAGATGGCCGGCGGCCTGGATCGCTTGGGCGACGTCGGGTGTAGTGGTGATGAGGACGCCGCAGCCGGGTGCGCAGGCGGTGCGCAAACGAGCTTCGATGATGGGCGTCAAGGCCGGGTCGCTCAGCCTCCGACCGAAGAAGATAGTGCGCCGCTTTCGTCGATGTTCGATCTCGCCCAGGCGCCACAGCGCTGTCGGAACCATCTCTTCATGTTGATACCGTCCCGCAAGGCCCAGGGCCGAGGCGAGCCACCGGACGATGCGCGTGATGTCCACCCTGAGCCGTGTCACTTGATCACTGGCCAGATCCACCCAGCCGCAGTCCGTGCAGTACCCCTGGCGGCCTCCTTGCTCGAAGCGAATCCCCTCCAGATCGCCCATTCCGCACCAGGGACAGAGGATGCTCGATCCGACACCATCACCCGCCCCGATGGCGCCGAGGTCGAGGAGATGCCGATAAGCATCCATTTGTCCGGAATACCGGGCGGCATCCGGATGGAGGCTTCCCTCGGATTCCTCGACGAGCCCGCAGAGCAGGCCGAAGGCGATGTCGTTGCGCGCCTGCACGGCGGCTTCTACGCGACCAGGGCCAGTTCGACCTCGGTCGGTTCGGAGACGCGCCAGGCACGCAGGAGGCGCTCAGCGAGCTTGGCGTCCTCCTCTGCCATGTCCTGGAGGTTGGAGATCCCCGATTGCTTGAGGTCGATGTTCAGTACGCGACCGCGCTTGCCCATTTCGGCAGGGGCGAAATAGATGCTGATGAGGGCCTCGACGATATTGAACGGACCGCGGAACAGGTCGTGGTCCTTCAGGTGGGCGCTCGATGCAGCGAGCACGCAGTGTTCGGCCTGATCCGCCGGTACGCCTACCCAGAAGTCGCAGATCGGCGCCCTCGTGCTCCTGAGCCGGGCGCGGCGGAGGCGAATGCGATCAATGCCGTGGGCGGCGAGGTCGATGTCGCTGTCCTCCGGAAGGTCCAAGCCGTGCCGCAGCCGGTTGAGATAGAACATCGGCTGCTTCACTGCCTCGGGCTTGACCTCCTGTTTCAGCAGATGGCGTGCGAAGAGCGTCACCAGCGGCTGGTGGACCTTGGCTCCGCCCCGGCCGACGGTGTCGACGATGCCGGATGCGGGGAAGTAGACCAGCGCGAGATTGGTCGCCGGGCGGGTCGTCCGGCGGCGCATGCCCTCTTCGACGAACTCCACCAGATCGTTGGGATCGTCCTCCACGTAGACGCTGATCTGCACACCGCCGTCCAGGTGACGGTCGCAGACGTCTACGTGGCAGGCGCGCCGCGGTCCCTTGCGTTTCGAGAGCACCTCGGACAAGGCGGCCTGCAATCCCTCGATGTCGGCAGCCTCTCGGGACACCGGCTCGGTCACCTTGATGGCTTGCCGTTTCCACGACCGCTTGCCGACGCCGAGATCGAATTGGAGCAGCGCCTCGGCCGTCATGAAGGTTTGCGGCCAGTTCACCAACACCCACATGGCCCGCTCGGCGTGGTTGCGGAGCTGTCCGAAGTCCTCCCGAATGGCCACGTCGTTGTCGCTGGCGTTGAGGATCGCATCGATGCCTTTCTGGGTCGCGAGGGCGTGGACATGGCGCAGCTCGGCGTGCAGCAGGGCCTGTTGATCCGGTTCGAGTTCCTCCAGGAGGGCGATCAGGGCATCGGAAAATGCCTTTTCCTCGGCGCTCCAGTCGAAAGATTCGGGGATGGCGATGGAACGGGAGGACAGATACGCCTGCCAAGTGGTGGCCGGAACCTGACGGGCGAGGTGACGAGGGTTGAACGCGGTCATGCCTTTCTTCTCCTTCTTCGAGACGGACGGTGCCCGGCATGCCGCAACATCCCAGAAGTACTCCTAGACAGGGATATTATGCGTTCGGTGTGCCGAACGATTCGGATTATTGATGGCTTGTGCTGGGTTTGTCAAGCAGATACCAAATCGTTCGGTACAGAGGTATACTTTCAGGCCATTCAGAGAACGAGGTGCCACATGCCATCCCCGCTGGGAGAAAAGATACGGGGCCTCCGCAAACAGCGCGGACTCAGCCTCGAGCAGCTGGCGGAACAGACCGAATCCAGCAAGAGCTACATCTGGGAGCTGGAGAACAAGGACAATCCGAAGCCATCCGCCGAGAAGATCGCGAGAATCGCTGGCGTGCTCAAGGTGACGCCCGAATATTTCATGGACGACCGGATTACCGAGCTTGAACCGTCGGAAGAGGACAAGGCCTTCTTTCGCAAGTATCGGGGCCTGTCGTCGGGAACCAAGAAGAAGCTGGACGACATCCTCAAGATCATAGAAGGCGATGACAAGTAATCCGACCACGCCCGGTGCTTGGGCCAACTTTCTCTCCAAGGCGTGGGGACGCGATCGTTTCCCGATCGACGTCAAGCTCATCGCTCAGGACATCAGTTCCCGCCAACCCGATCCGATCGCCCACATCCGGGGCGGTGACATCGGTGAGCTGGAGGGAATGCTGCTCAAACGGGAAAAGGGCTGGTACCTGCTCTACAACGACCAGGTGCAATCGAGCGGACGCATCAACTTCACCATCGCCCACGAACTGGGCCATTACCTGCTGCATCGCAAAGAGGAAGACGCCTTCCGATGCAGCACGGAGGATCTGTTGGACTGGGGCTCGACAGCCCGGCAGCGGGAAGCCGATGCCGACAAGTTCGCGGCGACGCTGTTGATGCCGCTGGACGATTATCGCAAGCAGGTCGAGTCGGCCAAGGTGGACATCGATCTGCTCGGCGCTTGCGCGGATCGGTATGGGGTATCGCTCGTGGCGGCCATCCGGCAATGGATCGAGTTCACGCCGCTGCGGGCGGTCTTGGTCGTTTCCAACGACGGCTTCATCAATTGGTCCTGGTCGAGTCGCAATGCTCTACGCACCAGGGCCAGGTTTCGGTTCTCAAAGGAGACGATACCCGTCCCCGAGGCGTCCTTGGCGGCGCAGACGATACGTCACCCTGATGAAAGAACGGGAATCGAGTTGCCTGCTCGCGTATGGTTCAAGGAAGAGCCCGCCGACATGTCCCTGCGCGAGATGCGTGTCGTCTCCGATCAGTACGAACTCGTCATCACGCTGCTCATCCTCCCCGACCGCGAGCCCTGGGAGAAAAATGACGACGAAGAGGACGAACTCCTGGTCGACACCTACACAAATTTCATCCGCAACGGGCAGCATCCGTATTAGCGGGGTCGCGACCTTCCGCATCCTTTCGTACCGGCCCGAAACTCCCTGATGGCCGAGGTCACGGCCTGACCGGACAATCTCGTCATCAAGCGAGTTGGACGTTCAGGACCGATACCGATGTGCACGATCAACCACCTACCACCCGAACGGATGACGCCGGAGCAGCGCCGGCGCGAAGCCGCATCCTTGCTGGCCCACGGCCTCGTCCGACTGCGCGAGGCCGTGTTCGCCCAGTCCGCAGGCGGCCCCGCGGAGAGCGAGTTTGAGCTTGGCTTCTCCGGCCACCAGCGCCTTCATAGCCACCCCGTCAACAACACTTTGGAGGAGGCTCCATGAAGGCAAGCACCGTCCCACCCACCCCGCCGAGCGTCGTCGCCCGGATCGCCGGGCTCCCGGATCTCTCGATAGAGGAAATGAGGGCGCTTTGGCGAGAACTCTTCGGCAGCGACAACCCGACGCCCAATCGCCAGTTCATGGAGCGGCGGATCGCGTACAAGCTGCAAGAGATCGAGTTCCGCAAGGTCGATCCCAGCCTCTTGGAGCGCAACAAGCGGCGCATCAAGGCCCTGGTGGAGACCGGCAAGGCGCGCAAGCTCGATCGCGACATCCGGCTGATGCCCGGCACCGTGCTCACCCGGGAGTACCAGGGGATCGAGCACCGGGTGACGGTCGCCCAGGACGGACAGTATGAGTTCGAGGGCAGGCGCTACCCGAGCCTGTCCATGATCGCCCGCGAGATCACCGGCACCCGCTGGTCCGGGCCGCTCTTCTTCGGCGTGAAGGCACCGGCCAAGGCGAAGAATCCGAAGAAGCAGGGAGGTCGGCGATGAACGAAGCCCTGAAGCGCCGCCTGCGCTGCGCCGTCTACACTCGGAAGTCCACCGACGAGGGGCTCGACCAGGAGTACAACTCCATCGACGCCCAGCGTGACGCCGGCCACGCCTACATCGCCAGCCAGCGCGCGGAGGGCTGGATTCCGGTGGCCGACGACTACGACGATCCCGCCTTCTCCGGTGGCAACATGGACCGGCCGGCGCTCAAGCGGCTGCTGGCCGACATCGAGGCCGGCAGGATCGACATCGTGGTGGTCTACAAGATCGATCGCCTGACGCGATCGCTGACTGACTTCTCGCGAATGATCGACGTCTTCGAGCGCCACGGGGTCTCCTTCGTCTCGGTCACCCAGCAGTTCAACACCACCACCTCGATGGGGCGGTTGATGCTCAACATCCTGCTCTCCTTCGCCCAGTTCGAGCGCGAGGTTACCGGCGAGCGCATCCGCGACAAGATCGCCGCCAGCAAGCGCAAGGGCATGTGGATGGGTGGCGTGCCGCCGCTCGGCTACGACGTCGAGAACCGGCGGTTGGTGCCCAACGAGCGCGAGGCCAAGATCGTCCGCCACATCTTCCAGCGCTTCGTCGAGCTCGGGTCCTCGACCCTGCTCGTGAAGGAGCTGCGCCTCGACGGCGTGACCTCCAAGGCCTGGACTACCCAAGACGGGCGGGTGCGCGATGGCAAGCCCATCGACAAGAGCCTCGTCTACAAGATCCTCAACAACCGCGTCTACCTGGGCGAGATCCGCCATCGCGATCAGTGGTATCCGGGCGAACACCCGCCCGTCGTCGAGCGCAGGCTGTGGGATGCCGCCCAGGCGATCCTCGCGCAGAACTCGCGTGTGCGAGGCAACAACACCCGCGCCCGGGTGCCGTTCCTGCTCAAGGGGATCGTCGTGGGGATCGATGGCCGGGCGCTCACGCCCTGGTCCACGCGCAAGAAGAACGGACGTATCTACCGCTACTACCTGCCGACGCGGGAGAACAAGGAGCACGCCGGCGCCTCCGGGCTGCCGCGCCTGCCGGCCGGTGAACTGGAGGCCGCCGTGCTGGAGCAGATGCGCCGGGTGCTGCGCGCCCCGGCCATGGTCGCCGGGGTGGCCGAGCGCGCCGCCCGGCTCGACCCCTCCCTGGACGAGGCCCAGGTCACGGTGGCCATGACCCGGCTGGATGCGATTTGGGATCAGCTCTTCCCGGCCGAGCAGCAGCGCATCGTGCGGCTCCTCATCGACAAGGTGATCGTCTCGCCGGACGACATCGAGGTGCGGTTCCGGCCCAACGGCATCGAGGTGCTCGCCCTGGAGCTGCGCCCCGAGCCCGCCCCGGAAACCCTTGAGGAGGCCGTGGCATGAATGAAATCTTGATCGACAAGACCGGTCAGCCAGAGGTGATCACCGCGAGCGACGGCAGCCTTACCATCGCTGTGCCGATCCGGATCAAGCGCCGCGGCAGCCGCAAGGCCGTGGCCCTTCCGGACGGCAGCGCTGTCCAGCCCCGTCCCTGGGATGACACGCCGACGCCGATCCAGCTCGCGCTCGCCCGCGGCCACCGCTGGCTGGCGATGGTGGAGTCCGGCGAGGCGCGCACGCTATCCGAGGTGGCCGAGCGCGAGGGGATGGATCGGGCCTATGTGAGCCGGATGGTGAACCTCACTACCCTTGCGCCGGACATCGTGGCTGCGATCCTCGACGAAACGTTGCCGCCGGAGGTGACCCTGTTCGATCTGGCGTCGGGGACGCCACTGCTATGGGACGAGCAGCGGGCCATCATCAATCCCTGATTACCGTCGCACGTGCATCCTTCGGGTTGGATTACTTGTCGAGAGACCAGCCTGACGCCTTGATCAGCTGCAGAACCCGTCCAACTTCCGATGAGGCCGGAGTCGTGTCGATGGACGGAAAGAGTTCTTTCAGCATGTCGCCGAAGGTCAGTATCTCGATGGGGTTGCCGCCGAGATTCTCGCGGAACGTCGCGTTGTCCTGCCACGCCGCTCGGCTGCCCACGACTTTCGTGACGGCCGTGATGTAGGTGAACGAGGACGAACCCGTCAGTTCGGCGACCATCGTCCTGAACGCTGCGGCCCACTTCTCCCTGGTCAGTTCGCGAAACCCGCGCCAGGCCTCACGCCCCGAGACCACCTTGTTCTTGGCGATCGCATCGACCCAGTATTCGGGACGAAAGCCACCCTGCCAGCTCTTGCAGCTCACGACCATCACCCGACGCGCGCCGTCGAGTCGCGGATGGATGCCGATCACGTCGATGTCGCTATGCACGGCATCCTGGCGGGTGTCGTACTCCACATGATCGCCGGCAGGTCGAAACTTGATGTTGTGCCGGGTGAAGTACCCTTTGTGCTGCAGGTACTCGTCCACCATTTGTTCGAGGATGTCCTCTTTCATGCCTGTCCGCCCTCGCGATCGATCCGTTGGCTGGCAAATCCCTCGAACTCAGGCCGGAGGCGGCACTGCAGAAATGCCTCGAGGAGGTTGAGGACGTGGACACCGAGCGACGCATCGAGGATGAAGTTCACCCGATCGGTGTGCTCCCTGATCCAGCCGGGGACGTTCGTTTCGTTCAGGCCGGCGACGCCGATGCGCTCGCCGTGTTTGATCAAGGAGGCTGCCAGAGTGCTCTTCGCGCTGCCGGCGTTGTAGTGTTGAGCCGTGTAGCGAGCAGCGCTGTTGGGGCCGACCTTCCCGACCTTCAGCACATGAGGCCCAAACGAGAAGACGTACACCGCCATGGTGCCGGGCGGTAATGTCTTGGGCGGCACGTGCGGCGCAGGGCACCGCTCGATCGCGATGGCATCAAGCGCCAACGAGACGCCAGCCATGCCGGCGACACGGTGAAAATCCTCCAAGAGCAGATCGGGATTCCAGGTCATCGGCCCGATTCCTCGCCGCTCGACATCCACCCGTTTCCGGCAAGCCATGTTTGCGGAAATGCAGCACCTTGCTGGAGCGCGTCCAGCGGGAATGACAGGAAGGCACGCAGACCGGCAACGACCTCGGAAAGCTGAAGCTCGTCCAAGGCATTCTTCCTCAAGAATGCTTGCCACTGAGTCTGCTTCTGCCGATCCTGCGCGAATTCGTCGCTCAATCCGAAAGGGACGCCATCCGGCAGCGGTGTCCTGCGGCGCTCGAAGGTGGCGTGGATCGCCTTGCACAGGAGCGCGCCGTCGAAGTCGGTGTAGCGCGACAAGATCCAGAGATCGAAGTAATCCTTCATGCGGCTGTTGGCGATGCCGAGCGACACCAGTGCCTCCAGCTTCTCGGCGACAACCGTGTAGCGGGGGTAGGCGCGCAGCTTCGGGGCTGGCATGTCCGGCAGCATTACCGGGTAGTCGACGGCCTCGGGGCCGGGCGTCACGGCGTCGCCGAAACCCACGTCGACCTGCACGTGGCATCGGGCACCGTCCAACAGGCCGATCAGCGTGACCCGGACACCGGAGTAGTTGGCTTCCTTGCGGATCTCCTCCGCGTGTACCGAGTCAGGCTGGAAGCGTATGCCGTCGTCCAGTTCCACCGTACAGATGTCCCGAAACGCCGCCTCGACATGCGGGATCTCGGCCGAGCCGAAGCCCAGCAGATCGGCGTCGCGTGTCGGACGATGCGGGATGTCGAACCACAAGTCGAACAGCAGCGCACCTTTCAGCAGGAACTGGTCGGCGTGGGGGGAGATGCTGAGCCGGTAAAGCAGGCGCTCAAGCGCATAGCGGGTCAAGATCAGATTGAAGTCTTGTCGGGTCTCGCGGGCGCGGTTGAGCAGGCGGGCGCGCACCGAGGCGGCCATGTTGCGCTGGTTCATGACAGGCTTTCCATGTAGGGGCGCATCACATTGGCCACACGGCACAGCGCAGCAAAACGCCAAAGTTCATCCATGCTGACGCGCTTGGCACGCCAGGACTCCTGTAGCGCCTCCAGCGCGACATCGAGGCCGATCTTGTTGCGGAACTTGAAGCAGTCAGCCACGGTCCGGGCGACGTTGGTCACGCGCACCGGCACACCATCGATGAGGTGCTCCTCGACCCCCTCCGTCAGCGCGGCGCCAGAGAAGCGCACGATGCGCAGCGGGGGATAGTCCATCTTTGGCGCGCGTGCCTTGTTGGGAATTGCCAGCCAGACCTCGAACGGCGACTGTGTGGTGAGTTCATGTAGGCGCAGTGCCGACAGCAGGCAGACGATGGCTTGCGGGTGCTTGCGTGCCACCTCGGAGAGTGCGCCGTGTTCCGAGACGGCCCGGTCCGGAATTGCGTACAGGCCCCGTCCCACGCGCTGGAGCAGCCCTTGCCGCACCAGCCGCGTGAGGGCGATCGTGGGCAGCCCACGCTCATTGAGATCGCGTGGGCGAATAAGGCCGCGCTGGGCGGCAAGATCCAGAATGCTCTGGTGCGAACTGTCCATGTCGTCATAATGTTGCGAAACGTCGGTAGCTGTCAAGAACTACCGACAAAACACAACGGCCATGGTTTCCTTTGCCTGCCGATGCCGCAATCCAACCGTTTGATTCGTCAGCACGTAACCCATTGATCTGTATAGGTCCACGTTGCGGCCTCTGCGGACTTCGGCCCTTAGCCGGCGAGCGAGGCTGGAGAGAAGAATGGCCAGGAGAGAGCGAAATGGGGCCGAGATGGGCGAGACGACCGGAGGAAGGAAGTCCGCAGGAATCCGCAGGAGTCCCCGCGAACACGCGGGAGCGCGCAAGAAAAAAGGCCAACAGCGAACTGTTGACCTTTGTGTATTGGTGGCCAGGGGCAGAATCGAACTGCCGACACGCGGATTTTCAGTCCGCTGCTCTACCAACTGAGCTACCTGGCCTCTATGTCTTGCCGCAGCTTGCGGATTTTGGTTTCGGCCAACGTTCGCTTCGCTCACGTTACCCTACGCCGCAACCTTGCCGCTGCGAAATCAAAGCGCGGATTATAGGCAGGACACACCGTTCAGTCAAAAAAATTCTCGCCTCATTGTGTCAGAAGCATTGCAGCAAATGCGCCTCGCAGTAGGTCTTTTTCAACCAAGCAAGACCGATCCATGCCCAGAACAGGACGAAGAAGGCAACGAACGGCAGGTGCCGGTCGATGATCTGTGGCGGAGCGATGAAGCGGACGAGCTTGATCACCGGCGAGGTGATGAGCACGAAAAGCTTATAAACGCCGTTGTCATGGCGTTTTTTGCCCGCCAGCAGGGCCAGCAAACCCTGGCCGAGGAGGAAGAACATCGCCACTTCGATGAGGGCACGCAAGATGCCCAGCAGCCATAGTTCCAAGTATTCCATGACGGATCTGGCCGCCTCCTCTGCAACGCGCCATCAAACCGCGCGAATGTCGATGTCACCCTCCAGGTTCGGATAGCGCACGTGGTCGACCAGTTTCTGGACTTCCTTGGCGGGCGCCGGAGAGATCAGCGAGCCGACGATGATGCCGATGAAACCGGCGGGAATGCCGAAAATACCCGCCGCGATCGGCTCGATGTCCCACCACTTCGGCGCATTGACGCCAAAGAACGGATAAGTCTGATACATGTAGTACATGCAGATACCCAGACCGGAGAGCATGCCGAGGATTGCGCCGGACTTGTTCGCGCGCCGCCAGAAGATGCCGCAGACCAGGGCTGGGAAGAAGGCCGAGGCCGCGAGCGAGAAAGCCGCGCCGACGAGGAACAGGATGTCGCCCGGTTTCAAGCTCGTCACATAGGCGGCGAGCACCGCGACGATCAGCAACAAGCCCTTGGAGACGGCCAGACGCCTCACCGTCGGGGCATTCGGGTCGATCATCTTGTAGTAGAGATCGTGCGACAGCGCGTTGGCGATGGTGAGCAGCAGGCCGTCGGCGGTCGACAGCGCCGCAGCCAGGCCGCCAGCCGCGACGAGACCCGAGATGACATAAGGCAGGCCGGCGATTTCAGGGGTGGCCAGCACGACGAGGTCGTTGCCGAGGGTGATTTCGGCCAACTGCACGATGCCGTCCTTGTTGATGTCGGTAATCGCCATCAAGGTCTTGTCCACCGCTGCCCAGTTCGACACCCAGGCCGGCAGCGACGAGAAGGACGTGCCCACGACGTTCTGATACACCTCGTATTTGACGAGGATCGCCAGCGCCGGGGCGGTGAAATAGAGCAGGGAGATGAAGAACAGCGACCAGAACACCGAGACGCGCGCTTCCCTCACCGATGGCGTGGTGTAGTAACGCACCAGGATGTGCGGCAGCGCGGCGGTGCCGACCATCAGACAGAAGATCAGCGCCAGGAAGTTTTTCTTCGCCACGTCACGTGCATGTTCGTTTTCGGCAGCAAAAGGTTCGGCATGGGGCTTGACGGATGATGCCTTCGCCTCGGCCGCCGCTTTTTCTGCCGTCCATTTCTTTCGGGCGGCGTCAACCCCGACCGGGAACCCTTTCAGCGCCTTTGCGGCGGCCTCGATGGCCTTGGCGTCAGGCGGGTTTGCCGCCTTCAGTTCGGCCAACCTCGCTTCGAGCTTGACTTTCTCAGCGGCGAGATAAGTTGCGCCGCCGGATTCCAGGGCCTTGAGTCTCGCAGCCGCCGCCGCGGCGTGCTCGCGAAAGATCGCCCGCACCGATTCCTCTGCCGCGCCCTTGGGCGTTTTTTTGTCGTTGAACTCTTTCTCCAACGCAGTGACCTTCGGCAGCGCCGTGGTGTAGGCGGTGATCTGCGGGATCGGCAAACCGGTGTGTTTCACCGACAGCCAGAGCACCGGAATCAAGTAGGCGACGATCAGGATGATGTACTGCGCCACCTGCGTCCAGGTCACCGCCTTCATGCCGCCGAGAAACGAGCACACCAGGATGCCTGCGAGCCCCACGAACACGCCGATGGCAAACTCGAGGCCGGTGAAGCGGCTGGTGATGATGCCGACACCATAGATCTGTGCGATCACATAGGTGAAGGAGCAGATGATCGCCGCGATCACGCCGATCAGGCGCGGGATGTTGCCGCCATAGCGTGCGCCGAGGAAGTCGGGAATGGTGTATTGCCCAAACTTGCGCAGATAGGGCGCCAGGAACAACGCCACCAGACAGTAGCCGCCGGTCCAGCCCATCACGAAAGCGAGACCATCATAGCCGGTGGCATACAGGGTGCCGGCCATCCCGATGAAGGAGGCGGCGGACATCCAGTCGGCGCCGGTCGCCATGCCGTTGAAGATCGCCGGCACACGACGGCCCGCGACGTAGTATTCCGATACCTCGGCCGTCTTCGACATGAAGCCGATGCCGGCATAGAGCAGGATCGTCGCGAACAGGAACAGGTAGCCGAGGATCCTGTTCGGCAGCCCCAGCTGTTCGAGGATGGCGATGAAGACGATGAAGCCGATGAAGCCGCCGGTGTAGAACGTGTAATAGCGTTTCAGCTGCTGGAAGAAAGCCTTGCTTTGCGCCGCACCCGCCATCACTCGTCCCCTCCTTCCTGGACGCCATATTCCTCATCGAGCCGGTTCATGTACCTGGCGTAATACCAGATGATCAACACATAGACGATCAGCGCGCCTTGCGCGCCCATGTAGAAACCCAGCGGGCCAAGGATTTCGAGGGTATTGAGCTCGCGCGCGAACCAGCTGACGACGAAGGTGACGATGAACCAGATCGCCAGCAGGATCACGGTGATCTGCAAATTTTTGCGCCAGTATTCATGGTGCTTTTCCGTCAGCCGCAAGGTCTCATCCTCCTGATGTCAGGGTGGCTGGAAAAGTAAGCCGGAACAGCGAACCCGAGCCAGCCGGATTGTCACCGATCTCGATCTGGATGTGGTGCAGATCGGCGATCTCGCGCACGATGGCGAGCCCCAGGCCGCTCCCTTCGGCATCGGTGCCCAGCGTGCGATAGAAACGTTCGAAGATCCGCTCCCGTTCCTCGACAGGAATACCGATGCCGGTATCCTCGATTTCGAGCACGGGTTGCGCCGCGGCGATCAGACGCACCGTGACCGTGCCACCGACCGGGGTGTATTTGATCGCGTTGTCGATCAGATTGTCGATCATTTCCGCCAGCAGCACGCGCACCCCGCTCACCCAAGGCATGGGCTGATCCTTCGCCTGTATTTCAAAACCCAGATCGATGTTTCGCTCCAGCGCCCGCGGCACGTAACGGATCGTGACTTCACGCACCAGCGACTCCAAATCGATACGCACCATCGGCTGCTTGACGTCATGACTCGCTTCCGCGCGCGCAAGATTCAGAAGTTGATAGGTCATACGGCTGGCGCGCTCCACCCCGGCAGCGATGCGGCGCAGATATTCCTTGAGCTGGCTGGCATCCGTCTCGCGTAAAGCCAGCTCGGTTTGCGTCTTGAGACCAGTGAGCGGCGTCTTGAGTTGGTGTGCAGCAGCGGCGATGAAACGCTGTTGGGCAGCGAGGTTGTCCTCCAGCCGCGCCATCATCTGGTTGAACGCACTGATCATCGGCTGCAGTTCCTCCGGCACGGTGGAAAGATCGATGGGCGACAGATCGTCCGGGCGCCGGCTGCGGATGCGCTCCTGCAGGCGCGTGAGCGGCGCCAGGCCGCGCGTGAGGCCGAGCCAGACCAGCACCACGGCGAGCGGAATGATCGCGAACTGTGGCAGCAGCACGCTGGAGATGATCTGTGAGGTCAGGGCTTTGCGCTGGTTGCGTGTTTCTGCGGCCTGGACGAGGATCGGCCGCGCATCGTCCGGAGAAGGCAGTAACTGGTAGGCGATACGCACCGGCTCACCCTGAATCTGGCCGTCACGAAAATGCGTTTTGCCTAAGGTGCGCACATCGCCGCCTTTGAGTGGCGGCAGGTCCGCTTCGCCGGCGATCAGCTCACCTTCGGCCAGCGCCACCTGATAGAACTGGCTGTCGCTCTCACTATCATCGGTCTTTGCCGGCTGGGCCGGTGGCAAGGTTACCTCGACGCCCGCGGCCGTCACCCTCACCCCGCTCAAGGCACGACCGAGATGCTCGACCAGCACGCGGTCATACACCTGATCGACGATCTCCACGGCGACCTGGTAGGTGACCGTGATCGAAAACGGCCAAACCAGCAGCAGAGGCGCCAGCATCCAGTCGAGGATTTCCCCGAACAGCGAGTTGGGTGCCGGATGGGGGTCGCTGAAAACCGAGGGGCGACGCGGCTTTTCGGCGGGCGGCGAGTCAGGCACTGCCAACCGCTTCTCCTCGCGGCTTGTCGAGGCAATAACCCAAGCCCCGCACCGTGGCGATACGGATGCCTTCGGGTTCGAGTTTCTTGCGCAGCCGGTGGATATAGACCTCGATCGCGTTGGTGCTCACCTCCTCTCCCCAGCCGCACAGATGATCGACCAACTGATCCTTGCCGACCAGCCGCCCAATGCGCAGCATGAGAATTTCCAGCACGGCCAGCTCGCGCGCCGAAAGATCGAGCAGATGACCGTTGCAGCGTGCGACGCGCTCGCTCTGGTCGAACGTGAGACAGCCAAACTCCAGCACTTTCGATTGCGCCGTGCCGCGGCGCGTCAGCGCGCGCACGCGGGCTTCGAGCTCGGGCAGGGCGAAGGGCTTGGTCAGATAATCGTCGGCCCCGGCATCCAGCCCCCGCACGCGATCCTCGAGCCCGTCCTGGGCCGTCAGGATCAGCACCGGCAGCGCATTCTTGCGCGCACGCAGGCGCCGCAGCACCTCGATGCCCGACAGGCGCGGCAGCCCCAGATCGAGGATCAACAGATCATAGGGCTGGCTCGCCAGTGCGGTGTCGGCCGCCGCACCGTCGCCGACATGATCGACGGCGTAGCCGGATTTACGCAAGGCCCGCACCAGCCCGTCCGCGATCATCGGGTCGTCTTCGGCGATGAGGATTCTCATGACGAGGCTGATTTTATCGCCGCTGGAATGGCAGGCGCTATCATTGGGTGTTACCGCAACGCAACAAAAGCACACGCCATGCCCGCCCGCCCTACCCTACACAGCCCGCTCGCTGCGCTGATCAAGCGCGCCCCCGTCACCGCCACGCCCGAGACCACGCTGCGTGACGCCGTCTTGGCGATGTCAGAGAACCGTGTGGGGTCGATCATCGTCATCGAGCCGGAAAGCGGCCGCCCGCTCGGCATCTTCACGCTGCGCGATCTCTTGCACAAGGTGGCGGCGAAGTCCTGCGATCTGGACCAGCTGATCATGAGCCTGATGAGCGATTCGGGTCTGCAGATGCTCAACTGGCGCGCCACGGTCTATCAGGCGGCGCTGGTCATGGCGCGCCACGGCATCCACCACGTGATCGTCGTCGATGCCGCCGGCAAGCTCAAAGGCGTGGTCTCGCAGGAAGACATCTACGAGCTGCAAAGCGGCGGCGGCAAGGCGATCTCCGGCGCGATCCGCAGCGCCCGCGATTTGGCTTCGCTGATCGCCGCCGCCGACGACATCCGCCGTCTGGCGAGCCGCACGCTGGCCGAGGGAGGGGCTGCCGAGCAACTGACACAAATGATCTCGACGCTCAACGATCACCTCACCATGCGCCTGATCGAGCTCACCGCCGAGGAATTCAGCTTGCCGCGCGTGCCCTGGTGCTGGCTCGCCTTCGGCTCGGAAGGCCGCTATGAGCAGACGCTCGCCACCGACCAGGACAACGGCATTGTCTTCGCCGCTCCATTGGGCGAAGAAGAGACGATCCGTCAGGCCTTGCTGCCCTTTGCGCGGGAAGTCAACCAGCGCCTCGATGCCTGCGGCTTTCCGCTGTGCAAGGGCAACGTGATGGCCAGCAACCCGCAACTGTGCCTGTCGGTCGAGGAATGGCAACAGCGCTTCGCCAGCTGGCTGCGTTCCTCGACGCCACAGGCGCTGCTCGATGCGACGATCTATTTCGACTTCCGCCCGATCTTCGGCGCGGAGGAGCTGGCGGAACGCTTGCGCGACTGGCTGCGGCAGCACATTCCCGGTGCGACGCTGTTTTTGCGCTTCATGGCCGAAAACGCGCTGCGTGTGCGTCCGCCGCTGGGGATGATCCGCGATTTCAGCTTCGACGACCACAAGCAATTTCCCCACACCATCGATCTCAAAGGCAGCGGCACGCGGTTGTTCGTCGATGTCGCGCGCATCCTGGCGCTGGCCAATGGCATCGACGCCACCAGCACCGCCGAACGGCTGCGCGCCGCCGCCGCGGCGAACAAGCTCGGCGGCGAAGACGTCGAGGCCATGCTGCGCGGCTTCTACTTCATCCAGCAGCTGCGGCTGCGCGTGCAGCAGGAAGGATCGCCGGCGGGACTCGCCAACCGCGTCGATCCCGATCAGCTCAATGAGCTCGACCGCCTGATCCTCAGGGAGGCGCTCAAACAGGCGAAGAAATTACAAGGGCGCATTCAGCTCGACTACCGCCTTTGACCCCGAGGGGATGCCGTCCCACCAGCGCCGACTTTGAAAGGCGAGTCGGCGCCCGACGGGGCGTGCCCATTTCCGTCAGCTTCGGCTTTGCGAACCACTCCGGGTTTGTGAGGCGATACCCGTCGAGCTTACTTTGGCCATAGCCAGTGCAGTCTTGCCTGTAAGGTCTGGGTAAGCAAGCGGGCAGACAATCCCCGCCACGTCAAAGTAGGGTTTGACGCGTTATCCATTCCTACAAAAGGAGGACTTCATGCAATACAAACACGACGCCCAAGGCTACTGGAAAGCCACCCTGGGCCTGATCACCAAGGTATTGGTGATCTGGTTCCTGGTTTCTTTCGGCGCCGGCATCCTGTTCGCCGATCTGCTCAACGGCATCCATCTCGGCGGCTATCCGCTCGGCTTCTGGTTCGCCCATCAGGGTTCGATCTACGTCTTCATCGCGCTGATCTTCTGGTACGCGAAGAAGATGGGCGACATCGACCGCGAATTCGACGTTCACGAAGACTGAAGGAGCCGACCCCATGGATCTGCAAACCACCATTTACCTCGTCGTGGGCGCCTCCTTCGCCCTCTACATCGGCATCGCGATCTGGTCGCGCGCCGGCTCCACCAGCGAGTATTACGCCGCCGGGGGCGGCGTGCATCCGGTGTTGAACGGCATGGCGACCGCGGCAGACTGGATGAGTGCAGCCTCCTTCATCTCGATGGCCGGCCTGATCTCCAACATGGGTTACGGCGGCGGCCTGTTCCTGATGGGCTGGACCGGCGGTTATGTGCTGCTCGCCTGCCTGCTCGCTCCCTACCTGCGCAAGTTCGGCAAATTCACCGTGCCGCAGTTCATCGGCGACCGCTTCTACTCGAAGTCGGCCTCGACGGTGGCGGTTCTGTGCCTGCTGGTGGCCTCGCTGACTTACATCATCGGCCAGATGACCGGCGTCGGCGTCGCCTTCTCGCGCTTCCTCGGCGTATCGAGCGACATGGGCATCTACGTCGGTATGGCGATCGTGTTCACCTATGCGGTGTTCGGCGGCATGAAGGGCATCACCTACACGCAGGTGGCGCAATACATCGTGCTGATCTTCGCCTATGTGATTCCCGCGATCTTCATCTCGATCGCGCTCACCGGCGTGCCGATCCCGCAACTGGGTCTGGGCGCGAACATCAACGGCACCGACGTTTCGCTGCTCGCCCGGCTCGACCAGGTGATCACCGATCTGGGCTTCGGCAAATACACGACGACGACGGCCGGCAGCACGCTCAACATGTTCGTCTACACGATGTCGCTGATGATCGGTACCGCGGGCCTTCCCCACGTGATCATGCGCTTCTTCACGGTGCCCAACGTCGCCGCCGCGCGCTCCTCGGCGGGCTGGGCGCTGGTGTTCATCGCCATCCTCTACACCACCGCTCCGGCGGTCGCGGCGATGGCGCGTCTGAACCTGCACGGCACGGTCAATAACGCCGTCGGCGTGCAAAGCGACCCGGCGGGCGGCCTCAAGATCGACCCGGCGAAGGTGAAAGCCAATGCCGACCCGTTCGCGCCGGAAGCGAGCCTCAAGTATGAGGAGCGTCCCGACTGGATGAAGCGTTGGGAAAAGACCGGTCTGCTCAAGTTCGAAGACAAGAACGGCGACGGCCGCATCCAGTACTACAACGACAAGACCAAGAACGAAGCCGCCAAGGCCAAGTTCGAAGCCGCCGGCTGGAAGGGCAACGAGCTGACGGTCAACGCCGACATCATCGTGCTCGCCAACCCGGAAATCGCACTGTTGCCCAACTGGGTGATCGCGCTGGTCGCCGCCGGTGGTCTCGCCGCCGCGCTGTCGACCGCTGCGGGCCTGTTGATGGCGATCTCCGCCGCAATTTCCCATGACCTGGTGAAGGGCGTCTTCGCGCCGAACATCAGCGAACGGGGCGAACTGTTGGCGGGCAAGATCGCGATGGCCTGCTCGATCGTCGTCGCCGGCTACCTGGGCCTCAACCCGCCGGGCTTCGCCGCCGGCACCGTGGCCCTGGCTTTCGGTATCGCGGCCTCGTCGCTGTTCCCGGCGATCATGATGGGCATCTTCTCGAAGAAGATGAACAAGGAAGGCGCGATGGCCGGCATGCTGGCGGGTCTGTTCGTCACGCTGTTCTACGTGTTCGCGCACAAGGGCATCTTCTTCATCAAGGGCACCGAGTATCTGAACCTGATCGGTGGCGCCAACAGCTTCTTCGGCATCACGCCGGAAGCCTTCGGCGCCGTCGGCGCGGTGGTGAACTTCATCGTCGCCTTCGTGGTCGACAAGATGACCAAGGAGCCGCCGGAGCACATCCAGCACATGGTCGAGAACGTGCGTATTCCGCGCGGTTCGAAGGCCGTGGATGGCGCCCACGCCCACTAAGCGGTAACCGCACTCAACCCGGCCACGGTCGGGTTGCTCACTGGCCCCGCCGGATTAAACTGGCGGGGCTTTTTGTTTGGAGTCCACCATGGTTTTCGATATCGGCGTCGCGATGACGTGGATTTTGTTTCTTGCGCTGTTCCCGATCACCTATTACTGGCTGCGCCGTGCCTGGATCATCATCGTGCGGCGCGACTTCTCCGAAGTCGCCTTGAAACGCGGCGAGCCACCGCCCCATCCGGAGAAATATGCCCCTTGGGCGGCGGCGATCAATCTCGTCGCCGCGGCGATTCTGATCTTCGTCATCCTCGGCATCGTCACCGGCTCGCTCGCCTATGACACCTGGTCGGCGATCGCAGGGTCGACGATCTGGATGAAGATCATCTTCGACTTCATCCTCAGCCGGCAAGCACATTGGTTGGGTGGCCGTCAGCGCAAGGAATAATCTAACGCTTAAACCCAGATTGTCCATTGGAACACGAGCGGGTAGCGCAGGCGAGGGCGAGCAGGTTTGCGTTCCCGCGACGAGCCAATAACCGTGTCTATTGGCGAGGAGCGGGGGCGCGAAGATGCCGCCCGCAGCCCGATACCCGCCGTGTAGGGCGATGAAATGACCGTTTCGCATGTGCCTATGGCGAAACAGCCCGGTCTAATGGACAATCTGGGTTAAAACAACGATGCCCCGCAGGGTTTCCCCTGCGGGGCATCGTTTTGAACCGATGTCAGTCCGCTTTTGCGGATTACATCATGTCCATGCCGCCCATGCCGCCCATGCCACCGGCCGGCGCAGCGGGTTTCTCTTCGACCAGCTCGGCCACCATGCAGTCGGTGGTGAGCATCAGACCGGCCACCGAAGCGGCGTTCTGCAGCGCGGTGCGGGTGACCTTGGTCGGGTCGAGCACGCCCATCGCCACCATGTCGCCGTATTCACCGGTGGCCGCGTTGTAGCCGAAATTGCCCTTGCCTTCGACGACCTTGTTGACGACCACGGAAGGCTCGTCACCGGCGTTGGCGACGATCTCGCGGATCGGCTGTTCGAGGGCGCGCATGACGATCTTGATGCCGGCATCCTGGTCGTGGTTGTCGCCCTTGACATTGACGGCGGCACGGGCGCGCAGCAGCGCCACGCCACCACCCGGGACGATGCCTTCTTCGACCGCCGCACGGGTGGCGTGCAGCGCGTCTTCGACGCGGGCCTTCTTCTCCTTCATCTCGACTTCGGTGGCGGCACCGACCTTGATCAGCGCCACACCGCCGGCGAGCTTGGCGACGCGCTCCTGCAGCTTTTCCTTGTCGTAGTCGGAGGTGGCTTCCTCGATCTGCACGCGGATCTGGGCGACGCGTGCCTTGATCGCGTCTTCGGAGCCGGCGCCATCGATGATGGTGGTGTTTTCTTTCGCCACTTCGACGCGCTTGGCCTGACCGAGGTCTTTCAGCGTGGCCTTCTCGAGCGTGAGCCCCACTTCCTCGGCGATCACCGTGCCGCCGGTGAGGATGGCAATGTCTTCGAGCATGGCCTTGCGGCGGTCACCGAAGCCCGGCGCCTTGACGGCGACGGTCTTGAGGATGCCGCGCAGGTTGTTGACCACCAGAGTGGCGAGCGCTTCGCCTTCGACGTCCTCGGCAATGATCAAGAGCGGCCGGCTGGCCTTGGCGACTTGCTCCAGCACCGGCAGCAGGTCGCGGATGTTGGAGATCTTCTTGTCGTGCAGGAGGATGTAGGGGTTCTCCAGGACGGCGATCTGCTTGTCCGGGTTGTTGATGAAATAGGGTGACAGATAGCCGCGGTCGAACTGCATGCCTTCGACGACTTCCAGCTCGTTCTGCAGCGACTTGCCGTCCTCGACGGTGATCACGCCTTCCTTGCCCACCTTGTCCATCGCGTCGGCGATGATCTGGCCGACATCGGCGTCGGAGTTCGCGGAGATGGCGCCGACCTGGGCGATCTCCTTGCTGGTCGTGCAGGGCTTGGAAATCTTCTTCAGCTCCTCGACGATCGCAGCGACGGCCTTGTCGATGCCACGCTTCAGATCCATCGGGTTCATGCCCGCGGCGACAAACTTCATGCCCTCGCGGACGATCGATTGCGCCAGCACGGTCGCGGTGGTGGTGCCATCCCCAGCGACATCCGAGGTCTTGGAAGCGACTTCCTTGACCATCTGGGCGCCCATGTTCTCGAACTTGTCCTTCAGCTCGATTTCCTTGGCAACCGAGACGCCGTCCTTGGTGACGGTGGGTGCACCGAAGGAGCGCTCGAGCACGACGTTGCGGCCCTTGGGACCGAGGGTGACCTTGACGGCGTCGGCCAGGATGTTGACGCCGCGCACCATGCGCTGACGGGCGGAATCGCCAAACAGAACTTCTTTAGCAGTCATCGTTCAATCTCCAGTGATTTCTGAATCGGGAAAAGGGGCGATCAGGACTCGATCACGCCCATGATGTCTTCTTCGCGCATCACGAGCAGTTCTTCGCCTTCGACCTTGACGGTCTGGCCGGCATACTTGCCGAACAGCACGCGGTCGCCGACCTTGACGGCCATCGGACGCACCTTGCCATCATCCAGGATCTTGCCGTTGCCCACGGCGAGGACTTCGCCCTGATCCGGCTTCTCGCCGGCGGTGTCGGGGATCACGATGCCGGAGGCAGTGGTGCGTTCGGCTTCAACGCGCTTGACGATCACACGATCATGCAAGGGACGGATTTTCATGAAGTTTTCTCCTTCTGAACAAAGCCGCGGGAGCGGCGCTTCGAGGGGTTTGCAAACACAGTGGCTACCGGTTGTTAGCACTCGGCGCCAACGAGTGCTAATAATAATGACGCGGCACGGGGTTTTCAAGACGTGCAGGAACTTTTTGGGACGATAATTTCCCCATGGGACTTTTCGACTGGCTCAAGCCTCGACCTGCGATCGATGCCCCGCTGCAGGCGAAAATCGACCAGGCCGCGCTGGCGATCGACCCCTTGATCAAACAGATCAAGGGGTACGAGCACAAGCTGGCACCGGCGGTTGTGCGCGCCCTCGCCCATTGCCGTGACATCGCCGCGCAGATTCCCGGCCCTTTTGAGATCAGCCGCGCCGCCTTCGGCAGCGATCCGCTCGTCCATGCCCTGTTCGCCAGCGCCGATGCGATCGACCAGATGTTCGCCACCAGCCAATGCGTGCGCGAGCACTTTCCCCAGATGGCGCTCGGCACGGGCCGCTGTTGCGCGTTGCTCGGCATGCGTCTGCACGAAAAAGCCGGTTTCGGCGCGCAGTTGGAGGGCGAGATGGTGCGCACCGACGTGCCGCAAAAGACGCTGTATTTCAGCGACCACACGCTCGCCGAGCCGGCGCCGGACGAGGCGGCTGCGCGTTTGCGTCTAGCCGACACCCTGTTCGACGGCATGATCAACGCGATCGCCGAACATGTCGAGGATGTGCGTGCGGAACGGGCTGGACTCGATCAGGAAAAGGCCTTCGCCTCGGCGCAGGCGCGTGCCGGACACAACATCCATGGCCGCACGATCGAGAGCCTGCAGGAGCGGCTGGCGGCCACCTGCGATGCGCTGCAGCCGCAGCGGCTGCTGGAAACTTTGACGGCGGCGCTGGAACAGCCCGAAACCCTGTTGCGTCTGGAGCCGATCGAGCTGTGCGTCGATCGCACCGGCATCATCCGCGATGGCGGCGCCGCCGGCGACGTGCTGCGTTTCGCCCGGCTCACCAGCCGCGATCCGCGCCAGTGGGTAGTGTTGCTCGCGAGTCTCGACCACGCGGACGTGCGCCGCGCCCTGGAACGCTTCGAAACTGCGCGTCATTTCATCGTGATCTGATGCCACGCTTACTCCTCTCTCTCATTTCCGGCTGGCTGTTGCTCACGCCTGCGATCGAGGCTGAGGCCGATTCGCGGCTGCCTACCGCGGTGGCCGCTGCATTGAAAGCCGCGGAGATTCCCTCGCGTGTGGTCGGTATCGTCGTGCAGGAGGCGGATGCCAGGCGGCCGCGGCTGGCCGTCAATGCCCGTCAGCCGCTGAACCCGGCTTCGTTGATGAAGCTCTTCACTACCAGCGCCGCACTCGAGCGGCTCGGCCCCGCCTTCACCTTCCGCACCGAGGTGTTGGCCGACGCTCCGCCGGATGCGGCAGGCGTGCTCGCCGGCAACCTCTACTTGCGCGGCAGCGGCGATCCCAAGCTCACCCATGATCGCCTGTGGCTGTTGCTGCGGGAACTGCGCGGCCGGGGTCTCAAGGAGATTCGCGGCGAGCTGGTGCTCGACCGCACGGCCTTCGCGCCGGTCGATCACGATCCGGCCGCCTTCGATGGCCAGCCACTGCGCCCATACAACGTCGGCCCGGATGCGCTGCTGTTCAACTTCGCCGCCATGACCTTGACGCTGATCCCGGAAAACGGCGGGGTGCGTGTGCTGGCCGAACCTCAGCCGGCGGACTTCACCCTCGTCAATCGGCTGCGCGCCGTGGAGGCCAGGCGATGCCCCGGCGAATGGCGCGAGGCACTGACGGCCACGATTTCCGCCCGGCAGTTGACCCTCGCCGGCGACTATCCGCGCGCCTGCGGCGAAAAGCGCTGGCATCTGGCCGGCCTGCCGAACGAAGAGTTGTTGGCCGGCGTCTTCACACGTCTGTGGCGCGAGCTGGGCGGCGGGTTCTCCGGCCGCTGGCGCGACGGCGCCACGCCTGCCCATGCCACCCTCCTCGCCGCCAGCGAATCGCCGCCGGTAGCCTCGCTGGTGCGTGACATCAACAAGTTCTCGAACAACGTGATGGCGCGGCAGCTCTACCTGAAACTCGGCGCTGGCGAGACGGCACAGGCCGAAGCGGCCGTGCGCGAATGGCTGGCCGGAAAAGGGCTCGATTTCCCCGAACTGGTGCTCGACAATGGCGCGGGGCTCTCGCGCGAGGCGCGCATTTGCGCCGAACATCTCGCCCAATTGCTGGCCGCCGTCTGGAAAAGTCCGATCATGCCGGAATTGGTCGCCTCGCTGCCGATCGTCGCCGTCGATGGCACGACGAAGAAGCGCTACAACGGCGTCGCCTATGCCGGCCAGGCGCACCTGAAGACCGGCTCGCTCGATGGCGTGCGCGGCATTGCCGGCTATCTCCTCGACCGCGCGGGTAAGCGCTGGATCGTCGTCTTCATGGTCAATCATCCGAACGCCGGCGCGGCGCAGCCGGCCTTCGACGCCTTGCTCGACTGGGTCTGGCGTGGTCAGAGCTTGTGAAAAAATTCGTCGCGAGCGCAGCCAGGTTGGGGGAGGCCGGAGCGCAGCCACCGGAATGTATATGGAAATACATGAGCAACTGTCTTTCGAGTCAAGCGGGATGAAGAGAATCGTCCCAGGCTTTTCCGGTTCTGGCCATTGCATTGAGGATGGTCAGGAGCTTGCGCATGCAAGCGACGATGGCGACCTTCTTGGGTTTGCCGGCGGCGATGAGGCGGTTGTAGAAACGCTTGATCGCGGCGTTGAAGCGGATGGCGACCAATGCCGCCATGTAGAGGATACGGCGCACCTGTGCGCGTCCGCCGAAGATGGCGCGCTTGCCGCGCATCTGGCCGGAATCACGGTTGAAGGGCGCCACACCGATCAGGGCGCTAATTTCCCTGCGCGACAGCCGCCCCAGTTCTGGCAGCTCGGCGATCAGGCTGGCGGTGGTGGTCGGGCCGATGCCGCGGACACTCGCCAGCTGCCTGGCCAGATCGGCGTGATGGGTCTCGATGTGTTTCGCAAGCTGCGCCTCAATCTCGTCGAGCTGGGCGCGAATGGCTTCGATCATGGCCTCGATGCTTTTTCTGGCGGCGGCATGGCTGATCGACAGGCGCTGCTGTTCGGCCACACGCATGGCAACCAGTTGCCGGCGGCGGGCCACCAGTGCCTGCAAGGCCTGCTGTTCGGGCGTTGGCAAGACGCTGACGAAGCGCGCCCGCTGTGGATGCCGAGACAAGACCTGGGCGAGTTCGGCCAAGGCCTTGGCATCGATGCGGTCGGTCTTGGCGAGATAGCCCATGGCCTTGGCGAAATCCCGCGCCTGGCGGGGGTTGACGACGGCCACGGGGAAGCCGGCGGCCTGCAGGGCGCAAGCCAGATCGCGCTCCAGACCGCCGGTGGCTTCCATGACGATGAGCTCCACCGTTTGCCCCGCCAGCTTGGCCAACAGTGCGTCATGACCGTCCTCGTCGTTAGCGAAGGTTGCGATGCTGCCGCCCACACCGATGGCGGCGTCGAAGGTTTGCTTGGCGATGTCGATACCGACGACGATTGGTTCAGGCACGCTCCTCTTCTCCCATCCTTGCAAATGCGATCTTGGGTCCAACAACTGTTCGGGCTCCAAAGGAACGGTCGCGACGGCGCGCCATCGGCTCATGTACGGGCTGATTGGCCCAGAGGATAAACAGGCTGCGTCGCCGCGCCCGAAACGGCGGACGCTGTGGATTTGTGGACAGCCGGCTGCGCCGGTTCCCGCCTGAGCGCGAAGCCGCGCTCCCCCGTGGGCAAGCCATGGACAACGCTTCGCGTTGCCCACCGCTTGCCCACAGGCCGGCGGCTGCCCACAAGCTCCACAGCGTCTCAACAGCGACTTTTAACATGATTCAGAAAGATACAAGGATGGCGAGCACCGCCCGACACCAAGATGGCAAGCGCAGCAGAATTTTTCACAAGCTCTCGGGCAGCGGCAGCGCGCGCCGATCGACGAGCGCCAGCCAGCCGCGGATCACGCGATAGAGCACCCAGAGGCCGGTGACGACGATCACCATGATCGCAGCCGGGATGCCGATCAGCGTGAAGGCCAGCAAGCCGGCGACGAGCAGCCACAGCGCAGCGAACCAAAAAGTGCGCAACTGCCAGCGCCAGTGTGATTCGAGCCAGGTGCCGCGCACGTTGCCGCGCGTGACGTAGTTGATGATCACGGCGATGATCGACGGCCAGCCGAAGACGAAGGCGCCGGCGATCGACGCCGAAGTGAGGATGCCCGAGAGCGCAGAGAGCGCATGCAGGCCATACATGATGTGGCACCAGGCGCGCTGGCCGTCGAGATTGCCGCTGTTGATGAGTTCACCCTGCTGATCGTAGTCGGCCATACGCGTCCTTTCATAGTCCCAGTTGATTCCACAGTTCGTCGACGCGCCGCTTGACGGCGGCATCCATGACGATTGGCCGTCCCCACTCGCGGTTGGTCTCGCCCGGCCATTTGTTCGTCGCGTCGATGCCCATCTTGCTGCCCAGGCCCGCGACCGGCGAGGCGAAATCGAGATAGTCGATCGGCGTGTGCTCGGCGATCAGCGTATCGCGCGCGGCATCCACCCTCGTCGTCAGCGCCCAGATCACTTCGGGCCATGAGCGGATGTCGATGTCGTCATCGACGACGATGATGAACTTGGTGTACATGAACTGGCGCAGGAAACTCCAGACGCCAAACATCACGCGCTTGGCGTGGCCCGGATAGGCCTTCTTGAGGCTCACCACCGCCAGCCGGTAGGAGCAGCCCTCGGGCGGCAGATAGAAGTCGCTGATTTCCGGAAACTGCTTTTGCAAGAGCGGCACGAACACTTCGTTCAAAGCCACGCCCAGCATCGCCGGCTCGTCCGGCGGCTTGCCGGTGTAGGTGGAGTGATAGATCGGCTCGCGCCGCATCGTGATGCGCTCGATCGTAAACACCGGGAACTCGGCCTGCTCGTTGTAATACCCCGTGTGATCGCCAAAGGGTCCTTCCAGGGCCATCTCGCCCGGATGGATCACGCCTTCGAGCACGATCTCGGCACGCGCCGGCACATCGAGATCATTGCCGAGGCACTTCGCGAGTTCCGTCTTGCCGCCGCGCAGCAGGCCCGCAAACTGGTATTCGGAGAGCGTGTCCGGCACCGGCGTCACGGCACCAAGAATCGTCGCCGGGTCGCAGCCCAGCACCACGGCGACCGGGAAGGGCTCTCCCGGATGCTTGAGGCAATGGTCGCGGAAGTCGAGCGCACCACCACGGTGGGCGAGCCAGCGCATGATCACCTTATTTGGGGCGATCACCTGCTGGCGGTAGATGCCCAGGTTTTGGCGCAGCTTGTTCGGCCCGCGCGTCACGGTCAGCCCCCAGGTGATCAGGGGCGCGACATCGCCTGGCCAGCAGGTCATCACCGGCAGGCGCGACAGATCGACCTCTTTCCCCTCCCAGACGATTTCCTGACAGGGCGCGGAGCGCACCCTCTTCGGCGCCATGTTGAGCACCTGCTTCAGGATCGGCAGCTTTTCCCAGGCATCCTTGAAGCCCTTCGGCGGCTCGGGTTCCTTGAGATAGGCGAGCAGCCGGCCGACTTCGCGCAGCGCGGTCTGCCAATCGCCCTCCTCGCCCATGCCCAGCGCGACGCGCTGCGGCGTGCCGAAAAGATTGGCCAGCACCGGCATTTCGCCCGTCTTCGGCCGTTCGAACAACAGTGCCGGTCCGCCGGCGCGCAGCACGCGGTCGGCGATCTCGGTGATTTCGAGCCGTGGATCGACGGCTGTGGCGATGCGTTTCAGCTCGCCGCATGCTTCGAGACGGCGGATGAATTCGCGCAGATCCTGGGCAGCATTCATGGGGCGATCCAGTAATCGAGGACGATGCCGGCGAAGATCGCGGCGCCGAACCAGTTGTTGTGCAGAAAAGCCTTGAAGCACTTCATGCGCTCGCGCTCCCTGATCAGCGTGTAGTGGTAGAGCGCGATGGCGGCCGCGACGCCGAGGCCGGCGAAATACAGCCAGCCAAAACGCAGCGAGACGCCGATGGAGGCGAGGATCAGCAAGGCCGCCGCGTAACAGAACATGATCGCCGAGACAGCGAAACGGCCAAAGGTCAGCGCCGAGGTCTTGATGCCGATCTTCTTGTCGTCCTCGATATCGACCAGCGCGTATTCGGTGTCGTAGGCGATCGCCCAGAAGATGTTGGCCGCGAGCATCTGCCAGGCAAACGCTGGCACCTCCCCTGCGATCGCGGCAAAGGCCATCGGGATGCCGAAACCGAAGGCCACGCCGAGATAGGCTTGCGGGATGGCGAAGAAGCGCTTGGTGAAGGGATAGCTTGCCGCGAGGAACAATGCGGCCACCGCGAGACCGAACAACAGCGGGGTGAGGATCGGCAGGATCAGCAGGAAGGCGCAAAGGACGAGAAAACCGGCCAGCACGAAGGCTTCGCGCACCGTGACGGTGCCGGCGGCCAGCGGTCGGGCTTTCGTGCGCTCGACATGCGGATCGAACTCGCGATCGGCATAATCATTGATCACGCAGCCGGCCGAGCGCATCAGCACCGTGCCGAGCACGAAGATGGCGAGGAACACCCAATGCGGCCGCCCGCCCGAGGCGATCCACACCGCCCACAGTGTCGGCCACAACAACAGCAGGATGCCGATCGGCTTGTCGAGCCGCATCAGCTTCTCGTATTGGTCGAGGCGTTCCTTGATGAGGGAGAGGGTTGTCATGTTCCGGATTCTACGGAAACGCCGCAGATTCGGCGCCTGCCTATGCCTTGAGCAATTCGGCGCGCCCGGCCAGCCAGCGCGCCAGATGCCGTTCGGCGTGAGTCGGCCAGTGGGCGAGCAGCTCCTCGGCGGCCGTACGCGCGGCCTCGACGAGCGCCGTGTCTTCGAGGTCGGCGAAGCGCAGCAGCGGCAGGCCGCTCTGGCGCGCGCCGATGAACTCCCCCGGCCCGCGCAGATGCAGATCCTGGCGGGCGATCTCGAAGCCGTCGTGGTTTTCGTAGATGATCTTGAGCCGCTGCCGCGCCGTCTCCGACAGCGGTTGCTCGAAGAGCAGGATGCAGGCGGATTCCGCAGCGCCACGGCCGACCCGCCCGCGCAACTGGTGCAATTGCGCCAGACCGAAGCGCTCGGCATGCTCGATCACCATGAGGCTCGCGTTCGGCACATCGACACCGACCTCGATCACCGTCGTGGCGACGAGCAGCTGAATCTCGTTCCTGACGAAACCTTCCATCACCGCGGCTTTCTCGTCCGGCTTGAGACGCCCATGCACGAGGCCGATCGACAGCTCGGGCAATTCGCTCGACAGGTGGGCGAAGGTCTCCTGCGCGGTCTGCAACTGCAGTGCCTCGGATTCCTCGATCAACGGGCAGACCCAATAGACTTGCCGTCCGGCGCGGCACAGGGCGCGCACCCGCTCGATGATCTCGTGCCGCCGCGCCGCGCTCACCAGCTTGGTGAGCACGGGCGTCCTGCCCGGCGGTAGCTCGTCGATCACCGAAACGTCGAGATCGGCGTAATAGCTCATCGCCAGCGTGCGCGGGATCGGCGTGGCCGACATCGCCAGCTGGTGCGCCTCGACCCCTTTTTGCTGGAGCGCCAGGCGCTGGCGCACGCCGAAGCGATGCTGCTCATCGACGATCGCCAGTCCCAACCGGGCGAATTCGACGCCTTCTTCGATCAGCGCATGCGTACCGACGACGAGTGCCGTCTCGAAAGCAGAGACTTTGGCGATGATCGCCTGCTTGTCCTTTTTCTTCTGGCTGCCGGAAAGCCAGGCGACTTCGATGCCCAGCGGAGCCAGCCAATCGGAAAGCTTGCGCCAGTGCTGCTCGGCGAGGATTTCGGTCGGCGCCATCAGCGCGGCCTGATAGCCTGATTCAACGGCGCGCAAGCCAGCCAGCGCCGCGATCACCGTCTTGCCGCTGCCGACGTCGCCCTGCAACAGGCGCTGCATCGGATGTGGCTGGGCCAAATCGCGCTCGATCTCGCGCCAGACGCGCTGTTGCGCCGCAGTGAGCCGAAACGGCAGTCTGGCGAGCAAGGCGTCCGTCCAGCGGCCGTCGCCGGCGAGCACCGGCGCGCCGCGCGCGCGTCGCGCCGCATAGGCCTGACGCAAGGAAAGCTGCTGGGCCAACAGCTCGTCGAAGGCGATGCGCCGCCAGAATGGCTGTTGCCAGTTCGCCAGCGCCGCGGCATCGAGCCCCGCCGGCGGCGCATGCAATGCGCGCACGCTGGCGGCAAAGCCCGGCAGAGAAAGCCGCGCCAACAGTGCATCGGGCAGGGTTTCGGACAAATCGGCCTCAGCGAGCGCGCGCGCGATCAGCCGACGCAGCGTGGCCTGGGTCAGCCCGGCGGTGGTGGGATAGACGGGCGTCAATGCCGTCGGCAAGGGTTCGTCGCCGTGGAGGACGCGCAAACGCGGATGGATGATCTCGCTGCCCCAGAAGCCGCCGCGCACTTCGCCGAAGATGCGCAGCTTCGCCCCCGGCTGCAGCGCCTTTTGCTGGCTCGGATAGAAATTCAGGAAACGCAATACCAGCGTGCCCGAATCGTCGGCGACACGGCAGACGAGCTGGCGACGTGGGCGGTAGCCGATCTCGCTCGAGACGACCATCGCCTCGAACTGGGCCGTCTCGCCCGGCACGGCGGCGGCGATCGGCGTGACGCGCGTCTCGTCCTCGAACCTGAGCGGCAGGTGCAAGACGAGATCGACCTGGCGATGAAGGCCGAGCGCCTCGAGCTTGTCGGCGACGAGCGGGGTCGCCCCGGGAATTTTTTCAGCCAAGCGCGAGGACGGCATCCGCTTCGATGAGCGCGCCGCGCGGTAATTCCTTGACGCCGACCGCCGCACGCGCCGGATAGGGCTGCTGGAAATACTTCGCCATCGTCTCATTGACCTTGGCGAAATGGACGAGATCGGTGAGATAGATATTGACCTTCACCGCGGCATCGAGCGACGCTCCGGCCGCCTCGGCGACAGCCTTGAGATTCTCGAAGACGCGCACGATCTGCGCGTCGATGCCCTCGACCAGCTGCATCGTGGTTGGGTCGAGACCGATCTGGCCGGAAAGATAGACGGTGTCGCCGACCTTCACGGCTTGGGAATAGGTGCCGATGGCGGCGGGGGCATGGGGGGTGCTGATGATCTGGCGGGCCATGTTCACTCCATAAAAAAGCGCATTATCGTGGCAGGCGAGCCAAGCGACAGGAGACTCATCGCGGCGGCCTGTCCAGCTCGTCGAAACCGGGTTCCTTGAAAAGCTCCTCGCCGCGGCTCAAGGCATGCACCAGCTCTGCCTCGGCGAGCGAAATACCCATCCGGTCGGCGATCTGCTGCGCACTCAAACCGCGCCGGGCCAGGCCGAGCGCTTCGGCATACTGCGGCGAGACATTGCGGGCTGCGCGCAATTCGGCAACTTCTTCGCGCAATTTTGCTACATCTTCGCGTAACTTGCTCACTTCGAGCTCAAGATCGTAGCGTGCGAGCTGCTCGGCGAGTTGCTGACCAAAGCTCGCCACCGACGCGCTATCCCCTTCATTCTCCGTGGCTTTCGCGGTACCGGCCTGGTCACCCCTTGCCGCCTGCCGGCGACGGAACAGCAGCGAAAACAGGTAACCGAGCGCCAGCCCCACGAACAGAAGCAGCACCTCACGCCATTCGATCAAATCGATTTCCATGCTCTGGGCTCGGTTGAAATCCCGATATTGCCACTCATATTTGGTTACAAATTACGTTTTCGCGGCAGGGAACCCTCTCACCTGGAACGGGTCGGATCGTTTCTTCCGCAGTTTGAAAGGATAGGCAATGAACCGCACCCGCATCTCCCTGATCGACGTCCTGCAACCGCGCCAGTTCAAAGTCACGCCCGAGCGGTCGAAAGTCACCCGCACCATCATCCAGCCGGAGATCGACGCTTTCGAGGAACAGGAAGCCCTGCTGGCGGCGCAAAAGTCGGCGCTGGCAGAATCGACGACGTCCCGCCGGGCACCGACTCGCTTCGAAAAGTCGGCGCTGGCAGAATCGACGACGTCCCGCCGGGCGCCGACTCGCTTCGAAAAGTCGGCGCTGGCGGGACGGCACCCCGAAGTCGCCGCCACGCACTGAACGCCTGCGCCTTTACTCGGCCGGCGGCACTTCCCGCTTGCTGCCGTCGGCATTGAGGCACACATAGGTCAGGGTGGCCTCGGTCACCTTGACGACCACCGGCTGGGCGGGGTTGCGCTCGGCGAATACCTGCACATCGACCGTGATCGAGGTCCGCCCGGTCTTGACGATCTTGGCGTAGAAACTCACGACATCGCCGACGGAGATCGGCTGCTTGAACAGGAAGGAATTGACCGCCACGGTCGCGATGCGGCCGCGCGCGCGGCGCATCGCCGGAATCGCACCGGCGATATCGACCTGCGCCATCACCCAGCCGCCGAACACATCGCCCGCCGCATTGACGTCGCGCGGCAGCGGCATCACCCGCAGCACTAGTTCGCCACCGTCTCCGACCGTATCCGGAAGTCCGCTCATGGCCGAATCATACCGCGCCTGCGTTGGGCTGCGGCCCATCGCTGCGCTGATAGAATCCGCGCATGCGCCGTGATATCGCCCTGCCGGCCCCGCCCCCGGCGGAACGCCACGACTGGCAAACCATCAAAACCCTCTTTCCCTACCTCTGGCAATGGCGTGGCCGCGTGCTGTTCGCGCTCGTCTGCCTGGTCGGCGCCAAGCTCGCCAACGTCGCGGTGCCGATCGTTTTCAAAGACATCGTCGACGGCTTCGCGCCGGCCAAACCGGCGCAGGCTTTCCTGATCGCGCCGCTCGGCTTGATCGCCGCCTATGGCGTGCTGCGTTTCGGCGTCGCGTTGTTCACCGAGCTGCGCGAACTATTGTTTATCCGCGTCACCCAGCGCGCAGTGCGCACCATCGCCTTGCAGGTGTTCGAGCATTTGCACGCGCTGTCGCTGCGCTTCCACCTCGAACGCCAGACCGGCGGGCTGACGCGCGATATCGAACGTGGCACGCGCGCGATCGGCACGCTGATCAGTTACACGATCTTCTCGGTGCTGCCGACGATCGTCGAAGTCGCGCTGGTGCTCGGCATCCTCGCCGTGCGTTACGAATCGAGTTTCGCGCTGATCGCCTTTGCCACGCTGGTCGTCTATGTCGTGTTCACGATCATGGTGTCGAACTGGCGCGTGCATCTCAGACGCGAGGTCAACGAGCTCGATTCGGCCGCCAACACGCGCGCCATCGACAGCCTGCTCAATTACGAGACCGTCAAGTACTTCAACAACGAAGCCTGGGAAAAGGCGCGCTACGACCAGCAGATGCAGAAGTGGGAGGCCGCCCAGATCAAGAGCCAGGTTTCGCTCTCCTATCTGAACCTCGGCCAGTCGCTGATCATCGCCGTCGGCGTGACATTGATGATGTGGCGCGCCGCGGTCGGCGTGATGGACGGCAGCATGACCGTCGGCGACATCGTGCTGGTGAATGCCTTCCTGATCCAGCTCTACATCCCGCTCAACTTCCTCGGCGTGCTGTATCGAGAAATCCGCCAGTCGCTCACCGACATCGAGCGCATGTTCGCGCTGCTGAAAGAAAACCGCGAAATCCAGGACGCCCCGGATGCGCGCGCGCTCGAACCCGGCCCTTGTACGGTACGCTTCGAGAACGTCAGCTTCGCCTATGAGCCGCGCCGGCCGATCCTCCACGATGTCAGCTTCGAGATCCCCGCCGGCCGCACGCTGGCCGTCGTCGGCCACAGCGGCTCGGGCAAGAGCACGCTGGCGCGGCTGTTGTTCCGCTTCTACGATGTCGGCGGCGGCGCGATTCGCATCAATGGTCACGACATCCGCCAGCTGACCCAGGCCAGCTTGCGCGCCGCGATCGGCATCGTGCCGCAGGACACGGTGCTGTTCAACGATACGATCGAATACAACATCCGCTACGGTCGGCCGACCGCCAGCTTCGAGGAAGTGCGGGCAGCCGCGCGCGCTGCGCACCTGGCCGAGTTCATCGAGCGGCTGCCCGATGGCTACGCCACGCGCGTCGGCGAGCGTGGTCTCAAGCTCTCGGGCGGCGAAAAACAGCGTGTCGCGATCGCCCGCGCGCTGTTGAAGAACCCACCGATCCTGATCTTCGACGAGGCGACCTCCGCGCTCGACTCCAAAACGGAAAAAGCCATCCAGGCCGAACTCGATCAGGCGGCCATCGGACGCACCACGCTGATCATCGCCCACCGGCTGTCGACGGTGATGAACGCCGACGAAATCGTCGTGCTCGATGCTGGACGGATCGTCGAGCGCGGCACCCACCGCGACCTGCTCGAGCGCGGCGGTGCCTATGCCCAGATGTGGGCGCTACAGCAGCAGGAAGATCACAATGGCGTCGCGGCAGGCGTATAGTTTGCCTTCCCGATTCCTTTTTCAGGAGACTCCGACAATGAAAAGAACCCTTACGCTCGGTTTAACCCTCGCCGCCGCCCTCGCCTTTGCCCAACCCGCCGCGGCCGACACGCTTGCCAAGATCAAATCCACCGGCAGTGTCACGATGGGCGTGCGCGAATCCTCCGGCGGATTGTCCTTCACCGTCGGCGACGGCAAGTTCGCCGGTTTCCACGTCGAGCTGTGCGAACGCGCCCTGCACGACATCCAGAAGCAGCTCGGACTGCCGAAGCTGGAAATCAAATACCAGCCGGTCACCTCGCAAAACCGCATTCCGCTGATGCAAAACGGCACCATCGACATCGAGTGCGGCTCGACCACCAACAATATGGCGCGCCAGAAGGACGTCGCCTTCGCCGTCACCACCTATGTCGAAGAAGTGCGCGTCGCCGTCAAGGCCGATTCGGGCATCAATTCGCTGGCCGACCTGAACGGCCGCACGGTGGCCACGACGACCGGCACGACCTCGGTGCAGCATCTGCGCAAGCACGAACGTGCCCATGGCATCGACTTCAAGGAGGTGTATGGCAAGGATCACGCCGACAGCTTCCTGCTGCTCGATGGTGGCCGCGCCGACGCCTTCGTGATGGACGGCCAGATCCTCGCCGGCAACATCGCCAAATCGAAGAACCCGGCCGACTTCAAGTTCCTCAGCGAGGTGCTTTCCGTCGAGCCGATCGCGATCATGATGCGCAAGGACGATCCGGCCTTCAAGAAAGCCGTCGACGACAGCCTGAAGGCGCTGATGAAGTCCGGCGAGATCGCCAAAATCTACGACAAGTACTTCATGCAGCCGATTCCGCCGGCCAACAAGCCGATCGGTCTGCCCGCCTCCGAGGCCACCAAGGCCGCCTGGGCCAACCCCAACGACAAGCCGATGGAAGAGTACGCCAAGAAATAAGTTCGGCCGCAAAAGGCGCGAGGCATCCGCTTGCCCCGCGCCTTTTCCATTGATGGGGAGATGACAGGGGGTGCGCTTGAACTGGGAATGGCAGGTCTTTTGCAAAAATACCCTCGACGGTGAGGTGATGCCGCGCTGCTTCGGCAGCGGCGGCGAGATCACCTATCTCGACTGGATGCTCTCCGCCTGGGGATGGACGCTGTCCGTCTCGCTGCTCGCCCTGCTGGTGGCGCTGTTGTTCGGTTCGCTGATGGGGATTCTGCGCACCACGCCGCACCGCGGCCTGGTGCTTTTCGGCACCGCGTGGACGGAGTTGTTCCGCAACATCCCGCTCCTGGTGCAGATCTTCCTCTGGTATCACGTGCTGCCCGCGCTGATTCCCCCTTTGCGCGCAGTACCCAGCTTCCTGCTGGTCGTGATGGGGCTGGGGCTGTTTACCTCGGCGCGTATCTCCGAGCAGGTGCGCGCCGGCATCCAGTCGCTCTCGCGCGGCCAGCGCATGGCGGGGCTGGCACTCGGTTTCACACTGCCGCAGACCTACCGGTATGTGCTGCTACCAGTGGCTTTCCGCATCATCATCCCGCCGCTGACCAGCGAGTCGATGAACATCATCAAGAACTCGTCGGTCGCCTTCGCGGTGAGCATTTCCGAGCTCACCATGTTCGCCCTGCAGGCGTAGGAGGAGACCTCGCGCGGCATCGAAATCTATCTAGCCGTCACTGCGCTCTACTTCGTTTCCGCCTTCGCCATCAACCGCGTGCTGCACGCGATCGAGGCGCGCGTGCAGATCCCCGGCATGATCGGGGGGAACCGGTGATGCTCAATCTCGATTTCAGCTTCCTGACTACGGAAGTGCTCTCCGCCTATGTCGTCAAGGGTTTCCTGTTCTCGCTGCAACTGACCTTCGTCGCCATGGTCGGCGGCATCATCCTTGGCACCCTGCTAGCGCTGATGCGCCTGTCCGGACGCTCCTGGCTGGTGATGCCCGCGGCCGCCTACGTCAATACCATGCGCAGCATTCCGCTGGTGATGGTCATCCTCTGGTTCTTTCTGCTCATCCCGCTGATCACCGGCCGGCCACTGGGCGCCGAGATGTCGGCGCTGATCACCTTCACGCTGTTCGAGGCCGCCTACTATTCCGAAATCATGCGCGCTGGCATCCAGAGCATCCCGCGCGGCCAAATCTTCGCCGGTTATGCGCTTGGCATGACCTACGGACAAACGATGCGCCTCGTCGTGCTGCCGCAGGCATTCCGTAACATGCTGCCGGTGCTGCTGACCCAGACCATCATCCTGTTCCAGGATACCTCCCTCGTCTACGCGATTGGCGCCTACGACCTGCTCAAAGGCTTCGAGCTGGTCGGCAAGAATTTCAACCGTCCGGTCGAAACCTACCTCGTGGCGGCGCTGCTGTATTTCGTCATCAGCTTCTCTCTGTCGACCCTGGTCAAGCGCCTGCAGGTCCGCATCTCCATCATCCGGTGACCCCTATGATCGAAATTCGCAACGTCAGCAAGTGGTACGGCCAATTCCAGGTGCTCACCGACTGCAGCACCAAGATCGAAAAGGGCGAGGTGGTTGTCGTCTGTGGCCCTTCCGGCTCGGGCAAGTCGACGCTGATCAAGTGCGTGAATGGCCTCGAATCATTCCAACAGGGCGAGGTGATCGTCAATGGCATCTCCGTCGGCGACCCCAAGACCAATCTTTCCAAGCTGCGCGCGCATGTCGGCATGGTGTTCCAGCACTTCGAACTGTTTCCGCATCTGACCATCACCGAGAATCTGGAAATCGGTCAGGTCAAGGTGCTCGGCCGCAGCCGCGATGAAGCCCGCGAGCGTGGCCTCAAGCTGCTCGACCGGGTCGGCCTGCGCTCGCAGGCCGCGAAATATCCCGGCCAGCTTTCCGGCGGCCAGCAGCAGCGCGTCGCGATCGCCCGCGCGCTGGCGATGGACCCGATCTGCATGCTGTTCGACGAGCCGACCTCGGCGCTCGATCCGGAAATGATCAATGAGGTGCTCGATGTGATGGTCGAACTGGCCACCGAAGGCATGACCATGATGGTGGTCACCCATGAGATGGGTTTCGCGCGCAAGGTCGCCCACCGCGTGATCTTCATGGATCAGGGCCGCATCATCGAGGACACCAGCAAGGAAGCCTTCTTCGGCACGCCGCGCTCGGAACGCGCGCAACTGTTCCTTTCCAAGATCCTCGGCCACTGAAAACGCAAAGGCCAGCCTTGCGGCTGGCCTTTCGTAAATCTATTGGTCGGGGCGGCGGGATTCGAACTCGCGACCCCTTGCACCCCATGCAAGTGCGCTACCAGGCTGCGCTACGCCCCGACTGGCCGCGGATTATAGCGCAATCAGACGCGCAGCAGCTCGATGATGCCGAGCAGTTCGGCACGCAACGAAAAACTTTCCGCCTTTGGCACGGCATGGGGCGCTGCCGTCTTGTCGCCGCTCTCGTCGAGGCGGTTGCGGGCGCCGCTGATCGTGAAGCCTTCTTCGTAGAGCAACTGACGGATGCGCCGCACCAGCAGCACTTCGTGATGCTGGTAATAGCGCCGGTTGCCGCGCCTTTTCACCGGTTTGAGCTGGGTGAACTCCTGCTCCCAGTAGCGCAGCACATGCGGCTTGACGCCACACAATTCGCTGACTTCACCGATGGTGAAGTAGCGCTTCGCCGGAATCGGCGGCAGCTCAGCCTTGGGCCGGGCGGGCGTTGCCATGGGTGGCCGCCTCGACGATGGACTTCAGCTTGTGGCTGGCGTGAAAAGTGACGACACGCCGCGCACTGATCGGAATTTCCTCGCCCGTCTTCGGGTTGCGGCCCGGTCGCTGCGGCTTGTCGCGCAGCTGGAAGTTGCCGAAACCGGACAGCTTGACGCCTTCGCCCTGTTCGAGCGCGGTGCGGACTTCCTCGAAGAAGGCTTCGACCATGTCCTTCGCTTCACGCTTGTTCAGGCCGACCTTTTCGAACAGCAGGTCTGCCAGCTCCGCCTTCGTCATCGTCATTGCGTGTTTCTCCCCTGAGTGAACGTAGGACGCCACGATAGCGGCGATAGTCTAGCTGCGCAACACGGCGCCGCAACGTTCTCGCGCTGCCGCCAGCAAGCGGTCGATGACCTGATCGGCCTCGCTGTCCGACAGTGTCCTGCGAGTATCTTGCATCAAGATGCGGAAGGCAAGGCTCTTGCACCCCACCGCGATGCCCTTGCCCTGATAGACATCGAACAGCCGGATTTCGCGCACGCTGTCGCCGGCTGCGCTCCAGAGTGCAGCGGTGAGCTCATCGGCCGCGCAGCTTTGCGGCACGACCAGCGCGATGTCGCGCTGCACCGCCGGGAAGCGCGAAACCTCGGCGTAACTCGGCAGCGGCGCCTCGAGCAGCAATTCGAGTTCGATTTCGCACAGCACGGGCGGACGGCCGAGTTCATAACGCTGCACCCAGCGCGGATGGAGTTCGCCGAGCACGCCGACTTCGCGGCCATCGAGTAGCACACGGCTGCTGCGGCCCGGATGCAGCGCCGGATGGTCGCTGCGGACGAATTGCAGCCGGCGCGGGGCGCAGAGGGCTTCGAGATCGCCCTTGACGTCGTAGAAATCGACCTCTCTGCGCGGCACCCCCCATTGCTCCGGCACCACGGGCCCGGCGGCGAGGAAGGCCAATCGCTGCGGCTGCCGGTAACCGGTTTCCGCCTGCGCATCGGCAAAGAAGACGCGGCCGAGCTCGAAGACGCGCACGCGTTCGATCTGGCGCTTGAGATTGCCGGCCAGCACGCCGACGAGGCCGCCGATGAGACTCGAGCGCATCACCCCCATCTGGCTGGCGATCGGATTGGCCAAGCGCACGGGCTGAGCGTTGGCGGCGAAATCGGCCTCCCATTCCGCCGGCACGAAGCTGTAGGTGACGACTTCGTGGTAACCGCGTTCGGCAAGCAGGCGCCGCACCTGCATCGGCGTGCGCCGTGTCTCGGGCAGCGGCAACATCGCTAAGCGCGCCTGCGGCGGCGGCGCGGGGATGTTGTCATAGCCGTGCAGGCGGGCGATTTCCTCGATCAGGTCTTCCTCGATCGCGATGTCGAAACGCCAGGACGGTGGCGAGACGGTCAGCACGTCGCCCCGACGTTCGAAAGGAAAACCCAAGCCGCGTATCAGCGCCTCGATCCGTGAATCGCCCAGGTCGACGCCGAGCACCTGGGCGACGCGCGGCATGCGCAGCACCACCGGCGGGCGCGTCGGCAGCTGCTCGGGCGCCACGGCCTCGACGATGGGACCGGGATGTCCGCCGCAGATCGCGACGATCAGCTGTGTTGCCCGTTCGATCGCCTTGCGCTGCAGTTCGAAATCGACACCACGCTCGTAGCGATAGGAGGCATCGGTGGAAAAGCCCAGCGCACGCGCCTTGCCGGCGATCGCCGCGGGAGTGAAGAAGGCGGATTCGAGGAACAGGTCGGTGGTCGACTCACGGATGCCGGAATGCTCGCCGCCCATGATGCCGGCCAGGGCGAGCGCTTTCTCGTCGTCGGCGATCAGCGCCGTTTCCGCGCTCGGTGTCACGGTCTGGCCATTGAGCAGCAGCAATTGCTCGCTGGGCCGTGGGTAGCGCACATGGATCGCGCCGGAAAGCTCGGCATCGTCGAAGGCATGCAGCGGCTGGCCGAGTTCGAGCATCACATAGTTGGTGATGTCGACGAGGGCGGAAATCGAGCGCACGCCGCAGCGCTCGATGCGCTGCTTCATCCACTCGGGCGTCGGCGCCTTGGCATCCACACCCCGCACGATGCGCCCGCAATAACGTGGGCAGGCTGCCGGCGCATCGAGCACGACGCGGCGGCGCTCGTCATGCACCGGCGCGATCGGTTCGCTGACCGGCAAAGAGAGCGGCGCGCCGGTCAGCGCCGCCACTTCGCGCGCGATGCCGACCAGCGACAGACAGTCGGCGCGGTTGGGCGTGAGCTTCAGGGTGATCAGCGTGTCGTCGAGGTTCAGATATTCGCGCAGATCCTCGCCGATCGGCGCAGCCTCGGGCAGCACCATGAGGCCGCCGTGATCGTCGGCAAGCCCCAGCTCGCGCTTTGAACAGAGCATGCCGAAACTCTCGATGCCGCGCACCTTGGCCTTCTTGATCTCGAGGCCCGGCAGCTTGGCGCCGACCAGCGCACAGGGAACGACCAGGCCGGCGGCGGCGTTCGGGGCACCGCAGACGATCTGCAGCACGCCATGCTGACCGGCATCGACACGGCACAGCTTCAGCCGGTCGGCATCGGGATGTTTCTCGGCGCTCAGGATGCGTGCGACGACGACCTGCGAAAACTCGGCGCTGGCAGGACGGCACTCCTCGACCTCGAGGCCGGCCATCGTCAACAGATTACACAGCTCCGTGGTCGACAGCGGCGGATCGACGAGGGCGCGCAGCCAGGATTCGGGGAATTGCATGGCTTATTGGAATTGACTGAGGAAGCGCAGATCGCCCTCGAAGAACAGGCGCAGATCGTCGATACCATAGCGCAGCATGGTCAGGCGATCCGGGCCCATGCCGAAGGCGAAGCCGGTGTATTTCTCCGGATCGATGCCGCCGGCGCGCAGCACGTTGGGATGGACCATGCCGCAGCCGGCGATCTCGAGCCAGCGACCTTTCATCGGCCCGCTCATGAAGGCGACGTCGATTTCCGCCGAGGGCTCGGTGAAAGGAAAGAAAGACGGCCGAAAGCGCACCTCGAGTGCGTCGCTCTCGAAAAAGCGCCGCAGGAAATCGGCAACGACGCCCTTGAGATCGGCGAAGCTGACCTGTTCGCCCACCCACAAGCCCTCGACCTGATGAAACATCGGCGAATGGGTGGCATCGGAATCGACGCGATAGACACGGCCGGGGCAGATGACGCGGATTTCCGGCATGACATCGAGATGCTTGTGTTTCTCGACATGAGCGAGCATCGTGCGGATCTGCACCGGGCTGGTGTGGGTGCGCAGCAGCACGTCCTCGCGCACGCGGCCGGCATCGTCGAGCAGGTAAAACGTGTCGTGCATCGAACGCGCCGGATGGTTCTCGGGCGTGTTCAGCGCCGTGAAATTGTGCCAGTCGGTTTCGATCTCGGGACCGTCGGCGACTTCGAAGCCGATCGAGCGGAACAGCTGCTCGATGCGTTCGAGCGTGCGCATCACCGGATGCAAGGTGCCGCGCGGCAGACCGCGTCCGGGCAGGGTGACGTCGAGTGCCGTGGCTTCGAGCTGCGCCGCGAGCTGTGCCTCTTTGAGCGCCTCGCGCCGAGCGTTGAGTGCTGCTTCGATCTGCGTCTTCGCGGCGTTGATCGCCGCACCGGCGCTTTTGCGCTCTTCAGGCGGCAATTTGCCCAGGCCCTTGAGCAGCGCGGTCAGTGTGCCCTCCTTGCCGAGGTAGGCCGCTTTGACATCTTCGAGGCGCGCCAGTTCGTCCGCTGCCGCAAAGGCGGCTGTGGCTTGGGCGACGAGTTGTTCCAGATTGTCCATGCCGATCAGAAAAAAGGGAGGCCCCGTGGCAACCGAGGACCTCCCTTTTCCGTCCTGGTTGCGATCAGCTGCCGAGGTGCGCCTTGGCCTGGTTCGCCAGGGCGGCGAAGGCCGGCTTGTCGAACACGGCCAGATCGGCGAGCACCTTGCGGTCGATCTCGATCGACGCCTTCTTGAGACCGTTCATCAGCGTGCTGTACTTCATGCCCAGCTCGCGCGCTCCGGCATTGATGCGGGCGATCCACAGGGCGCGGAACTGACGCTTTCTCTGGCGGCGGTCACGATATTGATACTGCCCCGCCTTCATCACCGCTTCTTTGGCGATGCGATAGACGTTCTTGCGGCGACCGCGATAGCCCTTGGCCGCGTCGAGGATTTTCTTGTGGCGCGCGCGCGCCGTCACACCGCGTTTGACTCTTGGCATGGTGTCGTCTCCTTAAGCGTTCGGCAACATGGCGCGGACGGCTTTGACGTCCGACTCGTGCACGGTCTGCATGCCGCGCAGCTGGCGCTTCACCTTGGTGGATTTCTTGGTGAGGATGTGGCGCTTGAACGCGCAGGCGCGCTTGATGCTACCCGAGCCGCGCACCTTGAAGCGCTTGGCGGCACCACTCTTCGTCTTCATCTTCGGCATCGAAGATCTCCTTTTGTGACACGGCGCTGGGTGGCTCCCGACCCGGGAACGCTTCGACGACCCACGACCGCTTCTAAAAAAACCTAGCTACTTCTGCACTGGCGCCGCCACTTCCTTGGCGGGTTTCGCCTGCTTCTTCGACGGCGCCAGCACCATGATCAACTGACGCCCTTCCATCTTCGGAAACTGCTCCACCACGGCCCGGTCGGCGAGTTCGTTACGGATGCGTTCCAGCACGCGCATGCCGATCTCCTGGTGCGCCATCTCGCGGCCACGAAAGCGCAAGGTGATCTTCGCCTTGTCGCCCTCGCCGAGAAACTTGATGACGTTGCGCATCTTGATCTGGTAGTCGTTCTCGTCGGTTCCGGGACGGAACTTGACTTCCTTGACCTCGACGATCTTCTGCTTCTTCTTGGCCTCGGCGGCGCGCTTCGCTTCCTGATACTTGAACTTGCCGTAATCCATCAGGCGACAGACCGGCGGGGTGGCCATCGGCGCGATTTCGACCAGGTCGACGCCCGCCTCTTCCGCCATTTGCAGCGCCTGACGAACGGACACGATGCCAAGCTGCTCACCGTCGACCCCGATCAAACGGATTTCGGGGACTGTGATTTCTTCGTTGACGCGCTGCGTCTTTTCCTGGGCGATGGTGCGAGTCTCCTACAAAAACAAAAAATCAGGCCGCCTCGCCCTTGCTGCGGATTTCCCGCTGCAGACGGTCAATCAACTGATCAAGAGACATCTGCCCGAGATCCTGATTGCCTCGAGCACGCAAGGCGACCAACCCGGCAGCCCTTTCCTTGTCGCCGACGACGACGAGGTACGGCCGCTTCAACAAACTGTGTTCGCGGATTTTATAGTTGATTTTTTCACCGCGCAAATCGCATTCGACGCGCAAGCCCGCATCCCGCAGCTTTTGCGCCACATTCGCGGCATAGTCCGCCTGCCCTTCGGAGATGTTCATCACCACCGCCTGCACCGGCGAGAGCCACAGCGGCAGGGCGCCGGCATGGTGCTCGATGAGGATGCCGGCGAAGCGCTCCAGCGAACCGAACAGCGCGCGATGCAGCATCACCGGCCGGCGATGCGTGTTGTCGGCGGCCACGTAGTGGATGTCGAAGCGCTCCGGCAGATTCATGTCGACCTGCAAGGTGCCGCACTGCCAGTCGCGGCCGATCGCATCGCGCAGCACGAATTCCAGCTTCGGACCATAGAACGCGCCTTCGCCGGGAAACAGCTCATAGCGCATGTCCATGTGTTCGAGCGCGTTCGACAGCGCCGCCTCGAGCTTGTCCCAGGTCTCGTCCGAACCGATGCGCTTCTCGGGCCGGGTCGAGAGCTTGATGCGCACGTCGGTGAAGCCGAAGTCCTTATAGATGTCGAGGATCAGCGCGACCACATCCTTGCATTCCTGCTCCATCTGCTCTTCGGTGCAGAAGATGTGGGCGTCGTCCTGGGTGAAATGGCGCACGCGCAACAGGCCATGCAGCGCGCCGGAAGGCTCGTAACGATGCACCTTGCCGAATTCGGCCATGCGCAGCGGCAGATCGCGGTAGCTTTTCACGCCCTGCTTGAAGAGCAGCATGCTGCCCGGGCAGTTCATCGGCTTCAGGGCGAACACGCGCTCATCCTCGGTCTGCGTCGTAAACATGTGCTCGCGGTAGTTGAACCAGTGACCGGAGACTTCCCAGAGACTGCGGTCCATCACGTCCGGCGTATTGACCTCGACATAGCCGGCGGCTTCCTGGCGCGCGCGCATGTAGCTGATCAGATCTTGGAACAGCCGCCAGCCATGCGGATGCCAGAACACCGCACCCGGCGCTTCCTCCTGGAAATGGAACAGATCGAGCTGTTGGCCGAGCTTGCGATGATCGCGCTTTTCGGCCTCTTCGAGCATCGTCAGATAGGCGTCGAGCTCCTGCTTCGTCGCCCAGGCCGTGCCGTAGACGCGCTGCAGCTGCTCGTTCTTTGCGTCCCCCCGCCAGTAGGCGCCCGCCACCTTCATCAGTTTGAAGTGTTTGAGCTTGCCGGTCGACGGCACGTGCGGGCCGCGGCACAGGTCGACGAAATCACCCTCGCGGTAGAGCGACACCTCCTCGCCTGGCGGAATCGCCGCGATCAGCTCGGCCTTGTAGTGCTCGCCGATCGACTTGAAGAACTCGACCGCCTTGTCGCGCGGCCAGACCTCGCGCGTGACGGGAAAATCCTTCTTCGCCAGCTCGGTCATGCGCTTTTCGATCGCCACGAGGTCTTCGGGCGTCAGCGGCCGGCAGGCGAAGTCGTAGTAGAAGCCGTTTTCGATCACCGGGCCGATCGTCACCTGCGCTTCGGGGATCAGCTCCTTCAACGCATAGGCGAGCAGATGCGCGGTCGAGTGACGGAGGATCTCGACGCCTTCCGGGTCTTTGTCGGTGACGATGGCAAGCCGGGCATCATGGTCGATGCGATACGAGGTATCGACCAGCTTGCCGTCGACCTTGCCGGCCAGCGCGGCCTTGGCCAGACCCGCACCGATCGACGCGGCCACCTCGGCCACGGTGGGCGGCTCAACAAAGCTGCGTTGCGAACCATCGGGCAGGGTAATGACCGGCATGTGTTGGCTCCAGAAACGAGAAAGGGTGCCGGATCGCTCAGGCACCCCCTGGGAATGTTCGTTGGCGGAGTGGACGGGACTCGAACCCGCGACCCCCGGCGTGACAGGCCGGTATTCTAACCGACTGAACTACCACTCCGCGTCGGCTCTCGATGAATCGAGAGGCGCATTCTAGCAAAATCTTTCGATTCGCCAAGCGTTTTTTCGCACGCTCTGAAATCGGCGCTGGTGAGACGGCACCCCTTCTCCGCGTCGCTTCTGGTTACTCCTTGGTCGGGCGCTTGGCCAGCTTGCGTTGCAGCGTGCGCCGATGCATCTTGAGCGCCCGCGCGGTGGCGGAGATGTTGCCGTCATGCTCATGCAGCACGCGCTGGATGTGCTCCCACTCCAGCCGGCTGACCGAGAGCGGATCGCTCGGCACTTCGGCCGCCGCGGCGGGTTCGCCGGCGGCCGGGGCGAATGCCGCGATGATCGCTTCGACCTCGACGGGCTTGGCGAAGTACTGCACGGCGCCAAGCTTGACGGCCTCGACCGCCGTGGCGATGCTCGCGTAACCGGTCAGCACGACGATCCGGCAGTGCGGCGCGAGTTCGAGCAGCGGCCGGATCAGCTGCAGGCCGGAACTGCTGCCGAGGTTGAGATCGAGCACCACGGCATCGGGGGGCGACTGCTCTGCTTCAGCAAGCGCCGCGGCGGCATCCGTCGCGCTTCTTGCTTGATAACCGCGCCGCGTCAGGGCGCGCGTCAGCACGGCGTTGAAAGTGGCGTCATCATCGATGACCAGCACCGATTCACTCATGCAGTTTCTCCCAAGGGAAGTTCGATGGTCGCCAGTCCACCTTCGCGATTTTCCAGCCGGAGCCGGCCGCCACGCCGCTCGACGGCGGCGCGCGTCAGCCACAGGCCGATGCCGCTGCCATCGGCCACCGCCGGCAACGGCTGGGCGCCGCAGCGGCGCAACACCTCGGGCGGGAAGCCCGGGCCGCGATCTTGGACGGCGATGGTCAGCGTCTCGTCGTTCCAGCCGAGCAGCAGCCGGATCGACTGCGGCGCGATCTTCGCCGCGTTGTTGAGCAGGTTGGTCACCGCTTGCTCGATCGCCGCCTCCGGGATCAGTTGCGGCGGTGTGCCGGCCGTCGTGATTTCCAGGGTACAGATCACGTTCGGCCACAGCGTGCGCCAGCGCGCGAGCAGGTTTTCCAGCCAGAGGTTCGCCGGCTGCAGCTGCGCGGCGCGTTCGATGCCGGCCTTTTGCGTCAGCCCGCCGACGATCTCCTTGCAGATGCCGATCTGCCGGCGCAGCAGATCGAGGTCGGCGCGTGCATCCTCGGGCAGGCGATCATCGGCGGCGAGCTCCCCGGCGAGCACGTTCATCGTCGCCAAGGGGGTGCCCAGCTCGTGGGCCGCACCGGCGGCCAGCTGGCCGAGCGCGACGACCTGCGCATCGCGCAGCGCTTCTTCCCGCGCTGCCGCCAGTTCGAGATCGCGCTCGCGCAACGCCTGGGTCATGCGTGAAACGAACCAGGCGAGCAGCAGCACCGAGACGACGAAGGTCAGCCACATGCCGGTGAGGTGCAGACGAGTCGCGCGGGCGACATCGGCCACCGGCAGGGGCAGCGAATAAAGCATCAACAGGGAGTAGATGCCGATCGCCAGCAGCGCGAGCCCGATCGCCCAGCGCGCCGGCAGCGCGAACGCCGCCACCGCCACCGGCAAGAGGAGCAGCGAGATCAGCGGATTGGTCGCTCCACCGGTGAGATAAAGCATCACGCCCATCGCGACGAGATCCACCGCGAGCTGCCCGGCCAGATCGAGCGGACGGAAGTCCTCGTCGCCGCCCCAAACCTGGATGACCAGATTGAAGACCGCCAGCAGGACCAGCAAGGACAGGAGGGGCGGCAGCGGCAGCGCGATGTCGAGCAGCATCGGTCCTGCCAGCACCGCCAGGGTCAGGGCACCGATCAGCCACCAGCGCAGCAACGCCAGCCGGCGGCGGATCGTCGTCAGACGCTGGATTTCATGATTCTGCATGGGTGAATTATCCGCCAGGATGCGGAAAGGCTCGCGTCTCTCGGCTGCGACATTCCGTCGCAGCACCCGTTCATTCGGCGAGGCGCAGGCCAGTCTTCTTGAGGATGCGGCTGCTGTAGAGCGCCTCGTGGGCGCGACAGTCCGTGCCCAGCACGGCCGCGATGGCCGCAATACCCGCCTCGGCCTCGGCTCGGCTGCGGCCATGCACCATGGCAAACAGGTTGTAAGGCCAATCCGGCAGATGGCGCGGCCGGCGGTAGCAATGGGAAACACAGGCAAGCGCGCCGACTTGCTCACCGAGCGTATCGACGACATCATCGGCGACGTCCCAGACCGTCATGGCATTGAAGCGGTAACCGAGCGCATAGTGGTTCGGCACCGCGCCGATGCGGCGGATCACACCCGAGGCCAGCATCGCCGCCAGACGCGCCTTGACCTCCTGTGGCTCAATGTCGAGCCTTTCGGCGAGCGCGTCGTAAGGACGCGGCACCAGCGGCAGGCCGGCCTGTGTGGCGAGGATCAGGCGGCGGTCGATCTCATCCGGCATCGAGCTTGAGCTCCACGAAATATTCGCGCTCCTTCGGGAAGGCATATACCGTCAATCCCGTCGCCGCCTCGATTTCGGCGATCGCCGCATCGATCGCCGCCGGCGTCTCGCAGGCGAGCACGAACCACATGTTGAACGCATGTTCGCGGCGGTAATTGTGCGCCACCTCGGGCAGCGCATTCACCATCGCGGCGACCTCATCGAAGCGCTCTTCGGGCACCTTGAGCGCGGCGAGCACGAAGGCGCCGCCGAGCTTCTCGATCTGATAGAGCGGGCCGAAGCGGGTGAGCGCCTTGCGTTCGAGCAGCGCGCGCAGACGTTCGATGACTTCGGTTTCCGCAAGGCCCAGGGCTTCGCCCACAGCGCGGTAGGGTTCGTCGCAGAGGGGGAAGCCGCCTTGCAGGGCGTTGATCAGCGCCCGGTCGGTGGCATCGAGTTCAGCGGCTTCCGGCAGCGGCCGCATCGAAATACCTCGCGCCGCACTGCTTGAAGCGCCGCCGCGAAAACAGGGCCTGGGCGGGATGACCGGCGATCGCGCGCAGGCGCTCGACCACCTGTTCGACCTCGCCCCGCGAGCGGCCATGCACCATGCAGTAGAGATTGGCCGACCATTCGGGCAGATGGCGCGCGCGCCGATAGCACAGCGTCACTTCCGGCTCACTCGCCAGACGCCTGCCGATCTCGGCAACCCCGTCATCCGGCACGTCGAAGACCACCATGGCATTGGCCCGGAAGCCGAGCTCGTGGTGACGCACGACGACGCCGAACCGCTTGATGCAGCCAGCCTCCAGCCATTGTTCGAGCCGTTCGATCAGCGCCGACTCCGTGATCCCGGCCCTAGCGGCGAGCTCGGCGAAGGGATGCGGGACGAGCGGCAACCCCGGCTGCAGCGCGGCGATCAGCCGGCGATCAGTGGCGGAGGTCTCGACCGGCAGGCAGGGCCGCGCCGGCGGCCGCGGCTTTTTGCCGCCGTGCAGCAGGTCGAAGCCCAGATCGATGTGGTATTCCTCGACGAGCGGCAGGGCAATGGGTTTCAGCCCCGTCTCGGCCTGAATTTCCGTCAGTAGCCGCGCGAGCGCGGACGCGTCGGCGGCAGTGGCGACGAACCAGAGATTGAAGCGGTGCTCGCGCTCGTAGTTGTGATTCACGCCGGGATGGGCATTGACGAGCGCAGCGACGGCATCGAGCCGTTCGGGCGGCACGGCCAGCGCGGCGAGCGTGCTCGCGCCGACGCTGCGCGGCGCGAACACCGCGCCGATGCGGCTGATCGCCCCGCTTTCCTGAAGCCGGCACAAGGTGGCGAGCACCGTCGTCTCGTCGCTGTCGAGCCGGCGCGCGAGCGCGGAAAACGGCGCCGGCTCGAGCGGGAAATCATGCTGGAATTCGTTGAGCAGACGAAATTCGAGCTGCTGCTGGGCGGGCGAGGGCGCGTTCATCTCAAAATCCCATCCGTGCCGCACGGCTGGTGAAAAAGATGCCGGAGGGGCTCTTCGCCGGCAACTCGGCCAGGCGTTCGAAATGCTGGGTGTCGAGGACGATCACCCGATGGTCGTCGCGGGCGGACAGCCACACGTGCTCACCACGTGGCGTGAATTCCATGTGCAGGATCGCCTTGCCGGGCTGCAGGGTGGCCACCACTTTGCCGGACAGTGTATCGATCACCTGCACCCAGCCGTTGTCGGGATGGGCGAAATTCACCCAGATCTGCCGGCCGTCCGGACGCGCCATGACGAACACCGGCTGGCTTTTCACCGGGATGCGCGCGACCTCGCGCCAATCGCGCCGGTCGACGACCAGCACCTCGTGGCGGCCGATCGCCGGCAGATAGACATACTCGCCGGCCACCGCCCAACCGCGCAGGTGCGGCATCTTGAACACCGGCAGTTTCTGCTCCCCCTTGCCGTAATCCTGCAGGATCTTTTTCACGCCCAGATCCATCCGCCAGGTGTCGAGCAGCGCGACGCCATCCTCGCCGAACAGGCCGGCGAGATAGTAGCGGCCATCCGGCGTCACCAGCCCGTCATAAGGCTGCCGGCCGGCCGGGAATTTCTGCGTGTGCGGCCGGCGCGGATCGGTGAGATCGGTGACCCAGATCTCGCCTTTGTCAAACAATGCGTAAGCGAATTTCTGGCCGGGCAGATCGGCCAGCCCCACCACCTTCGAGCCTGCCGGGACTTCGGCGAGCAGCTCGAGCGTCTCGGCATCGAAGACCTTGATGCCGCCGGGTTCGTAGTTCTGCGCGACGACGAGGCGGCCATCCTGCGAAATCGCGCCGCCGATGCTGTTGCCCGCCTGGATGACGCGCTTGACGATGCGCTGGCCGAGCAGATCGACTTTCGTCAGACCGCCGTCGCGGCCGAAGACGTAGGCATGGCGGCCGTCGCGCGAGAACACCACCGAAGCGTGCGAAAGATCACCCAGCCCATCGATCGCGCCGAGCGCGCGTTTGGCCGTGGTATCGACCACCACGACCCGTCCGCTGGCGCGCTCGATGACCACCCCGAGATCGCCGGTGCCGCGCACGGCGGTCGAGGGCGTCTGCGCGCAGGCGGCCAGCAAGATGCAGCAGAGGGTGAGCCACCAGCGTCTCATGGCTGTGCCTCCTCGGGAAAGCCGGCGAGCAACTGCTCGGCGATCCAGCGCGCCTGCGCTTCGGAAAGCAGCGATTTCCAGGGCGGCATCGCCGTGCCTTCCTTGCCGTGGAGGATGATCACGGCGAGCGCTTCCGCTGATTGGCCGGCCAAGGCCTCGCGCGTGAGCGGCTTGCCCAAGCCCCCTTTGAGCGTCATGCCATGGCAGGCGCCGCAATCCTGCCGCACCAGCCGAATCATCTCGGGCGTCGAGAGATCGGCGGCAGCGGCATTCCCCCAGCCCGGCAGCCACAGTGCGAGGAGCAAGGCAGGAATGCGCATCGCAGCCTCTTATTGCTGACCACCGAGATAGACGGCGACGGCATGCATTTCCAGCTCGGTCAGCTTGCTGGCGATCGAGTGCATCACCGCATTGTCGTTGGTGCGCTCGCGCTTGCCGAAGTCCTTGAGCTGCGTGACCAGATAGTTCGGATGCTGGCCGGCGAGACGCGGCAAGAGCTGGGTGCCATGGCCCTTTTCGCCGTGACAGGTGGCACAGGCGGCGACACCGGAATACGGGTTGCCCTTCAGGAACACATAACGGCCGACCGCGGCGAGATCGGCATCAAGGATGCGCCGCACGGCAGGCGGACGCGTGCTGAACCAGGCGGCCAGCTCGCGGATCGTCTCGTCGGAGAGATCCTTGGCCATCTCGTTCATCGTCTCGCTCTTGCGCCGCCCATCGCGGAAATCGCCGAGCTGCTTGACGAGATAGTCCGGATGCTGCGCGGCGAGCCGCGGATAGATCGCACTGGCGCTCTCGCCCTCGATGCCGTGACAGAGGGCGCAGCGCGTTTCGAGCACCTGGCGCGTCGCCGGGGAGAGCTTGGCCAAAGTCAGGTCTTCGGCGGCAGAACAGTCGGCGGCGACCGACAGGGCCCCGGCCAGAAGGAGAAGGGATGCGTTTTTCATGGTCTTAAGGCGGAACGTCGATTCAGAGCTTGTGAAAAATTCTTGCGCTATCTGCTGGCTGCGTTGCGCGGTGCTCGCTCCCTCGCCTAACTCCATGTTATGTCTCGGTCGCTGCGCTCCGGGCGCCTTGCCATCAGCCCGCTCGCGACGAATTTTTTCACAAGCTCTCAGGTTTCCCTCCCAGCGGCCGAAACTCGGCGCTGGCGGACCGGCACGGTCCGCCGCCATGTTACTGCTTCGTCACCTTCAGATCGCCGTCGGCATCGATCCCCAGCTTGTAACCGAACGAAACATGGTGGAAACGGCCATGCGTATGGTCGTCATGGATCGCGAAACCGAAGTTGTAGCTCTTGCCGGATTCGAGGTTGATGTCGCCCTCGCCGTTGGGTGACAGTTTGCGCGTGAAGGTCACGGTCCAGGTATCGCCCTTCTTTTCGCCCTTCGCGTCGACGAGCCCCTTGCCACCCTCCATCACCCGCTTGTCGGCGATATAGCCGTCACGCCCCTTGTTGCTCTTGCTCTGCCACTGGATCAGGTCGTAAAAGACGCCGCTCGCCAGCGAGCCATCCTTGACATATTTGGTCTTGTCGCCCTTGACGCCCGGCATCGTGCGCACGTCGTTGTGACAGCTCGACCAGCAGCCGCCGAGATGGGCCAGCTCGACCTTGCCGGCATCGAGCATGAAGGCCAGCTTGACATCGTTGTCAGGGTCCATCTTCGGGCCGCCGCCGGGCGGTTGCTTCCAGGTAAAGCGCAGGTAGATGTTGGTGCCGTCATGGGTGGCTTCGACCTTGACCGGAATGCTGCCCACCTTGCCCTTGATCGGCTCGGGCTCGATCTTCTGGCCGGTCGCCATGCGTTGGCCGAAATCGACGGCCTCTTTCTCATGACAGTTCACGCAGGTCTCGCCCTGCTTCATGCCGCGTGCGCCGCTGTGATCGACGCCCTTGCGGATCCATTCGATCGGCGAGACGCCGGGATAGACCACGGTGATGGTACGCGAGGCGGCCTTGCTCCAGTCGGGGGCGGCGGCAGCGCTGCCGGTAACAACGAGCCCCGTGCCGGCCAGCAGCGCGGCGTAAAGGATGCGGATCGGAAACATTGCACTATCTCCTTGTCGATGGATGATTGAACCCAGATTGTCCATTGGAACACGAGCGGGTTTCGATGGCGAGGGCGAGCAGATTTACGTCCCCGCGACGAGCCAATAACGGTGTCTATTAGCGAGGAGCGGGGGCGCAAAGATGCCGCCCACAGCCCGAAAGCCGCCGTGTAGGGCGATGAAATGAACGTTTTGCATGCTCATGGCGAATCAGCCCGGTCTAATGGACAATCTGGGTTAAAGTCACACGTCGTCGTCTTCGTCACCCTTCATGCCTTTCGGCTTCTGGTGCGCGATGCCCTTGTGACAGTCGATGCAGGTCTTGTTGGTTTTCTTGCCGATCTCGTGCTGCTTCTTGCTGCGATCCTTCTGCGCGTCGAAGGACATGCCTTCGAAGGTATGGCAGTTACGGCATTCGCGCGAATCGCTCGCCTTCATACGCGCCCATTCGTGTTCAGCCAGCGTCAGGCGCTTGGCTTCGAATTTCTCGGGCGTGTCGATCGTGCCGGTGATCTTGCCCCACACCTCGCCGCTCGCCTGGATCTTGCGGATCAGCTTGTGCGTCCAGTCCTTCGGCACATGGCAATCGGAACAGATCGCCCGCACACCGGTGCGGTTGGCGTAATGGATGGTTTTCTTGTATTCCTGATACACGGTGTCGCGCATCTCGTGACAGCCGATGCAGAATTCGAGCGTGTTGGTGGCTTCCATCGCGGTATTGAAACCGCCCCAGAACAGGATGCCCAGCACGAAAAAAGTCGAGACGATGGCGAGGACCGAATAGCGGGCCGATGGACGCCTCAAGCGTTGCCAGAAGCCCATCTTCTCTTGCGGCTGATTTGCATTCCCCATGATGCATCTTCCCCCTGGATGCCCGGCGGCGACGGCAGTTGCCGTCGCCACCATTTCGCTGCGACTTAGTAAATGTCGTGCTGCGTGTTGTAGACGTTGAACTTGCCGGTCGGCGTGATCATCTTGGGATCGGTGATCACCTTCTTGACCTTCAGCGTCTTGTCGTCATAGACGACGATCGCCGACTGATCGGTCTTGCCGCCCCACAGCGAGATCCACACTTCGGAGGCATCGGCGCTGTATTCCGGATGCACGGCGCGACGGATCGCCTTGGTCTCCGGCAGACCTGAATCCTTGGCGACGTTGAGCACCACCGGCGGCTTCGACAGATCCCTGATGTCATAGACGGCGACCGATTCGGCGATTTCCCGCTCGGGGTTCTGCGGTGCATCGGCCCACAGATGCGTCGACTTCGGATGGGTCTTGACGAACAGGTTGCCGGAGCCGATGTGCTTGACTTCCTGCACCACCTTCCAGGCATTATCTTTGTATTGCGGATACTTCGGATGCGGCGTGCCGATCAGCGTCAGCACGTCGGCGCCGAGATGCCCAGTGGTCCACACCGGACCGAACTGCGGATGCACGAAGTTGGCGCCGCGACCGGGGTGCGGGATCTTCTTGACGTCGATCAGCGCCGCCAGCTTGCCTTCCTTGGTATCGACCGCCGCGATCTTGTTCGAGGCGTTGGCCGCGACGAGGAAGTAGCGCTGCGTCATGTCCCAGCCACCATCGTGCAGGAACTTGGCCGATTCGATCGTGGTGGTCTTCAGGTTCTTGATGTCGCTGTAATCGACCAGCAGGATCTGGCCGGTTTCCTTGACGTTGATCACCCACTCGGGCTTGATCTGCGACGAGACGATCGACGCGACGCGCGGCTCGGGGTGATATTCGCCATCGACGGTCATGCCGCGGGTGCTGACGATCTTCAAGGGCTTCAGCGTCTCGCCTTCCATGATCACATACTGCGGCGGCCAGTAAGAGCCGGCCACGGCATACTTGTCCTCATAGCCCTTGAACTTGGAGGTATCGACCGAGCGCGCATCGAAGCCGACCTTGATTTCGGCGACCACCGCAGGTTTTTCCATCCACAGGTCGATCAGCGACAGACGCCCGTCACGGCCGATCACATACACATAGCGGCCGGAGGCCGACAGACGCGAGATATGCACGGCATAGCCGGTCTTGACGATGCTGCGGATCTCCTTGGTATCGCCGTCGATCAGCGCCACCTCGCCGGTATCACGCAGGGTGACCGAGAACATGTTCTTCAGATTGAAGTTGTTCATCTGCTTCTTCGGCCGCTGCTCGACCGGCACGATCAGCTTCCACGAATCCATCGTCTCCTTGAAGCTGTATTCGGGCGGCACATCCGGCGTGGTCTGGATGTAGCGGGCCATCAGGTTGATTTCTTCCTTCGTCAGGATGTCATCGAAGTTCACCATGCCGCCTTCGGTACCGTAGGAGATGATCTTTTGCAGACGTTCGGTGCCGAGCTTCAGGGTGCCCCCTTCCTGCTTGGTGCCATCCTTCAAGGTCTTGGTCCAGTGCGGTTCGAGATTCTTGCCGGTGGCGCCCTTGCGCAACACGCCGTGACAGCCGGCGCAGCGCTCGAAATAGATCTTCTTCGCCTGCGCCTTCTCCTCTGGCGTCAAGGTCGGCGCCCCTTCCTGCGCGCGCGCCTGGCCGAAGACGGCGGAGACGGCGACCGGCAACACTGCAAACGCGAAATACTTCAGCTTCTTCATTTCCTGCCCTCCCGGGAAAATGATGGAAAAAAACTGGATACAGCCGAGCCGCTAGCTTCCTACTGCGATCATTTCACTACCTTGACAAGGGTCAATTTTCCTGTCGCATTCAACCCAGATTGTCCATTAGACCGGGCTGATGCGCGATGAGCATGCGAAACGATCATTTCAGCGCCCTACACGGCGGGTAGCGGGCTGCGGGCGGCATCTTCGCGCCCCCGCTCCTCGCCAATAGACACCGTTATTGGCTCGTCGCGGGAACACAAATCTGCTCGCCCTCGCCTGCGCTACCCGCTCGTGTTCCAATGGACAATCTGGGTTCAATGTGAAGTGCCTTCGGACTTGGTGATCTTGTTGAAGAGGTTGTACTTGCCGACCGGCTTGTCCATCGGGATGCGCTTCACCTCTCTGAAAGTCTGCGCATCGAAGACGATCAGCGCACCGCCATCGGCCCTGCGCTCCCACAGGCTGGCCAAGGCATATTTCCCGTAGCGATCGAATTCGATGTGCGCGAGCGTTTTGCCGGGATCGGTCTTCACTTCGGCGACGAGGGCGAGGCTGCGCTTGTCGATGATTTGCAGTGTGTCCTTGCCCTGGCGATCCATCATCGAGTCGGTCCAGGCGTAAGGCGTTGCCTCATGGCTGCGCATGAAAAAACCGGGGCCGCGCGTCGCAATGGTTTTGACGGTTTTCCAATCCTGCATGTCGATCACCGAAATGAGGCCCTCCTTCAGATTCGGCGAGGCCATCACGCGCCGTCCGTTCCAGTCGAAGGTGATGCCGGAACCCAGATGCGGCATGCCGGGCAGATCGAGATCGGCGATCTTCCTGCGCGCATCGAGATTGACCACCTGCCCTTTGCCGGCAGTGCGCGAGGCACCCATCAGCTCCGCATAGTCCTGGGTGAAAAAGAAATCGTCGAGCGGCTCGTCGAGCACGGTGCGGCGCGGATTGAGGAAGCCGGGGATGAAGGCGCCCTCGCGATACTTGAAATCGTGGATCACGCCGGCCGGGATGTCTTCGACCTGCGGGTCGTAGCTGATTTCCCAGACTTCGGGGATGTCCTTCAACGCAGCGACGAAGCTCTTCCGCGGCGTCGCATCATAGACGGCGGAAACGCGCGAGCTCTCCTTGCCTGCCCGATCCTTTACCTCGAGCACCTTGATGAGATTCAGATTGGCGTCGAGCAGCACCAGCGTTTGCGGCAGATAATTGGCCACCGCGACGTATTTGCCGTCGCCGGAGACGGCGACGTTGCGCGTATTGAGGCCGGCGCGGATTTCGACGACGGTTTTCAGGTTCCACAGGTCGAACTTGCTGATCCAGCCGTCGCGCGAGGCGAAGAACACGTAACGGCCGTCCGGGGTGAATTTCGGCCCACCGTGCAGCGCATAGCGCGTCGGCACGCGCGCGATCGGTTCCAGCCGGTCGCCATCGAGCACCGTCACATGGTGATCGCCGGTCTCGACGACGATGAACAGGTTCATCATGTCGGCACCCTTGAAAGCCGCCGCGGGCTGATCCGGCAGGGTGGAGAAATGGACGATGCGCGACGCGCGCATCTGCGCTTCCGTCCATTGCGGTGCCGGGACGATCGGCGTGTAGATCCAATCGACCAGCGCGGCGATTTCTTCCTTGGTCAGCTTGTCGGCAAAACCCTGCATCTGCGTCGCCTCGCGGCCTGCGATGATCGTCTTGATGGCCTCCGCCTTGCGCAGACGGACGAGGCTTTCCGGCAGCAGCGCCGGGCCCGTCAGCCCCAGCCGATCGGGACCATGACAGGCGGCGCAGTGGGCCTGGTAGAGCGCCTGCGGCGCTTCGGCGGCGAAAGTCGGCGCTGGCAGGACGGCACCGGTAAGCGCGATACCGAGTGCAAAGATGAGCCTGTTCATGCGATTTCCTCGTCGGTCAGATAGCAGCCCGGGTCTTCGGCCCATGGGTCCCCCGTCAGTTGCTGTGCCCGCACGCGGGTGTTGCCGTTGCAGATCGAAAGATAGGCGCAGGTCGCACAACGCCCCTTGACCGGGCGCGGACGCTGCTTGAGCCCATTCATCAGCGGATCGGAGACGTCCTGCCAGATTTCCCCGAATGGCCTTTCGCGCACATTGCCGAGCGTGTGATGCCACCACATGGTGTCCGGATGTACGTTGGCCAGATTGTCGATGTTGGCGACATTCACACCGGAAGCATTGCCACCCCATTGCCTGAGTTTTGCCTCGATGTGCGCGGCGCGCTGCGGAAACCGTCGCCGCACCCAGTGGAGCAGATAGACGCCGTCGGCATCGTTGTTGCCGCTGGTGAATTCCTTCGTTAGCCCCTGCTGCTGATAGGACCAGCAGGTGTCGAACAGGAGCTCCATCGCCTGTCGCGTCATGCGGTGCTGGGCGTCGTCCTTGCGGTTCTTGTTGCCACGGCCAGCGTAGTTGAGGTGCGAGAAGTAGAAGCGGTCGACGCCCTCGTCCTCGATGAGCTGGAGCAGGCCGGGCAGATCGGCGAAGTTGTCCTGGGTGAGCGTGAAGCGCACGCCGATCTTGAGACCGGCATCGCGACACAGACGGATCGCCGCGAGCGATTGGTCGAACGCGCCGGCCAGGCGACGGAAGCGATCGTGCGTTTCACCGAGGCCGTCGAGGCTGATGCCGACATAATCGAAGCCGACCGGCACGATTTTCTCCATCATCTTCGCATCGATCAGCGTGCCGTTCGAGGACAGCGCGGTGAAGAAACCGAGCGCCTTGCACTGCTGGGCGATGGTGAAGAAATCGGGGCGCAGCAGCGGTTCGCCGCCGGAGAGGATCAAGGCCGGCACCTTGAACGCCTTGAGGTCTTCGAGGACGCGCAACACCTCGTCGGTCGTCAGCTCGCCGGCGAAATCCTTGTCGGCGGAAATCGAGTAGCAATGCTTGCAGGTGAGATTGCAGCGCCGGATCAGGTTCCAGATCACCACCGGGCCCGGCGGCTGACGCAGCGGGCCGAGCGGTGTCGGCGCAGCGATTTCCTGCATGAACTGGGAGATGCGGAACATGCGCCCATTGAAGCGTAAACCGCCGGTGGCGCACGTTGATGGCGGTCAATTCTTGCGCGATTCGGCTTTGCGCCTCGAAACCCCTGCGAAACGCCGCGAGCGGGATGATAGCTCGGCGCCCGGAGCGCAGCGACCGAGACATATCAGCGAGATAGGCGAGGGAGTGAGCACCGCGCAACGCAGCAGACCGCCCGCGCAGCCAGTTTCGCAGGGGTTTCGCCTCATCTCACTCCCAGCCAGTAGGCGATCAGGATCACCGCCAACACCGCCAGCAGCCAGCCGAGCACGAGGCCGCGCCACAGCAGCCGCACCCGGCGCAGGGCCATGAAGTCCTGGATGATCATCCAGCCCTTGATCGCGGCGATGACGAGGATGGCGCTCACCGCGAGAGGGCCGGCATGGCCGGTCTTGCCGATCAGCCAGGTGAGCACGGTGGCGACCAGCAGCGCCACCCAGAGGACGTTCAGCAGATGGGTATTCATCGCATCACATAGACGAGCGGAAACAGCACGATCCAGACCAGATCGACCATGTGCCAGTAGGAGGCGCCGGTTTCCATCCCGTGGTGATCGTGCGCCGAGTAGCCGCCACGGCGGGTCTTGTTCCAGACGAACAGCAGGATCACCATGCCCAGCACGACATGCAGCGCGTGGAACATGGTGAGCGAAATGTAAAAGGTGTAGAAGAGATTGGTTTCCAGGGTGACGCCGGCGGCGAACTTGGCTCCGTATTCGAAATACTTGACGATCAGGAAGCCCACGCCGCTCATGATCGCCATCAAGAGCCAGTTCGCGCTGGCGCGGACGTGATTCGCCTTGATCGCCGCCACCGCACGGGCCACGCCCCAGCTGCCGGTGATCAACAACAGCGTGTTGATCATGCCGGCCGTGCTGTCGAGCGTTTTCTGCATCTCGTTGAACAGCTCGAGGTGCGTCAGGCGCGTGAAGGCATAGGCGGCGAACAGCGCGAAGAAGGCGGCGAGCTCGGCGAGGATGAACACCCAGATCGCGAGATCGCCGGGTGGATAGGGACGCAGCGCATGCCCGTGGTGGCGGGGATTCATGTCTTGAGATACGGAGAGGGAAAACGGAAAGCCGGCGCAAGCTTCAGTGCCGGCTTTCCAGGAGGAGGAGAACGTGGGCAAAGCGCCTTTGCATGCCGACCGCAACCACGCGTTCAAACCGCGGGTGGCTGGGTCGGCGATACGGCGTCAGGCGGCGGCCTTCTCTTCGCCCGGGATGAAGAAGCTCCAGATATAGACCAGGAGGCCGATCAGGAAGATCACGCCGGACCACTCACGCATCCAGTAGAACAGGCTGACCTGCTCCTGCGCCACCATGAAGGGCAGCGGATTCTCGGAGACGCGCTGCAGCCACACTTGCAGGATGCCGGCGGCGGTGAGGAACAGCGTGATGAAGACGATCGACACCGTCATCAGCCAGAAGCCCCACATTTCCGCCACTTGCGACTTGTTCGAGTTGGCGGCGCGGCCGCGCAGAATCGGCATCGCATAGCTGATCAGCGTCAGGTTGACCATCACATAGGCGCCGTAGAAAGCCATGTGGCCATGCGCCGCGGTGATCTGCGTGCCGTGCGTGTAGAAGTTCACCGGCGACAGGGTGTGCAGGAAGCCCCACACGCCGGCGCCGAGGAAGGCCATCACGCCGGTGCCGAGCGCCCACAGCGTCGCCGCCTTGTTCGGATGCTCGCGACGACGGCGGTTGACCATGTTGAAGGCGAACAGGGTCATCGCGAAGAACGGGATCGGTTCCAGCGCCGAGAAGATCGAGCCGATCAGCTGCCAGTATTCCGGCGTGCCGATCCAGTAGTAGTGGTGGCCGGTGCCGAGGATGCCGGTGACCAGCGTCAGCGTGATGATCACGTACAGCCACTTCTCGATCACTTCACGGTCGACACCCGTCACCTTGATCAGCACGAAGGCGAGGATCGAGCCGAGGATCAGTTCCCAGACGCCTTCCACCCACAGGTGCACCACCCACCACCAGTAGAACTTGTCGCGCACGACGTTGTGGGGGTTGACGAACGAGAACAGGAACAGCACCGCCAGACCCCACAGGCCGATCAGTAGCACCGTGTTGATCGCCGTCTTCCTGCCTTTCAGCACCGTCAGCGTGACGTTGAACAGGAAGGCCAGCGCGACGACGACGATGCCCAGCTTGGTGATCAGCGGCTGTTCGAGGAACTCGCGGCCCATCGTCGGCAACAGGTCATTGCCGGTCATCGCCGCCAGCCGCACGTAGGGCACGGTGAGATAGCCGACCACGGTGAGGCCCGCGGCGACGAGGAAGATCCAGAACATCGCCAGCGCGAGTTTCGGGCTCGCAAGCTCGGTTTCGGCCTCTTCCGGGATCAGGTAGTAGGTCGCCCCCATGAAGCCCATCAACAGCCAGACGATCAGCGCGTTGGTATGCACCATGCGCGCGACGTTGAACGGGATGTAAGGAAACAGGAAGTCGCCCCAGACGTACTGCAGGCCCATGATCAGGCCGAACAGGATCTGCGCGACGAACAGCGCGATGGCCGCGATGAAATACGGCTTCGCGACGGCTTGCGATTTGTATTGCATATTCGGTCTCCTGGTCGTTAGCCGGTCAGCCCTGGATGTTGGGCGGCCACTTGGCGGTGTTGATCTCGGACACGTACTTCAGGAACGCGGCGATCTCGTCGAGCTGCTGATCCGTGAAGTTGAACTGCGGCATGCTGCGCCGACCGGGAATGCCTGTGGGCGGACGGCTCTTGATGAATGCCTTGACCGCCTCCTCGCTGCCGAGGCGTTTGACGACGTTGCCCAGCTCGGGCGCGAAGTAGGCGCCTTCGCCGAGCAGGGTGTGGCAGCCGATGCAGTTGTTGGTCTCCCAGATCTTCTTGCCGGCGATGACCTTGGGATCGGTAAGCATCTCGCGCTTGTCGCGCTGCGGAATACTCTGTTCGGTCTGATAGGTCAGCGCCAGGAACACCAGCAGGAAGAACAGCGTCCCGCCGTAGAAGATGTTCCGGGCAGTCGAGGTAGTGAATGCTTCGCTCATATGGGCCCCCTTGTGATTTGTCGCCACCAACCGTGGCGGCGTCACTTTAGGGGGCCGCGCAGTAAAGTTCCTTGATGCGGGTCAAGTCTAACAGGTCGTTGAAAAACTACTGCGGTAGGCCATCTGCGGCGTTGCGCGGTGCTCGCTCCCTCGCCTATCTATTTGATATGTCTCGGTCGCTGCGCTCCGTGCGCCTTGCATCTGGCCATCCTCGCTACGTTTTTCAACAGCCTGTTAAGGAAACACTGAATAAGCCTGCTGCGCGACCGGATGGCTGTGTTGCGCGGTGTTGGCTTCGGCCGCCCCCAAGATGGCAAGCGCAGCAGAATTTTTCACGAGCTCAGAGCCTTGCTTCGACCCACTGCTTGACGCTTGCCAGCGCCGCCGGCAGGTTTTCCGGCTGCGTGCCGCCGGCCTGCGCCATGTCGGGCCGGCCGCCGCCCTTGCCGCCGACCTGCTGCGCCACCGCATTGACGAGCTCACCGGCTTTCAGCTTCGCCGTGAGATCGTTCGTGACACCGGCGATCAGGCTCACCTTGCGATCGAGAACCGAGGCCAGCACGATGACGGCGGACTTGAGCTTGTCTTTGAGCTTGTCCATCGTCTCGCGCAAGGTCGGCACATCGGCGCCGTCGAGCGTCGCGGCGAGCACCTTGATGCCCTTGACATCGACGGCCTGATCGGCGAGCTCCTCGCCTTGCAATGTCGCCAGTTTCGCTTTCAGTCGCGCCAGCTCTTTTTCCGTCGCGCGTAACTGCTCGATGGTTTGATGCACCTTCTGCGCCACTTCCTGCGGCTGAGCCTTCAAAGCGGCCATGACCTCGTCGAGCGTGGCCTGTTGCGCCTCGACCCAGGCGAGCGCGACATCGCCGCACACCGCCTCGATACGGCGGATGCCCGCGGCCACCCCGCCCTCGCTGACGATCTTGAACAGACCGATATCGCCGGTGCGGGAAACGTGGGTGCCGCCACAAAGCTCCTTCGACGAACCGATCGTCAGCACGCGCACTTCGTCGCCGTATTTCTCGCCGAACAGCATCATCGCGCCGCTCATTTGCGCTTCCGCCAAGGGCATCACGCGCGCTTCGGTCGCCGCATTGGCGAGAATCTCGGCATTGACGAGCGCTTCCACCTTGCGGAGTTCATCGCTCGTCATGGGCGCGTTGTGCGCGAAGTCGAAGCGCGTCTTGTCCGCGTCGACCAAGGAACCCTTCTGCTGCACGTGGGGCCCCAGCACCTCGCGCAAGGCCTTGTGCATGAGATGCGTGGCCGAATGGTGGCGCATCGTGCGGGCGCGCGCCTGAATATCGACTTTCGCCGTCACGCCATTGCCGACGGTGAGCTTGCCGGTCTTGACGATGCCATGATGACCGAAGACGCTGGCCTGGATCTTCTGCGTGTCTTCGACGGCGAAGATGCCATGCACCGACATGAGCACACCGCGATCGCCGACCTGGCCGCCGGATTCGGCATAGAACGGCGTTTCATCGAGCACCACCACGCCCTGCTCGCCCTCATCGAGCTCATTGACCGGCACGCCTTCCTTGTAGAGCGCGATGATGTTGCCTTTCGCTTCGAGCGTTTCATAACCGCGGAAGTGCGTCGCCGGCCCGTCGTAGTCGAGCTGGGCGGCCATCTTGAACTTGCCGGCCGCGCGGGCCTGTTCCTTCTGCTGCGCCATCGCGGCGTCGAAGGCGGCGGCATCGACCGTCACGCCATGCTCGCGGCAGATGTCGGCAGTGAGATCCAGCGGGAAGCCATAGGTGTCATGCAGCTTGAAGGCCGTCGAACCATCGAACACCTTGGCGCCCTGCTGTTTCATCGCCTCGAGCTGGTTTTCTACGATCGCCATGCCGTGCTCGATGGTGGCGAAGAAGCGCTCCTCTTCGAGCTTGAGCATCTCCATCACCTTCGCCTGCGCTGCCGCGAGTTCCGGATAGGCCGCACCCATTTCGGCCACCAGGTCGGGCACCAGACGGTGGAAGAAGGGCTCGCGCGCGCCGAGCTTCCAGCCATGGCGGATGGCGCGGCGGATGATGCGCCGCAGGACGAAGCCGCGGCCCTCGTTGCCGGGAATCACGCCGTCGGCCAACAGGAAGCTCGATGCGCGGATGTGATCGGCCAGGACGCGCAACGAGGGCTGATCGAGGTTCGTCTGCCCCGTCTCGCGCGCCGCGGCCTTGACCAGCGCCTGCATCAGATCGATGTCGTAATTGCTGTGCACGCCCTGCAGCACCGCGGCGATGCGCTCGAGGCCCATGCCGGTGTCGACCGAAGGCTTGGGCAGCGGGTGCATCACGCCCTGCTCGTCGCGGTTGAACTGCATGAAGACCAGGTTCCAGATCTCGATGTAGCGGTCGCCGTCTTCCTCCGGCGAACCGGGCGGGCCGCCGGGAATGCCGGGGCCGTGGTCGTAGAAGATCTCGGTGCAGGGGCCGCAGGGACCGGTATCGCCCATCATCCAGAAGTTGTCGGACAGATAACGGCCACCCTTGTTGTCACCGATGCGCACCGCGCGCTCGACCGGCACGCCGACTTCCTTGGTCCAGATGTCATAGGCCTCGTCGTCCTCGGCATAGACGGTGACCCACAGCTTCTCGGCCGGCAGTTTGTAAACCTCGGTCAACAGCTCCCAGGCGTATTGGATCGCGTCGCGCTTGAAGTAATCGCCAAAGCTGAAGTTGCCGAGCATCTCGAAGAAGGTGTGATGCCGCGCGGTGTAGCCGACGTTCTCGAGGTCGTTGTGCTTGCCGCCGGCGCGCACACACTTCTGTGCGGTGGTGGCGCGTGAGTAGGGGCGCTTGTCGAAACCGAGGAAGACATCCTTGAACTGGTTCATGCCGGCGTTGGTAAACAGCAGCGTCGGGTCGTCGAACGGCACCAGCGACGACGACGGCACGATGGTGTGGCCCTTGGACTCGAAGAACTTGAGGAACTTTTCGCGGATTTCTGCGCTTTTCATGGCCTTGCCCGGAAGTGCTTGACGAAGCGCAGGATTCTACGCGAAGCCGGCAACAAAAAGCCCGCCGGCGGCGGGCTGCGACGACTCGGCAGGCACGGGCTCAGCGATGCTGACGGTCATGCTTCTGGCGATAGATACGGCGGCTCTCGACGTTCTGGGCATGCTGGATGCGGGCGCGCTCGCGGGCGGTGACCACGCCGTCGGCTTTGGCGCGGTTCTCCATCGCATCGATGCGATCCTGGCCGCGCTCGAGGCGGGCGGCTTCGCGCGCGGTCAATTGCCCGGAAGCGATGCCCTGATCGATACGCCGCTCCTGGTTCATCTGGCGCTGGTCGATGCCCGGCGTGGCGGTCTGGGCAAAAGCGGGAAAGGTGATCGAAGCGATGACGACGGCGGCAAGCAGGCGGGTTTTCATGGATTTCTCTCCTTTGATGACATGGGACATCCCACGCCGCGCATTACCGCAGAAAGTTGTAAGTGCGTCATGGCGCGATTGCAAGCAATTGTTTCAACGCTCGGCCTACCACAGGTCGGGCCGGTCGGTGAAGATCGCCGCGGCGCCCAGCGTGAACAGGCGCTCGGCCGTCGCCCGATCATTCACCGTCCACGCCGCCCAGGGAATGCCCGCGCTGGCCAGGTCATGTGCCGTCGCCTCGTCCGCATGGACCGCATTCAGATGCACGGCAACGGCGCCCAGACGCGAAAGGCGCGCCTGCCAGTCCTCGGGCAGCCGATCGCACAAGAGCGCGAAGGCCGCTTCCGGCAATTCGTGCCGTGCCGCCAGCGCCGACTTTTCGCTGAACGAGGAGATCACGCCCTGGCCATGCCAGTGGCGCGCCAGCCAGCGGCCGACGACCGCGCCCGTCTCCTCCTCGTGACCGGCCGCGGGTTTCAACTCGACGTTCGCCCACAGACCGAGCCGCTCACACATGCCGATCGCCTCAGCGAGCGTCGGCACGCGCGGATCGCAGGCGCGGATCTCGGCCAGTGTCAGGGCGGCCACCGCGCCTTTGCAGTGCGTGGTGCGCTCGAGCGTCTCGTCGTGCATCAGGATCGGCACGCCATCACGGGTGAGCATCACGTCGAACTCGACGGCGCGGCAGCCGGCCCGTTTCGCCGCCAGCAGGCCGGCAATGGAGTTCTCCATCGCCAGATGCCCGCCGCAGCGATGCGCGATGATTCGCGGATAGCGGATCACGGCTTCGCCGCCGGGGCGAAGAGTGGCTGAGCACGCGCCACCGCCGCATCGAGCGCGGCTTTCGGCGGCTTTTGGTTACCCCAGACGAATTCGACCTCTTCGTCGAGAATGGCGCGGATGCGGCTCTTGCCGAAGCCGTTCTTGGTGCGCGCCGCGTCACGCTTCGGCATCGACAGCCGGGCATCGGCCTGGGCGAGGATCGCCGGATCGACGCCGGATTCGCGCAGCGCCTGCATGGCGGCCGGGGTCATCGGCAAAAAGCCGGTGGCGCGCACCCAGTCGCGCTGCACGTCGGGACGCATCAGGAAGGCGATGAAGCGCGCAATGACCTGCTGCTCCGGCTTCTTGTCCGCCGCCAGCACCCACAACGAGGCGCCGTCGGGCAGCACCTGTTTGGGCTTCGCGCCATAGACGTCGTCGTAATGGGGCAGCGCGGCGACGCCGAGCGGAAATTCCGGCTGCTGCCGTTTGAGTAGTGCATAGAGGGAGGACTCGCCGGTGAGCATCGCGCATTCGCCTTTGGCGAAACGCTCGTCGCCTTCGCGGCCCGGACCGGAATAGACGAAATAATGGCTCTTCTGCCAGCTCGTCAACAGCGCCATGTGCTTGACATTGACCATGTTGTTGATCGCCAGCCGATCCTGCTTGCCGTCCTTCACCACCAGTGGCTCGCCATGCTGGGCGGCGACGTTCTCGACATGCACCCAGGCAAAACGCGAGCTGGTGAGCGGGCACTGCCAGCCGGCTTCGCGCAGCTTGCCGGCGGCCTCCTGCACCTCCCACCAGGTTTTCGGCGGCGTATTCGGATCGAGTCCCGCCTTGGTGAAGGCCGTCTTGTTGTAGAACAGCACCGGCAACGACAACGCGATCGGCAGGGCCTGCATGCGGCCGGCGAGGTCATCGACGGCATCGAACACCTGCGGGTAGAAAGCCTTCACATCGAAAGCCTGCTTGCCGGTGGCCATCACCTGATGGAGCGGCCGGAAGCGCGGTCGGGTGCCGAACATCGCCAGCGCATCGTCCTCGTCGAACAAGGCCAGATGCGGCAGCCGCGCGCGCTCGGCGACACCTTGCGCGTCTTCGAGCACGATGCGTCCGGCGCCGCTCTTCAGCTTCGCCTCCGCGTCGTTGAAACGCAACACCAGCGTCGCGAAGGCATCGAGCGCCGGCCCGGACAAGGCATGGCGCAAGACGATTTCCTGGGGCGGTGCCACCGGCGCGGCGGCGGGCTTCGTCTTGGGGGCAGCCTGGAGCAGGCCGGGCATGGCCAGCAGCACGCCAGCGGCGAGAGAGAGAAAACTGTGTTTCATCGTATCCAATCGAGCGAAGAAGGAAAGCGCGCAGTGTAACGCGGCGGAAGCCGCGCCTTTCCACCGTCTGTTCCGGCGACAGGACAGGGGTGGTTTTGCCGTAAACTGCATCGCATGGTCCGATCTTTCCGCGCTCTCGCCCCCATCCTGCTGGGTGCTCTGCTGCTCGCCGGCTGCGAGCAGCTCGGCTTTCCCGATCCCGCCAAGGTGGAAGCGGCGCGCGAGGCCGAAGGCCGCGCGATCGGCGGCGCCTGCCGGCACAGCGGCCGCGCGCTCGAAGACTGCTACAAGCTCAACCCGAAGGCCTCCAAGGCGGCGATCTATGCCGGCTGGCGCGACATGGATGCCTACATGCGCGAGAACAACATCGCCATCGTGCCGAGCGGCTCGAGCGCGGCTCGCAAGCCCGCCGAGGACAAACCCGAAACCGACGAGCCCGCCGCGAAGGCGAAGCCCAGCCCGGCCGCGGCGTCACCGAGCGACGCCCCAACAGCCCCAGGGCGCAGATCCTCTTGAACTGCCGTAGAATCAGCGCCGGTCCCGCCGGTTGGACCCGCATCACATCCGCATCGTCGCCCTGCCTGAACCGGCACAGTCTCCTGAGAGCTGGCGCGCGACTACAACCAACCGGAGCACCGATTTGAACCCAGATTGTCCATTGGAACACGAGCGGGTATCGATGGCGAGGGCGAGCAGGTTTGCGTCCCCGCGACGAGCCAATAACGGTGTCTATTGGCGAGGAGCGGGGGCGCGAAAATGCCGCCCGCAGCCTGATAGCCGCCGTGTAGGGCGCTGAAATGAACGTTTCGCATGCTCATGGCGCATCAGCCCGGTCTAATGGACAGTCTGGGTTGAAATTCAGCGACCTCGGGCTGGCGCCCGAAATCTTGCGGGCCGTGCAAGATGCCGGCTATCTCGAACCGACGCCGATCCAGGCGCAGGCGATTCCCGCCGTGCTGGCCGGCCATGACGTGATGGGCGGCGCGCAGACCGGCACCGGCAAGACCGCCAGCTTCACCCTGCCGCTGTTGCACAAGCTCGCCCGCCATGCCAACACCAGCCCTTCCCCCGCCCGCCATCCGGTGCGCGCACTGATCCTGACGCCGACGCGCGAACTGGCGATGCAGGTCGAGGAATCGGTCAAGACCTACGGCAAGTATCTGCCGCTACGCTCGGTGTGCATCTACGGCGGCGTAGACATGAAGGCCCAGATCACCGCGCTCAAGGAAGGGCGCGAGATCGTCGTCGCCACGCCCGGGCGGCTGCTCGATCACGTCGAGCAGAAGACGGTGAATTTCGGCGCCGTCGAATTCCTCGTGCTCGACGAAGCCGACCGCATGCTCGACATGGGCTTCATCCCGGACATCAAGCGCATCCTCGCGCTCTTGCCGACGACGCGCCAGAGCCTGCTGTTCTCGGCGACCTTCTCGGACGAGATCAAAAAGCTCGCCGACGCGATGTTGAAAAGCCCGCTGCTGATCGAGGTCGCGCGCCGCAACACGGTGTCCGAGACCATCACCCACCGCGTGCATCCGGTCGCCGCCGAGCGGAAACGTTACCTGCTCAAGCATCTGCTCGAGGACCCGGCGATGCGCCAGGTGCTGGTCTTCGTCGGCACCAAGTTCGGCGCCGCGCGACTCGCCACCTGGCTCGCACGCCAGGGCATCCAGGCCACCGCGATCCACGGCGACAAGAGCCAGCAGGAGAGGACCCGCGCGCTCGACGCCTTCAAGTCGGGTCAGGCGCGCGTGCTGGTCGCCACCGACGTCGCGGCACGCGGCCTCGACATCGACGACCTGCCGCACGTGATCAATTACGAGCTGCCGCGCGTCGCCGAAGATTACGTGCATCGCATCGGCCGCACCGGCCGGGCCGGCAAGACGGGCGAGGCGACTTCGCTGGTCGCGCCCGAGGAGATGAAGCAACTGGCCGAAATCGAAAAGCTCACGCGCTTCAAGATCGAACGCGTCGTCGTCCCGGGCTTCGAGCCCGGTGCGGCTGGCCCCGCGGCCGAACGCGAGGAACGGCCGGAACGCGCTGGCCGCGGGCACAAGCAGGACAGACGCGCCGGCCACGGGCCGAAGGCGCCGATCGACCATCTGCCCGCCCCTGCCGCGCATCTGCCGCGCGTGCCGCAGCAGCCAATGATCGCTGCCGACGGCTTCGATTTTTCCCAGCCCTACACGCCGAAGGAAGTCCCTGCCGCACCGCCGAGTGACACAAAGTCGGCGCTGGCGGAACGGCACCCGCGCAAGCCCCTGCGCCCCGTTGCCGCCCTGTTGGGCGGTTTTGCCAAGAAACCGGAGAATCCCGCATGAAACTCGTCCGCTTCGGCCCGCAGGGCCGTGAAAAACCCGGCCTGATCGACCGAGACGGCCGCCTGCGCGACCTGTCCGCCCATTGCGCCACGATCGGCTGGGAGGAACTGTCGCCCGCCGGCCTCAAGCGACTGTCCCGCATCGATCCGGCCACGCTGCCCGTCGTCAAAGGCAAACCGCGGCTGGGCGTGCCTTTCACGGGCATCAGCAAGATCGTCGGCGTCGGTCTCAACTACCGCGACCACGCCAAAGAGACCGGCGCCGCAATCCCGACCGAACCGGTGTTGTTCATGAAGGCCACCACGGCGATCAACGGCCCTTTCGATGACATCGTGCTTCCCCGCGGCTCGACGATGACCGACTGGGAAGCCGAGCTCGGCGTCGTCATCGGCAAGACGGCCCGTTACGTCGAGGAAAGCCAGGCGCTCGCCCATGTCGCCGGCTATGTCACCTTCCACGACGTTTCCGAACGCGACTTCCAGAAGAACCGCGGCGGCAGCTGGGACAAGGGCAAGGGCTGCGACAGCTTCGCGCCGATCGGCCCCTGGCTCGTCACGCGCGACGAGGTGCCGGATCCGCAACGCTTGCGCGTCTGGTGTGAAGTCAATGGCGAGCGGCGCCAGGACGGCAACACCGCCGACATGATCTTCCCGGTCGCACATCTGGTCAGCTACATCTCGCAGTTCATGACGCTCTTGCCGGGTGATGTGATCTGCACCGGCACGCCGGCCGGTGTCGGGCTGGGCATGAAGCCGCCGCGTTTCCTCAAGGCCGGCGATGTCGTCAGGATCGGCGTCGAAGGATTGGGCGAACAATGCCAGAAAGTGGTCGCTTCCTGATTTCTGCATGAGCCAGGCGATCCATGCCACCCTCGCCGCTCATCCCGACAATCCGCAGGGCTTCGTGCAGCGCGTTGGCGTCACCGTGCTGCAAAAGGACGACGGGACGCTGAAGCTCGCCTACACGATCCACTGCCCGGCGGGTCTGATGCGGGTACCGACGCGCGAGGCCCCGGCGCCCGCTGGCGCACTGTGGCAGACCACCTGCTGCGAACTTTTCGTCGCCGCCGACAGCGATTGCGCCTACCGTGAATTCAATTTCTCGCCCTCCGGTCAGTGGGCCGCGTACGATTTCGCCGCTTACCGCGAGCCGCTGAAGCCTGGCGCACCGATCCCGGCGCCGTTGCTGTGGTCGCACTACCGGGATGGCAGCCTGCGCCTCGATGCGAGTCTTTCGCCTTCGGCGCTGCCGGCCGGCAGGCATCTGCGCTGCGCGCTCGCGGTGGTCGTCGAGCGCCATGACGGCCGGCTCGGCTACTGGGCGCTGGCCCATCCTGCGGGCCCCCCCGACTTCCATCACCCCACCAGCTTCCTGCTCGCCTTCCCCCGCCCCCGATGAAATTCGGTCTCGACCGCCTGATCGAAGATGCCGCCCTACGCCGGCCGCTCGCCGGCCGTCGCGTCGCGCTGCTCGCCCACCCGGCCTCGACGACGCGCGCATTGACGCATGCGCTCGATGCCCTCGCCGCGCTGCCGGAGATTCGGCTCACTGCCGCCTTCGGCCCGCAGCATGGCCTCAGGGGCGACAAACAGGACAACATGATCGAATCGGCGGACTTCGTCGATCCGCGACACGGCATCCCGGTCTTCAGCCTCTACGGCGCGGTGCGCCGGCCGACCGCGGCGATGATGGAAAGCTTCGACGTGCTGCTCGTCGACTTGCAAGACCTCGGCTGCCGCGTCTATACCTTCGTCACCACGCTGCGTTACGTCCTCGAAGCCGCCGCGCGGCATGGCAAGGCGGTGTGGGTGCTCGACCGGCCGAATCCGGTCGGCCGTCCGATCGAGGGGCTGCTGCTTGAGCCGGGCTGGGAGAGCTTCGTCGGCGCCGGGCCGATGCCGATGCGCCACGGCCTGACGCTAGGCGAGTTGGCGCGCTGGTTCGTCGTCAGCTTGAGGCTCGATGTCGAGTGTGAGGTGATCACGATGCAGGGCTGGGACGCGGACGCCGCGCCCGGCTTCGGCTGGCCGCTTCTCGAACGCGCTTGGATCAATCCCAGCCCCAATGCGCCGAATCTCTCGATGGCGCGCTGCTACGCCGGCACCGTGATGCTGGAGGGTACGACGCTTTCCGAAGGGCGCGGCACGACGCGGCCGCTGGAGCTCTTCGGTGCGCCCGACATCGATTCCGCGCGGCTGCTCGCCGAAATGCAACGGCTCGCGCCCGATTGGCTCGCCGGCTGCATCTTGCGCCCCTGCTGGTTCGAGCCGACCTTCCACAAGCATGCCGGCAAGCTCTGCCAAGGGCTGCAGATCCATGTCGACGATCCGGCGCACTACGATCATCGACGCTTCAAACCCTGGCGGCTGATGGCGCTCGCCTTCAAGGCGATCCGCCGGCTTTGGCCCGACTACCCGCTCTGGCGCGATTTTCCTTACGAATACGAAACTCAGCGGCTGGCCATCGATGTGATCAACGGCGGGCCCACACTGCGCGCATGGGTCGACGACCCGGCCGCCACCCCTGCCGATCTCGACGCGCTCGCCGCGAAGGACGAGGCCGCCTGGCAGGAGGCCAGCACCAGCTACTTGCTCTACGCCTGAAAGCGCACCCCTTGAAGTTTTGCCGCCAGCGCACATATCGCCGGCAAGAGGCGAGTATCCCGTTCGCCTGTTCAGCAAAGAACCAAGGAGAATGCGCATGTACACTCGTAACCTGTTTCCCCGCGACCTGTTCGCGGAACTGGAGCGCCTGCAGCGCGACATGCAGCAGGCATTCGACCTGAGCATCCGCGGCGGTGCGCGCGGCGGCTTTCCGGCGCTGAACATCGGCAGCACGCCGAAATCGGTCGAAATCTACGCCTTCGCGCCGGGCATCGATCCAGCGGCGATCGAAGTGCAGATCGAGAAGGGTGTGCTCACCATCGCCGGCGAACGCGCCGAGGAGACCTTGCCGGAAAAGGCGATGCTGCACATCGGCGAGCGTTTCGCCGGCCGCTTCCGCCGCGTCATCACCCTGCCGGACGACATCGACCCGAACAGCGCGACGGCGAAGTATCGCGACGGCGTGCTGCACATCAGCATCGCCCGCCAGGAAGCCGCGATCCCGCGCCGCATCGCCATCCAGTGAAGGAGGAAGTCGACATGACGACAGCCGTTGAAAAGACCCCAGGCAAGACGACCCAGCCCGAGGCCAGCCTGCTGCCGCCGGTGAATGTCATCGAGGATGCGAACGGCATCACGCTGACGGCGGATCTGCCCGGCGTGCCGAAGGACAAGCTGAACCTGCTGGTCGAGGCGGATACGCTGACCATCGAAGGAGAAGTGGCGCTCGCCATGCCGGAGGGTATGGAATCGCTGCATGCCGAGGTGAATCTGCCGCGTTACCGGCGCGTATTCACGCTCTCCAAGGAGCTGGACAGCGAGAAGGTCGCCGCGGAGTTCGCCAATGGCGTGCTCAAGCTGCGCATCCCGAAGGCGGCACACGCGCAACCCAAGCGCATCGAAATCCGCGTCGAATGAGCACGGCCCGGCGCGGGGGGCAGCGCCTGCGCCGGACTCACTACTTCAGTGCCGCAAGCACCTCATCGAGCGTCTTCTTCGCGTCGCCGAACAGCATCCGGTTGTTCTCCTTGTAGAACAGCGGATTGTCGACGCCGGCATAGCCGGAGGCCATCGAGCGTTTCATGACGATCGAGGTCTTCGCCTTCCACACTTCGAGCACCGGCATGCCGGCGATCGGGCTGCCCGGCACTTCCTGCGCCGCCGGATTGACGATGTCGTTGGCGCCGATCACCAGCGCCACGTCGGTGTCCGGAAAGTCCGGGTTGATCTCGTCCATTTCCAGCACGATGTCGTAGGGCACCTTGGCCTCGGCGAGCAGCACGTTCATGTGCCCCGGCATGCGGCCGGCCACCGGATGGATGCCGAAGCGCACCTCGACGCCCTTCTCGCGCAGCAGTCTGACGATTTCCGAGACGGTGTGCTGTGCCTGCGCCACCGCCATGCCGTAGCCGGGCACGATGATCACTTTTTTCGCTTCGCGCAGCAGTTCCGCGGTTTCCTGCGCCGTGATCGGATTCACCTCGCCGGCCGGTGCCGTCCCGCCAGCGCCGACTTTCTGTCCTTCCCCGGTGCCGAAGCCGCCACTGATCACGCTGATGAAGTTGCGGTTCATCGCCCGGCACATGATGTAGGAGAGGATCGCGCCCGAGGATCCCACCAGCGCGCCGACGACGATCAACAGGTCGTTGGCGAGCATGAAGCCGGTGGCGGCCGCCGCCCAGCCCGAGTAGGAATTGAGCATCGAGACGACCACCGGCATGTCGGCGCCGCCGATCGCCATCACCATGTGGATGCCGAACAAGAGGCCGATCACAGTCATCACGATCAGCGGTGTCATGCCCGTCGCGACGTTCTCGGCCTGCAGGAAGGCATAACCGAAGTAGATCACCACCAGTGCCAGCACGAGATTGAGCGCATGGCGGCCCGGCAGCAGCACCGGCTTGCCGGAAATCTTGCCGGAGAGTTTGCCGAAGGCGATCAGCGAGCCCGAGAAGGTCACCGCACCGATGTAGATGCCGACATAAATTTCGAGCTCGTGGATCGCCTTCTCGGCACCCGTAAAGACGACCGAGGTGTCGATGTAGCTGGCGAAGCCGACCAGACAGGCCGCCAGGCCCACCAGACTGTGCATCAACGCCACCAGTTCCGGCATCTGCGTCATCTGCACCTTTTTCGCGGCGATCAGACCGATCAGACCGCCAATGGCCAGCGCGCCGACGATCCACGGCAGTCCTGCCATCGTCACGCGCGGGCCGAAGACGGTGGCGAGCACCGCGATCGTCATGCCAATGATGCCGTAGAGGTTGCCGCGCCGCGCGGTCTCGGGGTTCGACAGCCCGCCGAGACTGAGGATGAACAGGATGGTGGCGCCCAGATAGGCGACGGCGGAGAGATTTGCGCTCATCGGGACGACCTCACTTCCTGAACATCGCCAGCATGCGGCGCGTGACGGCAAAGCCGCCGAACATGTTGATCGCCACCAGCAGCACGGCGACGAACGCCAGACCGAGGATCAGGGCATCGGGCCGGCCGGCCATGCCGGACTCGGGCGGCGCGATCTGGATCAGCGCACCGATGGCGATGATCGACGAGATCGCGTTGGTGACGCTCATCAAGGGCGTATGCAGCGCAGGGGTGACGTTCCAGATCACCATGTAGCCGACGAAGCAGGCCAGCACGAAAACCGTGAAGTGCGACAGGAACGAGGTCGGAGCGAAGGCGCCGACGAGCCAGAACAAGACGGCGCCGATGGCGAACAGGATCGCGAGCGTCTTGCCGGCCATCGGCGCACCGGCGCCATGACCGTGCGCCGCAGGTTTCGCCGGCGCGGCGGCAGCGGGCACGGGCTTGGGCGCTGCGGCCGGCAGTTTCGGTGGCGGCGCGGGCCAGGTGATCTCGCCCTCTTTGATCACGGTCAGGCCGCGGATCGCATCGTCATTGAAATCGACGTCGATCGTGCCGTCCTTGTTCTTGCAGAGCTCCTCGGTCAGGCGCAGCAGGTTGGTGGCATACAGCGTCGAAGACTGGCGCGCCAGCCTTGAGGGCAGATCGGTGTAGCCGATGATCGTCACGCCGTGGCGCACCACCGCCTCGCCCGGCACGGTCAGCTCGCAGTTGCCGCCCTGCTCGGCCGCCATGTCCACGATCACGCTGCCCGGGCGCATGCTCTGCACCATCTCGGCGGTGATCAGCTTCGGCGCCGGTTTGCCCGGAATCAGCGCGGTGGTGATGACGATGTCGGCTTCCGCCACCTCGCGCGCATACATCGCGCGCTGCGCCGCCTTGAAGCCCTCCGACATCTCTTTCGCATAGCCGCCGGCGCCTGCGCCTTCCTCTTCGTAATCGACCTTGACGAACTCGCCGCCGAGCGATTTCACCTGGTCGGCGACTTCCGAGCGCGTGTCGTTGGCGCGCACGATGGCGCCGAGATTCGCCGCCGTGCCGATCGCCGCCAAGCCAGCGACGCCGGCGCCGGCGATGAACACCTTGGCCGGCGGCACCTTGCCGGCGGCGGTGACCTGGCCGGCGAAGAAACGGCCGAAGGCGTTCGCCGCCTCGATGACGGCGCGATAACCGGCGATGCCGGCCATCGAGGTCAGCGCGTCCATCTTTTGCGCACGCGACAGTTGCCGCGGCAGGCAGTCCAGCGCCAGCACGGTGGCGCGCTTCGCGGCCAGCGCCTGCATCAGTTCCGGATTCTGCGCCGGCCAGACGAAGCCGATCAGCGTTGCGCCTTCCTTCATCAGCGCGACCTCGGCCAGGGTGGGCGGACGCACCTTGAAGACGATGTCGGCGCTGCTCCACAGCGCCGCCGCATCGGCAAGCACCTGCGCCCCGGCAGCCTGATACGCCGCATCGCTGAAATTGGCGGCCGCGCCGGCATCGTGCTCGATGGCGACGGCAAAGCCGAGTTTGATCAGTTTTTCGACGACTTCCGGAACCGTCGCGACGCGTTTCTCGCCCGGGTAGGTTTCCCTGGGCACACCGATGGTCAATGGCATCGAGCCTCTCCTCATTCTTTGGGCGGTGTCCGCCGCCACGGCGGCACCGGACGTTCTTCGGCAACGTACTTGACGCGCAGGACGATACACGAGACGTTGTCGCCGCGCCCGGCGGCGCGCTCCCGCGCGCCCTGGATCAGGCGTTCGGCCGCCTCGCGCGGCGGAAGCTCCGAGAGCAGCTGGCCGAGCTCCTGGTCGGAAAAATACGCCCACAGACCGTCGGAGCACAGCAGGAAGCTGTCGCCTTCGGCGAGCGGGTCGGCGCTGCCGAATTCGATTTGCGGCGGCGACTCGTCACCGAGACAGGAGATCAGGAGATTCTTCTGCGGATGCTCGGCGGCCTGAGCCTCGGTCAGATAACCCTGCCGGACGAGGTTCATCACATGGGAATGGTCCCAGGTTTTCGAGACTAGGGCACCGGCGCGGAAATGATAGACGCGTGAATCGCCGCAATGCGCCCAGTCGGCCTTGCCATGATGGACGATCAGCAGACAGGCGGTGCTGTGCGGTTCCTGCTCGCTGGTCAGATGCGCCAGCCGGATCGCGGCATGGGCATCGTTGATGCTGCTGGCGAGGATGTCGCGGATCTCACCGGCTTCCAGCGGATTGCTGACGAAATTGGTACGCGCGGAATGCACCACCTGTTCGGCGGCCAGCGCCCCGCCCGTGTGCCCGCCCATGCCGTCGGCCACCACTGCGAGCAATGCGCCCTTCCGGATCGGATGTGCGAACAGGCCGACACGGTCCTGCTGCTCGTCGCGGTCGCCGATGTGTTGCGCAGTGCAAGTCTCGATGATGAAGGGCATGTTTCGATTATATTTGCTTCCATTCTGTCCTGAAGGAGAATGCAGATGCTGCCCGGACGTGGTTACAACGAACTCAACCTCGGCGATGTCTATGAATCCGCGATGACCCTGACCGAAACGCACGTCGTCCTCGGCGCCGGGCTGTTCGGCGACTTCAATCCCCTGCATGTCAATGAAAGCTGGGCGAAGAAAGGCAAGTTCGGCACGCGCATCGCCCACGGCTATCTGACCAGCAACGTGATGGCGGCGCAGTTCGGCATGCTGCTCTACGGCACGGCGATCGCCTATCTCGAGCACGCGATCAAATTCACCGCGCCGGTCAAACCCGGCGACACGCTGCACGTCGCCTGGACGGTCACGGCCAAGGAAGACAAGCCCAAGCACGGCGGTGGCGTGGTGAGCTTTTCCGGCGTCTGCAAGAACCAGGACGGCACCGTGGTCGCCGAGGCGAGCGCCAAGCTGTTGGTGAAGAACAACGGCTAAGCCGCGGGCTGGCGGCCGTGGGAGAACACACGACGCGCGGCCTCGACGAGGATCTGCACTTCCTGCGGCGACATCTGCGGGAAACGCTCGTGTAGGGCGCGATAGGCGAGGTACTCGTGCGCATGACCCGCCCACACGTTCGCCGGGTCGAAGAACGGTTTGAGCACTTCGTAGACTTCGAGAAACCGCGCACGGATCTCGGGATTCTGACGCCGTTCTTCGCTGGCAACCCCAGGGTCTGTCAACTGCGGTCTCCCGGCAAGGCTTGCAGCCTTTCGTCGAGCCACTCGATCCAATGCTTGATCGGCACCGCGGTGCCGGCCGCCAGATGCGCGATGCAGCCGATGTTGGCGCTGGCGATCATTGCGGGCTGGCCGGCGAGCAAGGCCGCGAGCTTGCGGCCGCGCAGCCGCTGCGAGAGCTCCGGCTGCAGGATCGAATAGGTGCCGGCCGAGCCGCAGCAGAGGTGGGCATCGGCGACCGGCGTCAGATCGAAACCGGCGGCGGTGAGAATCGGTTCGACCACGCCGCGCAGTTTCAGGCCATGCTGCAGGCTGCACGGCGCGTGGAAGGCTATCTTGTGCCGTCCCCATGTTGGCAAATGAGGCGCCGAGTTTTCGAGCAGCTTCAGGAGGGCATCCTTTTCCGCGGCGACGACCTCGGCGACATCGCGCGCCAGCGCGCCGACGCGTGCCGCTTTCGCCGCGTAGGCCGGATCGTCCTGCAGCAGATGACCATAGTCTTTGACCTCGACGCCGCAGCCGGAAGCGGTGATGACGATGGCTTCGGCGCCGGCTTCGAGATGCGGCCACCAGGCATCGATGTTGCGCCGTGCATTTTCGCGTGCGCCTTCGGCATCCCCCAGGTGCAGCCGGATTGCGCCGCAGCAGCCGGCTCCGGCCGCCTCGAACAGATGGATGCCGAGCCGCGCCAGCACGCGCTTGGCCGCGCCGTTGATGTTCGGATACATCGATGGCTGGGCGCAGCCGGCCAAGAGCAGCATCTTGCGGGCCTGGGGCGCGATGACCGGCTCCGGCCCGGCCGAAGCGAGCGGCGGCACCTTGGCTTTCAGGGCGGTGGGCAGGAAGGGTCGCACCAACTGACCCAGGCGCATCGCGCTGCCGAACAGCGCCGGCCGCGGCAGCCCTTCGCGCAATGCGATGCGCATCAGCTTGTCCGCTCCTTGGCGCGGCAGGCGGGCTTCGAGCAGCTCGCGGCCGATGTCGAGCAGGCGCGCGTAGCGCACCCCTGACGGACAGGTGGTTTCGCAGGAACGGCAGGTCAGGCAGCGGTCGAGATGCAGGCGCGTCTTTTCCGTCACCTCGGCGCCTTCGAGCAGCTGTTTGATCAGGTAGATGCGGCCGCGCGGGCCGTCGAGCTCGTCACCGAGCAACTGATAGGTCGGGCAGGTCGCGGTGCAAAAACCGCAGTGCACGCACTTCCTGAGGATTTCCTCGGCTTCCCGTCCTGCCGGCGTGTCGCGGATGAAATCGACGAGATGGGTTTCCATCAGAGCTTGTGAAAAATTCTGCTACGCTTGCCATCTTGGGGTCGGGCGGTGCTCGCCATCCTCATGTATTGCTTTATACACTCCGGTGGCTGCGCGCCGGCCTCCCCCAACCTGGCTGCGCTCGCGACGAATTTTTTCATAAGCTCAGAGCTCCGGGTAGAGGCGGCCGGGATTGAAGATGCCGCGCGGGTCGAAGGCGGCCTTGAGGTTCTGGTGCAATGTCATCAGCGGTGCAGGCAGCGGCGCGAAGGCGCCGACGCGCTCTTTGAGTTCGGGTGGCGCGCGCCACAAGGTCGCATGACCGCCGACTGCCGCCGCCGCGGCGCGGATCGCCTCCGCCGGCAGATCGGTTTTCAGCCAGCGCAGGCCGCCGCGCCACTCGATCAGCTGCTCGCCTGGCAGGTCGAGCGGTGGCGTGGTCGGCGGCACGGAGAGCCGCCAGAGCGTCTCGCTGGCGAAGAACGGCAGCCGCTGGTCGCGCAAGTCGTCCCAGAAAGTTTCCGGTGCCGTGTCGCCAGCGCCGAGTTTGGTTTGTGCCGCCTCGACCGCCGCGCGCGCACCGGCGAGCTCGATCGTCAGCATACCCTCATGCCAGGCGCTGGCGACGATCGGCAAGGGTTGCGCCGCCCAGCGGTTCAACCGTTCGAGCGCCTCGGCCTGTGAGAGGGCAAACCTCAGCGTCGCTGTGGCTGCCGGCCGCGGCATCACCTTGAGCGACACTTCGAGAAGAATCCCCAGCGTGCCGAGGCTGCCGGCCATCAGGCGCGCGACGTCGTAGCCGGCGACGTTCTTCATCACCTGACCGCCGAAGACCAGCTCATGCCCGCGGCCGTCGAGCAGCTTCACGCCGAGCAGATAGTCGCGCAGGCTGCCGGCGCTCACCCGACGCGGGCCGGAGAGTCCTGCCGCCACGACACCGCCGATCGTGCTTTCCGCCGCGAAACGCGGCGGCTCGAAGGGCAGACACTGGCCTTTCTCCGCGAGCACCGCCTCGATTTCGGTAAGCAGAGTGCCGCAGCGCGCGGTGATCACCAGCTCGCTAGGCTCATAAGCGACGATGCCGCGATGGGCGCTCACTTCGAGCACTTCGCCGCGCGGCGCGTTGCCATACCAGTCCTTGCTGCCGCCGCCGCGGATGCACAGCGGGGCCGTAGCACTCTTCACGCGCTCGATGAATTGTTGGCTCAGATCGTTCATCGCGCCGTCCCCGTCAGCCGATATTCGGAACAGCGCCGTGGTGTTGGCACCGCCTTGCCCGGATTGAGCAGGCCGTGCGGGTCGAAGGCGGCCTTCACGGCATGGAAGGCGGCGAGCTCGTCGGGGGTGAATTGCACGCACATCTGGCCGACCTTTTCGATGCCGACGCCATGCTCGCCGGTGATCGTGCCGCCGACATCGACCGAGAGTTCGAGGATGCGCGCGCCGAATTCGGTGGCGCGTTCCAGCTCGCCCGGCACGTTGGCATCGAACATGATCAGCGGATGCAGGTTGCCATCCCCTGCGTGGAAGACGTTGGCGCAGCGCAGGCCGTAGCGCGCCGACAATTCACCGATGCGCGTCAAGACCGTGGCGAGATGCTTCCTCGGGATCGTGCCGTCCATACACAGATAGTCCGGCGTGATGCGGCCGACCGCCGGGAAGGCGGCCTTGCGGCCGGCCCAGAACAGCAGCCGCTCGGCTTCGTCCTGCGAGACGCGCAGATCACGCGCGCCGGCCTTCTCCAGCACGGTCTGCATCGCCGCGATCTCTTCCTCGACTTCTTCCGGCGTGCCGTCCGATTCGGCGAGCAAAATCGCCGCGGCGGAAAGATCATAGCCGGCATGGACGAAGTCCTCGACCGCCGCGGTGGCCGGCATGTCCATCATCTCCAGCCCGGCGGGAATGATCCCGGCGGCGATGATGTCGGCCACCGCATTGCCCGCCTGGGTCAGATCGTCGAACGAGGCCATCACCACGCGCGCCGTCTGCGGCTTCGGCGTGAGCTTTACCCATGCTTCGAGCACCACCGCGAGCATGCCCTCGGAGCCGATGAGCAGCGCGAGAAGATCATAGCCGGGGCTGTCGAAGGCATTCGAACCGATTTCGACGACCGTGCCGTCGATCAGCGCGATGCGCAGCTTGAGGATGTTATGCACCGTGAGGCCGTATTTCAGGCAATGCACGCCGCCGGAGTTCTCGGCGACGTTGCCGCCGATCGTGCAGGCGAGCTGGGAGGAGGGATCGGGCGCGTAGTAGAGCCCGTAGGCCGCGGCCGCCTCGCTGATGGCGAGATTCCTCACACCCGGCTGCACGCGCGCCGTGCACGCTTGCGGGTCGATCGCCAGGATGTGCATGAATTTCGCCAGCGACAGGATCACCCCGCCCGCCACCGGCGTCGCGCCGCCCGAGAGCCCCGTGCCGGCGCCGCGCGCCACCACCGGCACGCGATGGCGATGGCAGGCTTTCAGTATCGCGACCACCTGTTCTTCGGTCTCGGGCAGCGTCACCAGCCAGGGCAGCTGACGATAGGCGGTGAGCCCGTCGCACTCATAGGGCTTGAGCTCTTCGGGGTGAGTGATCAGCGCGGCGGGCGGCAGGATGGCCGCCAGCTCATGAAACAGCGCATCGCGCGCCTCGACCGGCACTTCCGGCACGTCGGCCGATGATGGGGAATGGCTCATCGATAGGGCTCCAGCCAGGAGAAGCTGTCGGCAGTCGCGCCGCTCGGCTGATATTCGCAGCCGATCCAGCCGGCATAGCCGAGCGCTGCGAGACGACGCAAGAGAAAGGGAAAATTGATCTCGCCGCTGCCCGGCTCGTGGCGGCCGGGATTGTCGGCGATCTGGATGTGGCCGATTTTCGGCAGCAGGCGTTCGAGCGTCGCGGCAAGCTCGCCTTCCATGCGCTGCGCGTGATAGACGTCGTATTGCAGGAAGAGGTTCTTGCTGCCGACGGCGTCGATGACTTCCATCGCCTGTGCCGTCGTGGCGATCAGGAAGCCCGGCACATCGCGCGTGTTGAGCGGTTCGAGCATGAGCCGGATGCCGGCGCGCTGCGTCACGGCGGCGGCGAAGGCAAGGTTGTCGATCAGGGTTTCGATCGCCTTGGCGCGATCACCCTCCGGAATGCCGGCCAGGCAGTTGAGCCGCGTGCAGCCCAACGCCTCGGCGTATTCGACGGCGAGGCCCACACCGTCCTGAAACTCCGCCTTGCGCGCGGGCTGACAGGCGATGCCGCGCTCACCAGCCGCCCAGTCGCCGGCCGGCAGATTGAACAGCACCACCTCGACGCCGGAGGTGAGCGCCACTTCGACCAGCGCCGCCTTCTCGTGCGCATAGGGGAAATGGAACTCGACGCCGGCAAAACCCGCGCGTGCCGCGGCGCCGAAGCGGTCGAGGAAGTCGTGTTCCTGAAACAGCAAGGACAAATTGGCGGAAAACTTTAGCGGCATGGGCGGATTATGCCAAGGCCAGCGCAGCGACGTCGTGCGACAGCGCTGCGACGGCCTGTTCATCCGCCGCCAGCAGCCGACGCGCGACGCGCTCGAAATGCTCGGCGCCCTGCCGGATCATCTCCGCCAGTGCCGTCCCGCCAGCGCCGACTTTCGTCGCCTCGAAGTTCGCCAGTGCCGGCCACAACTCGCGTCGCATGCCGTCGAGATTGGCGAGCCAGAACAGCAGCGACGGCCAGGCTTCGCGTTCGAGCAAGGTCGGCAAGGTGACGAGGCTGTCGGCGAGGTGGTCGCGCACCGCGCGCATCAGGATTTCGGCGCGCCGCGGGCAGCCGCTGGCGAGACGTTCTTCCCAGGCCGCGCCGAGGAGCCGGCCGGCCGTATGTTCGCCACGTTCGTGAAGGATCGCGGTTTCGGTCTCGGCATCGACCATGCGGGACAGCGCCGCTTCGGCATCGTCCTCGAAGCCGTGCGCCGCCAGCGCCAGCGCCAGTGGGCCGGGCGTCCTCTTCATCATCCAGGCCTCGGCTTTTTCCCATAGCCACTGGCGCATCGCCGCGCGCCGCACGAATGCGGTGTCCCCCTGCAGTGCCGCGGGCAGCGCGCCCAGATCGCGCGCATGCTCGCAGCCGCTGACCAGCACGGTCAGTCCATCGCGCACCTCGTGGCGCTCGAGTTCGCCGAGGAAGAAATGCGGCTTGCCGAAACGGCCGATCCCGGCGCCATAGACGAGGCCATGCGGCACCAGCGCCTGGTTGATCGCCGCGACCTCGAACGGCGCATATTCCCTCCCAGCGACCGGCACAGGGGCGAAGTCTTCGGCTTCCAGCGTCTCCCACAGCGCCTCGCGTGCATTCAGCCAGGCGCCGACCGCGGCGCGCTCGAGCGGCGCGCCCGGTGCGATACCCGCCTCCCAGCGGTAGAACTCGCGCATTTCCAGGAGGTATGTGCACAGCGTCATGCCACGCGCATGACGGGCGTCACTGATGTGGCAGTTCTTCTGGACGGCGGCGACGAGGCGGTCGAAATCGGGGATCATGGCCGGGTCGGGGCGCGCTTGCGGATCTGCCAGTGGCTGATGCCCTGCACGATGCGCGAGAACGGCAGACTTTCCAACGCGCCGTATTCGGCCTGGGCGCGCGTGACGAGCTTTTTCACGTCGGGCGCATGGGCTTCGGGATCGAGCAGGTCTTTCAAACCGGCCAGTCCGCCACACTGCACCTTCATCGTCATCGCATGCGGCAGGATGCGCTGCGTATCCTTGACCTTGAGCGCAAAGGCGGCGTTCTGGCGCAGGAGCAGCAGCAACTGGCCGCAGGCGGCACGCACCAGCGGGTCGCGGCAGACGAACATCTCGCGCTCGGCCAGTAGCGCACGTTGAGCCGCCTCGCACACCGCCGCCTGACAGAGCAGCGCCTTCTCGAACACGCAGGGCAGCGGGTTGAGCTCCTTGCGGAGGTTGTGATAGCTGTGCTCGTCCATCCTCGAGCCGACGACTACCAGTCGTCGCCGGTCAGCGGCTCGGCCGGCCGCACGGTGTTGAGCGCCTCTTCGGCCTGCAATTCGTTTTCGCCGAACACCACCTGGATCTTGCACTGGGTCAGGTCGGTGGTCTTGCGCATTTCCTTCGCGGCGGCGGAGGCGTCCTTGAACTTGGCGAACTCGGTCAGCTTTTCGAGGTTCTTGACCGGGCCGACCTGGGTGATACGGTAGATGTAGTAAGGCATGGCATCCCTGTGTGGGTCAATCGACGTAACGTTTTGCCGCTTTTCTGCGGCCGGGCTTGGATTTCTGGATGATCACCCCCTTGATGACCGAAAGGTCGGGGATGCTCGCCGTCGGATACTTGGGGTTGAGCGGGCGCAATTTCCAGTCCCCGGGGCCGCCGACGAGCTGGCGGAAGATCCATTCGCCATCGAGCCAGGCCATCACGAAGGAGCCAGCGGTGGCCAGTCCTTCGGGTTCGACGATGATGATCTCGCCCTCGACGAACTCGGGCTCCATGCTGTCGCCGAGCACCATCAGCGCGAAGGGTTCCGCGGCGCTGCAATGGTCGAGCGCGGCATCGGGCGCGCTCTCACCTGCCGGCACGACGGGGATGGGGAAAGGTTTTTTCGGCGTGGGGAATTCGTTCATGTCAATCACTCAGCCAGCGCACCAGGTAATAGAGACGAAACCCCTCCGAGGAGCGCGAGGGACCGACGACTTCGGCGGCATGGAGATTTTGCGCCGGGTCCTGCCGCTGCAAGGCGACCTCGGCCGAGTCGACCACCTCGACGACGTTTTCGGGAAAACGCTGGCGCTTGCCGCGTACCACCCGGACCAGCGCGAAATGCTGCTGGACGAGCTGCGGAGCTTCCGCATCGAGATAAACACCCCCCTTCATTGTGCCGCCCTCAAACGACGTAGATGGCCAATGATAGGCCCGATCAGCGGTTCGAGATGACGCCGCATCAACGGCCCGACCGCCGTGGTGCGCGTCAGGATCGGCACGGCATCTTGCTGCGAAAGACGCGCCAGCGCCGCCAGCGCCGCCGCTTCCTCGCCCGCGATCGGCAGGGCGCCGGCCTCGGCGCCAGCGGCGAAATACTGGCCGAGGAGATCGAGCAGCAGATACACCGCCTCGTGCGTCGGCGCCTTGTCGAGCGCAAGCTCTGCGGCTTTCAGATAGCTCTGCCCGGCGCCGGAATAACAACGCGCCAACAATTGCGCCGCTGGAGTATCGGGCAAGCCTTGCGGCAGCGGGCGTGCCGGTTCGGGCGGCAACTCGTCGGGCAAGTGTTCGAGGAAGCCGATCAGGTAGTGCGGTCGGCGTTTGCCCTTCGCCCACAGCTGCAGTCGCTCTTCCTCACCGAGCAGGCCGGCGGCGAGCACCACTCGCACCGTCTGCATCGCGGCGAGCGGGTCCTGCTCGAACGGCAGATAGTCGACCAGATGCCGGGTCAGCACCGGCCCCATTTGGCCGGCGCGCACCGCAGGATGCATCAGCATCACGCGCGCGATCTCCATCGTCGCCAGCTGCTGGCCGGCCCACCAGGCGCGCCGCGCCAGCTCGTCGGTCAGCCCGGCGGCATGGGCGACGGCGAGCACCGCCTCGGGTTCGCCGAGCTTGAGCAACGCCTCGAGATTCTTTTCGCCCGCCTGCCCCATGCGCGTCCAGCGGCGCAAATACACCGGATAGCCGCCGGGCGAGCCGAGCACGTGACCCGCGAGCACTTCGCGCACCCGCTGCACATAGCGCTCGGCGCGTCCGACCGGATTCAGCACGATGCGCGCCTCGCCCTTCGGCGTCAGCGCATACAGCGTGCGCGCGCCCTCGTCGATGCGTACCGCATGCACCTCGCCGGCCAGCAGCACGTTGAGGCGCAGCGCATCTTCGGGAGAAAGTTCGACACTGCTCAATTCAGCTGGATCCTGCGACCAAAGGGCACCGGCGCCTTGCCCTTGACGAGCCAGAGCACCGGATAATTCGGCGCTTGCCGGGGAAATTCGCCGTCCGCGTCGGTGAAATAGATCAGCGCATCGGGCTGCTGGCCGGCGCGTTCGATCCATTCGAAGACCGGCGTGAATGCCGTGCCGCCACCGCCGGAAAACTGCTTGGGCAGCCGCAATTCGTCCCAAGGCTCGAAGACCCACGGTCCGCCTTCCGCCAGCGCGCTGTCGCAGGCATGGAGCGTGATGCGCACCGGCAGCGCGCCCTTCAGCGCATTCAGTTCGGCGAGGAAATCGGCGAGATCCTTTTCCGTCACCGAGCCGGAAATATCGAGTGCGACATGGAGGTCGCCGCCGTGGCTGCGTAAGGAAGGCCAGATCACTTCGCCTTCGCGGCGCGACGGACGCTGCCAGGTGTAATCGCTGCGGGCGACCTGCGACAGATATTGCGCCAGCAGCGCGCGCCAGGAGACCTGCGCGGCGAGCGCCGCATCGGCGAGCCGCGCGAGCTGGCCGGAGAGCTTGCCGGCCTCGCGCGCACGCTGCGCCGCGGCCGCCAGATGCCGTTGCCATTGTTCCTTGAGCTGCTCTTTCTCCCGGGCGCCGAGCGGCGGCGGCGGGCCGTCTTCCTCATCCCCTGCCGTGCCGCCAGCGCCGGATTTCTGCGGCTTGCTGCCGCCGGCGTTCGCGTCGAGCTCCTCGGCGCGGCTTCCGCCCTTGCCCTGCGCCTCGTTGTGCTCGCCCTGTCCGCCGCCGTCGCCGCCCTCCGCGCCGTCCCAGACATGCTCGTCCATCATGCGGCTGTCGTCATTGCTGTCGTCGATGCAGGGATAGATCTCCTCCGCAGCCATGCCGCGATAGATGTCGAGCACGACGGCTTCAGCCGGCGGTGTGAGCCCCTCGTCGACGAGCAGCGGATTGATCGCAAAGTCACAGGCCATGTCCCACTTGCGCTGGATGCGGTGGCCGCGCCGCGCGAAATGGCCGAGCGCGCAATGCAGCGCCTCGTGCGCGAGCGCGAACTGAACCTGTGCCGCGGAAAGGCCTTCGATCCAGCGCGGGTTGTAGTAGAGCGTGCGCGCGTCGGTCGCGGTGGTGCGACACCAAGTCGCCGCCTTGAGCGGCAGCCGCAGCACCAGGGCGCCGAGGAAGGGCTTGTCGAGGATCAGGCGCGTCCTGGCCGCCGCGAGTTTGGTTTCGACCTCATTCATAGAGCATCAAGTCGGCGACCGCGTTGGCCCAGCCGGCAAACTGCGGCACGGCAAAGAGCGGCTGGCCGATGCCGCGGTGCATGTCGGAGACCAGCATCACGCCCATCTCGCGCTGCGGGAACCTCTGAGCGTAATCGAGGATGTGGCCCCAGACGCGCGTCGCATCTGGCGTGCCGCGCGCGCGCAAGGCGCGGCCGGCGAGCGCCGCCGCGACCGCATATTGCAGATCGATCTCCTGTGGCACCGGCACGTCCTCGCCGGCACACACCGCGTCGAGATCGGGCAGGCGGTCGAGACTGTCGATGAAGGCCGCGCATTCGATGCCGGCCGCATGACCGACGCAGGCGGAGAGCGCACCGGGCAGCAGCTGGGCATGGTCACCGAACTTGCGCAGCGCGCGATGGGCGAATTCCCACGAGCGCGGGCTGGGAAAGGCCATCTCGCCGCCGGCGTTCTTCGCCGGATCGAAGTCGAACAGGAGCTCGGGCTTGAAGCGCAGAAAGGCGATGATGCGCTCGTCGATGCCATTGGCGTAGGCCCAGGTCACCCAGTCGTCGAGATTGACATCGACCTCGAAGTGCGAGAAACGGTTGGCGAGCGGCGCCGGCATTGCGTAGGTAACACCGCGGTCGCCCTGGCGGTTGCCGGCGGCGAAGATCGCCCAGCCCGGCGGCACGCGGTATTCGCCCAACCGCCGGTCGAGGATCAGCTGGTAGGCGGCGGCCGAGACGGCGGGCGGCGCCGAGGTGATCTCGTCGAGGAACAGGATGCCGGCCGGCCAGTGGCGCTCGGCGTCCGGCAGCATCGCCGGCACCGCCCATTCGACGCGGTCGTCGACGCGGAAGGGGATGCCGCGCAGATCGGAAGGTTCCATCTGCGAGAGGCGGATGTCGATCACCGGCACGCCGTGGCGGGCCGCAACCTGCGCGACGAGCTGCGACTTGCCGACCCCGGGCGGCCCCCACAGCATCACCGGCGTGTGATGGCCAGCGGCGGTACTTTCGAATTCGCGGTCGAGAATGAAGGCAAGTTGGGCAGGGCGCATCAGATCGTCTCGTATCTCAGGTGATCGGCAGGCAACCCCGCCGTCTTCAGGTGGTTCGTCACACTTTCGATGAATTCGGCAGGGCCGGCGACATAGACCTCGCGGCGGGCGAAATCCGGGATGGCGAGGACCTGGCCGGCCGCCGCGGCGCCGGCAGCGGCGGCATCGGGCGCGGTCAGTGTCTCGAAGCTGAAAGTTTCCAGCGCTTCGGCCCAGGCGCGGCACTGGTTTGCCAGGTAATGACCATCGGGACGGGTCGCCGCCCAGATGAGATGCATGAGGCCGGGCAGGTCGGCCGCGGCGGCATTCTCGATCAGGCTCTTGATCGGCGCGAAGCCGGTGTCGCAAGCGATGAACAGCAGGTCGTCGCTGCTGTCCTTCTGCAACACGAATTCGCCGAATGGCCCGAACACGCTGACCAGGTCGCCGGGCTTGAAGGGGTCCGAGAACAGCCGGCTGGCGAAGGCGTCGTTGTCATCGCGACGGATGTGGAACAGCAGATTACGATCGTCGCAGGGACAGGAGGCGATCGGATAATCGCCCTGGAAATTGGTGGTGGCGCCGGAAACGGAGAGCGTCACCGATTGGCCGGCGAGGAAACGCAGGCGCTGGCTGCGCGGTGTCTGCAAATGCAGCAGCAGGATGTCGCTCGATAGCGGCGTGACCTGCTTCACCTTCGCCGTCACCTCCTGCTCGGGGATGTCGCTGGGCTGGGTCGCCTCGATCATCTCGATGACGAGATCGGTGACGGCGGTGTTGGAACACAGTAAGGCATGCCCCTGGGCACGCTCGCTGGCCGAGAGCGGATAGTCGGTCGGATGGATCTGCTTGACCTGTCCGGAGACGATGCGCGCCTTGCACAGCCCGCAATTGCCATTGCGGCAGCCATAGGACGGGGCGAGGCCCGCGCGCAGCGCCGCTTCGAGCACCGATTCGTTGCCTTCGACGAAAAACTCGCGGCCCGAGGGCCGCACCTTGACCTGCGCCGTCATGACACGCAACACATCATCGAGCACCTCCAATCGATCGGCGGGTTCTTCGCTGGCCAGCACCGCGGCCAGCCCGTCGTCGAGCAGGCGGGCCAGTTCGGCAAGCTGTGGGGAAGGCGCCGTTTTCTGCATTTCGTCGATACGCGTGCTGAGCGCTTCGACGAGGCGATGATACTCGGCCAGATGGCGGCGCACCTCTTCGAGTTCCTCGCTCTGGGCGGCCAGCCGCTGGGCGAGGATTTCCTGATTGGGCAGGATGCGCTCGCGCACCCGCTTGGCGAACGCCTGTTCCTTGATCTGCATAATGCGTTCGAAAGCGCCGGAATCCTCGAGCTTGATGTCGGGATAGAGCTTTTCCAGATCCTCGCTCAACACCATGCCGTCATGAGACGGAAGCTCGCCTGCAGCGATGTGCTTTTGCAGCACCGCGCGGGGCACACCCAGCAACTGCGCCGCGCGCGAAAGTGTCAGGGGCAGGGACATGATCGTCTCCTCTTCATTCGTAATTATTGTTTTGCTGATGATACAGAAAAGGAAACCCCTGCGAAACGCCGCGAGCGGGATGATAGCTCGGCGCCCGGAGCGCAGCGACCGAGACATATCAAATAGATAGGCGAGGGAGCGAGCACCGCGCAACGCAGCAGACCGCCCGCGCAGCCAGTTTCGCAGGGGTTTCAAATGATGGCAGCGATATTCTGCTACACTGCCTCGGTCGGGAATCGCGGACTCCCGGCTTGCCCAAGACGGTGTCCCGTCCAAGTTCCGTCAGCGCGATTTCTTGCGAGGTCTTGCCATGGACACCGTCGACACGACTTCCCCTACTTCTTCTCCTACTTCCACATCCGCGGGTGCCGTCCCGCCAGCGCCGACTCTTCGAAACAAGGCGGCGCCCGGCGGGACGCCCTCACCCCCGCCAGCGCCGACTTTGGGCGAGGCTTTCAAATACTGGCTCAAACTCGGCTTCATCAGCTTCGGCGGCCCGGCCGGCCAAATTTCGATGATGCACCATGAACTGGTCGAGAAGCGCCGCTGGATTTCCGAGCAGCGTTTCCTGCATGCGCTCAACTACTGCATGCTGCTGCCGGGGCCGGAAGCCATCCAGCTCGCCATCTACATCGCCTGGCTGATGCACGGCATCGGTGGTGCGATCGCCGCCGGCGTGCTGTTCTTCCTGCCGGCCTTCGTGTTGTTGTCCGCCCTGGCCGCCACCTACCTCGCTTTCGGCGATCTGCCGCTGGTGCAGGGCATCTTCTCCGGCATCCGTCCGGCCGTCGTCGCGGTGGTGCTGTTCGCCGCCTGGCGCATCGGTTCGAAGGCGATCAAGAACGAAGTGCTGGCCGGCATCGCCGTCTTGGCCTTCATCGGCATTTTCTTCTTCAAGATCGGCTTTCCCTGGATCGTGCTCTCCGCCGCTGGCTTGGGCGTGCTCGGCAACGCCATGGGCGGCAAGCTCGCCGCCAAATTCAAGGCGGGGGGCGGTCATGGTGCCACGCACAAGGTCTCCGGCCCGGCGGTGATCGACGACGACACGCCGCCGCCGGCGCACGCCCGGTTCAGCTGGGCCAAGCTGGTGATGAGCACGGGGATCTTCCTCGTCATCGGCATCGCTTGCCTGCTGGCATTGCAGGGCAGCCGCGATCTCTTCCACATGGGCGAGTTCTTCACCAAGGCCGCCTTTCTCACCATCGGCGGCGCCTATGCCGTGCTGCCCTATGTCTATCAGGGCGCCGTCGAGCACTTCAATTGGCTCACCGGCCCGCAGATGATCGATGGCCTCGCGCTCGGCGAAACCACGCCCGGCCCGCTGATCATGGTCGTCACCTGGGTCGGCTACATCGGCGGGGTGACGAAGGCTGTGCTCGATGCCCCGATCGCCGCCGGTCTGGCCGGCGCCACGGTGGCGACGTTCTTCACCTTCCTGCCGAGCTTCTGGTTCATCATCGCTGGCGGACCACTGGTCGAAGCGACCCGCGGCGAGCTCAAATTCACCGCGCCGCTCACCGCGATCACCGCCGCAGTCGTCGGCGTGATCATGAACCTCGCCGTTTTCTTCGCCTGGCATACCTTCTGGCCCAAGGCCAGCGAAGCAGCGCCCTTCTCCGGGCCGTTCGAAGGCTTGGCCGTTATCGTCACCATCGCCGCCTTCCTGGCGCTGTGGAAGTACAAGATCGACATCATGAAAGTAATCGGCGCCTGCGCGCTGCTTGGGCTACTGCTCACGTTCATCCGCTGATGTCAGCGAATCCGGTACGAGGCGTGACAGGCGACACAGGTGCCGAGCAGCGTGGGCAGCTCGGCCAACGCCTTGTCGCGGTCGCCGCTGGCGGCAACACGCGCGAAATCGGTAGCGGCGATATGGCCGCTGATCGCCAACTGATGCATCTCACGCGGCATCTGCGGGCCCGGTCGCGCATCGAACGGCAACGTGGCGTTTTTGCCCATCGCACTGCGTCCCAGTTCCTTTTCCGCCACCTCGCCCGCCTCCTTGACCTGGTTCGCGGCCAGCAGAGAGACGATCGAGTTGAGCGCGATCAGGTTGTCGAGCATTTCCTTGCGCAAGGTTTCCTGCGCGGCGGGCTTGAGCTCGGCGAGCTGCCGGGTGTCTTCCGCCACCGCCGGCAGGGCCAGCAGCGAGAGGATCAACAGGGGTTTTTTCATGATCGGGAGCCTCCGAAAAACGTGTGAGCACATCTTAAGGGAAAGGAGATCGTGCCCGCGTTGCTTTCATCAGCAAAACAATTGATACACATCAATATCCAAATATTGAAAATTACTAAACTTTTTTCGGTTCTGCCCGATCGGGCCTGCAGCTTTGCTCGATGCTGAGGGAAAGACCGGACAGGTTGATCGTCATTGTGTTCATTTACAGGGGGCATTCCATGAAACAACAGCAGATGAAGCGGACCCTGCTCGCGGCGCTCGTCTCGGGCATCTTTCTGCCGGTCGGCGCACAGGCGGCGACCGAAGCCGAACTCCTCCAGAAACTCGAAGCGCTGACCAAGGAGGTGGAAGCGCTCAAGGCGCAGGTGGCCGCGCAGCAGAAGGCAACGCAACAAGTGGCCGACAAGGTCGAGGTCGCCGAAAGCAAGTCGCTCGGCAAGTGGCTCGATATCGGTGGCGACTATCAGTTCCGTGTGGATAGCATGCGGGGTGAGACGAAGGCCTATACCGATGTCGCCGGGACATTTGCAAACGCGCAAAACGCCTTGCAGGCGGATTTCTTCGCCAATCCCTCGACAACAGCCGGCTCCTCAACCTATTTCGGCAGTATGGGCATGTCGACTTCCTCGGCCCTGACGGCGCTGATGCAATTTGCACAAGGCATGTCAGCAGTGCGGACTTACAACGACGCCGTCAGCTTTACAACCAATCCGATGAATGCTGGCTTGATTCAAGGAATCGGCGGTTTTGCCGCCACCGTTCCCGCCTACAAACCCAAGAACGACACCCTCTACACCCACCGCTTCGGTCTCGACCTGCATGCCAAGGTCGCGCAGGACGTTTCGCTCACCACGCGGCTGGCGATGTACAAGACCTTCGGCGACCAGAGCCTCGATGTGCTCTCGAATGCGCCGAATACGCCCTACTTCGCCGACCGCGTCGGCGTATTCGACGGCACGCTCTCGCACGTGCCCTCCGACAGCTACCTGAACGTCGATCGCGCCTATGTGACCTGGAACAATCTGTTCGACGAGGACATCTGGTTCTCGGTCGGCCGGCGTCCCTCGACCAACGGCGCGCCGCTCAACCTCAGATACAACGCCGAATGGCCCGGTCGCGGCGGCACGCCGGCACTGCTGGTCGATTACGCCTTCGATGGCATGACGCTCGGCTATGGCTTCGACAGCGACGCGCTGCCCGGCGGCTATGCCAAGCTCTGTTATGGCCGCGGCTTCGAGAGCGGCTTCAAGTGGTCGCCCGGCAATTCGCTCGAAGACACCGACATGATCGGCATCTCGATCGTGCCGATCGACACCGGCGCGACGCGCGTCTGGCTGCAATGGAACCGCGGCATGAACATCTTCGATGCGCCGAAGATGCAAAACACCTATTTCGGCACGACGATGCCGAAGGCCAATCTCGGCGACATCGACTGGTTCGGCGCCGGCATCATGGGCAAGCTCAAGAACGTCGGCAAGGGCGAACTCTATTACTTCGCCGATCTGGGCCTGAGCCGTACCCATCCGAACGACAACGTCTCCGCCCAGTTCGGCTTCCAGGGCCTGCTGACCGGCGCATTCTTCGCGCCCGAAGCGCCGAAGGACAAGACCGGCGGCGCCGTGTTCCTCGGCCTGCGCTACGATCTGCCGTCGAAGACCAAGATCGGCTTCGAATACAACCACGGCAGCAAGAACTGGATCACCTTCGCGCCGGCCTCCGCCGACATGTGGACCTCGAAGGTTGGCACGCGCGGCAACGTGTATGAGGTCTATCTGATCCAGGAATTCGACGCCAAGCCGATTGCCTCGACGCAGGCGAAGAGCTTCTTCCGCCTCGGCTTCCAGTACTACGACTTCAAATACACCGGCAGCAACAACTGGGTCGGCGCTCCGGTCAAGATCTCCGACGTGAATGGCCAGATGATGACCATGACGCCGCTCTCCAAGGCCTATGACCTGTATGGCACGCTAGAAGTGAAGTTCTGATTTGGCGCCGCGCGACCGGCGGTGTAAACTTTGCGCCGCTGGTCGCGTTATTGGACTCGTAGTTCCCTTTTCAGGAGGATTCCAACCATGCTGAAGAAGTTTGCCGTTGCCGCCGCGCTCGCCGCTTCCGTCGTCGCCTTCTCTCCCGTCGCTTCGGCCGCCGATGTCAAGATGGTCGGCACCGTGCAGGAAATCAAAATGGCGCCCGACGGCAAGTCGGCCACGGTCGTGTTGAAGAACGTCAAGGGCGGAGCGGAAGTGACCGTGCTGATCAAGGACGACCTGACGCTCGACAAATTCAAGGACAAGCGTATCGTCAAGGGCGACGAAGTCCGCGTGAAGTATGACGACGCCCAGAACAACCTGAGCTCCTCGTTCAAGAAGACCGCCGGCTGCTAAACCGCGTCTTCTCCCACGATACGGCGGCCTGCGGGCCGCCGTTGTTTTTTTGCGGCCGTGTCAGAGTCGGCGCCGGCGACACGGCACCTTCGCTGGTCCAAGGCAAAAAAATCCCCGCGCAGCGGGGATCAACTTGAGGCCATCAATCAACTTGGCAATCAGTGCACTTCCTCCCAGCCGGTGATCATCGCCTTGATGTGCGACAGCGGCGTCGCGCCGGTGGTCGTCAGATAGACATGGGCGATCAGGAACAGCAGCATCATGTAGGCACCGATCAGATGACCCAGCGCGACGACATCGAGCGAGAGCTTGCCATCCAGCCCCCAGGCCGGCCACTGGTCATAGAACAGATAGAGCCAGCCAGTCACCCAGATCAGCGGCCCGACGATCACCAGGATGAACAGATAGGCCAGGCGCTGCAGCGGGTTGTGCTTCGAGAGCTGGGTCTGGCGGTGCGGGTGCGGCGCGTTCCTGAAGATGCCGAACAGATAGTAGTTCGCCATCGCCATCACGTTCTTGGTGGTCGGGATGTACTGCTTCCACTCACCGGTCGTGAAGTGCCAGAAGATCGCGAACACCCACAATCCGACCAGAGACCAGGCGGCGATGGTGTGCAGATTCACCGCCCTTTCGAAGCCGAAGTTGCTGTAGAGACCGTGGATCTCGAAGCCGGTGACCATCAGGAAGATGATCAATCCTGCCTGGGCCCAGTGCCAGAAGCGTTCGAAGCGCTTGAAGATATAGATTTTTTCGGACATGTCGGTTCCCCTCAATGTTTCTTGCTCGAGAAAATGCGCAGCAGGCCGTGGCCGAGCACACCCAGTAGCGTCAGCAGCGCGAGCACCTTGACGGCGTTGTCGAGCCATTCGATGTGGTCGCGCCCCGGCAGATATACACCGGGAATGCCTTCGAGCCGCCCCCCCTTCGTATGGCACTCGTTGCAGGCCACGGCCTGGTCCTTCGGCGCCACCATATGGGTGATCGGCCACTGGCTGATGGTCTCGATGAAGTCGATCTTGCCCGAGAACGGCAGCCCGGCGGCCTTCATGCCGGATTCGATGGCCTTCTCCCAATCAAGGTTGGTCCAGTAGGCCGTATCGTCGGCACCCGCCAGATGGTTCACGGTCAGGATTTTGTATTCCGCATCGAACGGCTGCTTGCCGCGGAACGTCTTCACCGGCCAGATGCGTGAGCGGCCGTCATTCGGGCTGCCCAAGAATTTGTTGATGTAGATCGGCTGCTGCGCCTTGTCGACCTTGGCGTCGCGCAGCGTGTAGTTCACGTCGCCATTGAACCAGACATAGTCGGGCTTGACGTTCTCGCCATACTTGAAGTCGCCCTTGATGCCCATATAGATGGCATGGCCGTTTTCATCCTTGACCACCAGCGGTTTGCCATCCGCGCCACGTTTGCCGGCGGTGGACCAGTCCCAGAACATCTTGGTCGGGATTTCGCCGCGCGCGAAGGCCGGCACATGGCAGGTCTGGCAGGCCAGCTTGTTGGTATGGTTGTTCAGCTTCGCGGCATTCTTCTCCTTGTGCGGCTTCTGGCCGTGGCAGGACTGGCAGGTCGCCGGGTTGCGGTCCTTTTCCTTGCCGCGGATCATCACGCCTTCCTTGTCGACCGCGGTCGGCGCATAACGGCTGCCCGGCACGTTGTGCCCGTCGGTCTTGTGGCAGGTGGCGCAGGTGAAGTTGAGGCCTTCGGCATCCATATGGACGTCGAGCTTCTTGTCGGGATCCTCGAGCGAGCTGTCCAGATCGCCGTGCTTGACCCCATCGCCGCCGCCACCGTTGAAGTGGCAGCTGCCGCAGGTCTTGCGGCTGGTCTTGCCGACCTTCTGCGCCATCTTCTGCAGATTGAGGCCCTTGATGATCTTGCCGGAGCCCGGCGGCATCTCGATATCCTTGGCATACACCATGCCGCCGAGACCGGAGGGTTTCGAATAGGCCCCCGTCGTGTCGTGGCAGGCCAGGCAATCGACGAGCGTCTCATCGTCCTTCACGCCCTTGTCGGTCATCGCCGCATAACCGATGTGGCAGCTCGCACAGGCTTTCAGGTTCGATTGCGACGAAGTGCAGAAGTTGTTGATCACGTGGATCTTGCCGAGCTTCTGATCGGTCTTCGGATTGAGATACTCCCACTTCCAGTGCTCGGTATGCATGATCTGCTTGGCCGCCTCGGTGTGGCAGGCCAAACAGGCTTTGGTCACTTCCGGACCCGACTGGAACTCCTGCTGCAACTCCTTGAATTTGCTATGGTCGGCGGTGCTACCGGCTTTGGGCTGATCGGCGGCCTGGGCGAAGCTGCCGGCCGTGATGGCCAGCCAGCCGATGAACAGCGCCTTGACGATGCGATAACGACGTTGCATGACGACTCCCTCTGTTCGTAGCAATGCGTGAATCCTAGTCGAGCACGTTGCGGCGCGCCATTACCCCTAAGGGGTAGGGGTTTCCGACCAGCCAGCTACGATATGACAGCCTGGCTTTGCCGTTTGCATATTAGATTCTTAGAGTTTTCTTATATTTAGGCATTGCCACTAACCCTTTTGGCTAGTCGCGGCGGAATGACTTTGGTGCTAACGTAGCTTTGCGTTCGACCAAAGGGGTGCGGCCCAGGGCGGCACGGACCGAACGCAGTGTGCATTTTCAATCATTCCGATGTCAGGGAGCAATCGTCCATGAGTAACTGGCTCGCCGGCTTCAAGGCCGACTACGAGAAGATCTTCGTCGAGGAATGGTCGCATTACCTCGGTGCCATCCTGCTGATCATGATCATCCTGGCGATGATGGTCAACGGCACGGTATGGGGCGTGTTTGGCGGCGTGCGCTACTGGGGCGACCGGATCAACGGCCTCATCGGTCTCGCCCCGCTGCTGGAGATCCAGGTGCCCGAAGAAGGTCTGCTGACCCACCGCATGTCGCTGATGAACATCATGCTGCTGATCGGCGCCTTCACCGCCGCGCTGATGTCACGGCAGTTCCAGGTGAACCGACCGCCCAAACTCGAATATCTCTGGGCGGCGCTCGGTGGCATGCTGATGGGCATCGGCGCCTCGTTCGCTGGTGGCTGCACCACCGGTGCTTTCTTCAATCCGGTCGTGCATTCTTCTCCCTCCGGCTGGATCATGGCCGGCGGCCTGATGATCGGCGCAGTGATCGGCCTCAAGCTGCTGCTGTGGACGCTCGAACACATCAGCTGGGGCATGGAGGCCCCGCCGACGCTCAACGCTCCCGCTGGGCTGGTGAAAAACTATCCGCTGCTCGGTTTCCTGATCATCGCCGGCATCGTCGTCTGGTCCTACAACTGGTATCACTCCGATGACCGCATCTGGGCGAGCCGCGCGGTGATCGTCGTGCTCGGCTTCGCGATCGGTTTCGTGATGCACCGGGCACGGCTGTGCTTCGCCCGCGCCTTCCGCGAGCCCTTCATGACCGCCGAAGGCGACATGACGAAGGCGATCATCCTCGCCCTGGCGATCGGCATCCCGATCGCCGCCTTCCTGTTCCAGCGCAAGGTCATCGATCCGTTCTCGGCCATCCCGGCGTCGTTCTGGATCGGCTCGCTGATTGGTGGCGTGATCTTCGGCATCGGCATGGTGTTCGCCGGTGGCTGCGCCTCCGGATCGCTGTGGCGCATGGGCGAAGGCCACCTGAAGCTGTGGGTGGCGATGCTGTTCTTCGCCTGGATGGGCTCGACCGCCAGCGCGATCCTGAAGATGAGCGGGCTGACACGTTCGATCCCGGACAACGACGCCGACTTCGAAATCACCGCCGTGGGTTATCAGGCCTACTGGCCGGACATGCTCGGCGGCTGGGCGCCGACGCTGCTACTTGCTGGCATCCTGCTATTCGTCTGGTATGCCCTGGTTCGCTACAACGAATCGACTGAGAAATTCACGGTCTTGTGAATAGCAAGTGCTGGCTGACACAGCGACAGACCCGCCGCGCCAGGCGCGGCGGTCTCTCACCAGTCACCCTTGCGTGCGCCGGTCAGGATATCGAGTTCCGGCCGGTAAATCGCCGTCTCGATCTCGAAGAAGCCAAGCACGGTGTGGAACAGATGATCGTGGCTGTAGGGCTGGTTGTGCTTCGCGCGCAGCGCTGCGACATCCACTTCGTGATGCCGGCCGCCGAACCACATCAGCGCCGGTACGTGTAATTGCGCTTTTGGCGCGATCGCGCGCGGCAGACCATGCAACCAGGTGCCGCCTTCGCCGAGCGATTCGCCATGATCGCTGACGTAGAACAGCGCGGTTTCGAAGCGATCGCTGTTGCGCTTGAGCAGTTCGATGGTCTTGGCAAGAAAATAATCGGTGTAGAGCAGCGCATTGTCGTAGGCATTGATGATCTCCTCTGCCGTGCACTGGCTCAAATCGTTGTTCTGGCAGGTCGGCTTGAAGCGCTCGAAGGCGGGCGGATAGCGCTTGTAATAGGCCGGGCCGTGGTTGCCCATCTGATGCAGCACGATCAGGATGTCGCCTGCCGGATGGCTGTCGATGTAGGCCTGCAGCGGCACGAGCATGCCTTCGTCGCGACATTCGACATCGCAGACAGTATTCACCGCGGGCGACTTGAAGTCCTGGTAGGGAACGCGCAGCGCGACCCCCTTCGAGTCGGAATTGTTGTCGAGCCAGAGCACGGCAACGCCAGCGCGCTGCACGACATCGAGCAGGCTTTCCTGGCCTTCCGCCTTGCCGTTGCTGCCATTGACCGAAAACATGCAGGGCACGGACACTGCCGTCGAAGTGCCGCAGGCATGGAAGTCTCCGAAACTGACGACCCCGGGCTCCTGCTTCAGCAGTGGATTGGTCTCGCGTGCGTAGCCGTTGAGCGAGAAGTGATCCGCCCGTGCGGTCTCACCCACGACCAGGATCACCAGTTCGCGGTGCGGATCGGCACGTGGGATACGCGCATCGAGGCCGATCGGCTGAATGGTCTTGTCCGCCGGCGAGGCGAAACGGCCACGCGCATACTTGACGACCGAATAGAGCGGAAAGGCCGGGTTCGCATACGAGCGCAGCGGCTTGTGTTCGCGCACGAACGAGGCATAGAAGCCACCGAACAGCAGCACCGGCACGACGATCGCCAACAGCATCACACCGAGCAGCTTGAGCCGTGCCACGAGTTCGACACGCCAGCCGCGCCAGACGAGGCGTACTCGGCCGACCAGCCAGGCCGGCACGATGCCGAGTCCGACGAAATAAGCGAGCAGGCGGAAATTGAAGAGATCGCGTGCCTCGGCCGGATTCGTCTGTACGACGTTCTGCAGCATCTCGTCGTTGATGACGACACCGTAACTGTCCATGAAATAAGCCGTCAGTGCCGAGATGAGCAGCAGGACGATCAGCACCGGCTTGGTCGCCCGGCCGAACGCGAATGGCGCCACCAAGAGCACGCTCACCGCAGCGAAGGCGAGCACCAGCGACATTAATGCCGGCAGCATGGCCGGTGCCGTGCCGTAGGTCTTCAGCACGTTGCCGAAGAAACTGAAATTGTCGACGCCGATCACCCAGCCGGTGACCAGCAACAGCAACGCATTGCCGGTCAGGCCACGGGCTGACATCCCTGCTTTGCGTGCCACCGTCAGTAGAGCACCTCGTACCAGCGGCCGGATGCCTTGATCTGGTCACGCACCGCCTGCCAGCGAGCCGCCGAACCCGCCGCAGCGACGAGCGCCTTTTCCACCTGCGGCCAAAGCCGATCGACACCGGCGAGATACAGGTGGGTTTCAGGCTGCTGGAGCATTTCCCAGACTTCCGCGGCATTTTGGGCGATCGCCCTGTCGAGCTCGATCGGCGCATCCAGCGCCGGGCGCGGGCTGACGGCTTTGAAAGCCTTGAAGGTGGGCTGATGGACGTATTGGGCCAGATCCTTGTTTTCGTCGTTCATGTAGAGCATGTCCAAGCCGGTCTTTGCCCCATAGAACAGCCGCACCTTGCCTTCCCAGCTGCCGTAAAGCTCGTAGAGGGTGCGAATCAAGGCGCGGAACGGCGCGATGCCCGTGCCCATGCCGATCATCAGGATACCCGCCTTGCGATCGACCGGCAGCGCGAACGGATAGCCGACCGGGCCCTGGAATTCGACTGTCGCGCCAGGCTTGAGATCGCACAGATAGTTGCTGGCAACGCCTGGATAGCGTTCGCCGTTGAACTCGTCGATGTAGTCATGGCGTTTGACGCAGAGGGAGAATTCCACACCCTCGTCGCGCTCGACCGGGGCATCGGCCACCAAGTAGAGGCGCGCATGATGGACATTGCCAAACTGGCCCGGCGCAAGAATACGGATGCATTGACCGAGCCGAGGCGCAAAATCCGCGTCGCCACAGTGAAAGACGAGATGCCGCACCTCCTCCGGCATTTGTTCCGGGGTGAGGCGGTCGGAACGCACCAGGGTGGCACGCCGGATCAAGTGGATCGAGGCTTCGTCGCCGGACATCGTTGACTCTCATTGCTGGAAAGAATTGGCAGGATAATACGCGAATGCTTCCCGCCTTCTCCATCGGCCGTCTGCCGCGGATCGAGTTCGGCAGCGGCGCCCTGCAAAAAGTTCCCGGCATCGCCGCCAATTTCGGCCAGCGCCTGCTCATCGTCACGGGGAAGCAGAGCTTCCTCGCCTCTCCACATGCGCCGCCGCTCTTCGAAGCCCTACGCCAGCGCGGCTGCACATGGGAAACCGTTCATGTCGCAGGCGAGCCCACCGTGGCGTTCATCGATGCCACCGTCGGCCAGCTGCGCGGTGAAGATTTCGCCGCGGTGATCGGTATCGGCGGCGGATCCGTGCTCGACGCCGCGAAGGCGATCGCAGGACTCCTCAAACCCGGCAACTCGGTACTCGACCATCTCGAAGGCGTCGGCCCCGAGTTGCCCTACCGCGGCCCGGCCACGCCCTTCATCGCCGTGCCCACGACCGCCGGCACCGGCTCGGAAGTGACGAAGAACGCCGTGATCGGCGAGCCGGGCAAATTCAAGAAATCCTTCCGCGACGAGCAGCTGGTGGCCGCCTGGGCAGTCGTCGATCCGGACCTACTCGCCAGCTGCTCACCAAAGCTCATCGCCGCCGATGGCATGGATGCCTTCACCCAGCTCCTGGAGAGCTTCGTCTCGCGGCGTGCGAATCCACTCACCGACGCACTGGCGAGGAGCGGCATCATGGCGGTGAAGGACGGCCTGCTGCCCTTTTACCGCGATCCGCAGAACGCCGCGGCACGGGAAAAGATGGCTTATGCCGCGCTCGTTTCCGGCATTTGCCTCGCCAATACCGGGCTGGGCGCGGTGCATGGGCTGGCCGCGCCCCTGGGGGCCTTCTTTCCGATTCCACATGGTCTGGCGTGCGGCACCTTGCTGGCGACGACGACGGCGGTCAATATCGACGCGCTGAAACAACGCGCGCCCGACAGCCCGGCGCTGCCGAAATATGCCGAAATCGGCCGGCGCTTCGCGATGCAGAAGGGCCTGAACGGCGACGCTGCCCGCGCCTTCCTGATCGACACCCTGCAGCAATGGGAGCGCGAGCTCGACCTGCCACGGCTGTCGGCGTGCCGTGTCACCAGCGCCGACTTGCCACGCATCGTCGCCAACTGCCGCGGCAGCAGCATGCAGACCAACCCGGTCGAACTGAGCGATGACGAAATCACCCACATCCTGCAAGAAAGGCTCTGATCATGGCCATCCACCGTCGCCCGATTCAGGAACGCATCGACTGGTTGTACGATCTTGCCGATCGCCACAGCACGAGCTTTTCCAGTCCCGAGGCATGGCTGGCGCGGCAACGCTATCTGGCCGAACATCCGACCGCCATCGCGGTGTTCAAATGTATGGATGGACGGGTGAATATCCCGGTGGTCACCAACACGCCGGTCGGCATCCTGATGCCATTCCGCAATCTCGGCGGCCGCTTCGACCTGGGCTGGCCGCATCTGGGCGAAGTGCTAGCCAGCCATGTCCAGCGCGTGGTGAGCAGCGGACGGCGCGTGCTGCTGATCATCAACTATCACTTTTCGCAAGGCGATCCGCGCCGTGGCTGTGCCGGCTTCGATTACGACACGTCCGCAGCGTTTGCCCATACATTGGAAATCCAGCAACAGGTCGAAACCATCTTTGGCGCTGCCCACGGGACGGTCTATCCCCTCGTCATCGGCTTGGAAACCGATGAGGATGCCCTGATCATCCATGGCCGCGACGGCGAAAGCCTGGAACTCGCCAAGCTTTCAGCCGACGAACGCGCCACGCTCGATCTCCGTCTGGCAAAGTTACTACCGGACATGCCGGCGCAAATGCGCGCCGACCTGTTGCCGCTGCTTCACGGCAATCTCGAACACATCGACGAGGTGCGCGAGCAAATCCGCCGCAACGAGCGGATGCTCGACATCGAACACCGTGAATGGATGATCTGTCTCGGTCGCGGCTTCGACTTCCTGCACACACCGAACGTTGCGCTGATCATCGGCCCCTACAGCCCGAATCTCGCCGAGCCGATCCACCGCGCCGCCGGCATCATCGAATCGAACATGGTTGCCGGCCGTATCCCGGACGATGGCCTATTGCTGCTCGCGTCCGTCCCTTATGACGAAATCGGCGTCGATCGGGCGCGCGCCGAGGTAAAAAGCCGCTTCCTCACTCGCTTCGCCACCGACGTGATCCGGCGCGAATTCCCCGCGCTGGCCGACAAGATGACGATCCACACCGCCGTGCTCGACTGGCGCTCGCGGCGGCTGGAGATCATCGGCACGCAATAAATCGGCGCTGACGGGACGGCACGCCCCGTCGAATACAACTGCCGAAAACAGGGTAATTACGGCAAAATGCGCAGCACGCGTCCGCCACCCCGCTAGCCGCCACGCCTCAAGACAAGAATTCACGCCATGACCGACAGAGCCATGACCCGCCATACAGAATGGCTACGGGCTGCCCAACTAGCCTTGCTGGCCCTGTGGATGGGCACATCTCCTGCGCTGCACGCCGAGCCCCTTCGCCTCAACAGCGGCGTGCGGGCACCCTACTTCCAGCCTGACAAGACGGGCTTCATCGACCGGCTCGTCCCCGAAGTCTTCCGCCGCCTCGGCATCGAGGCCGAGGCGGTGCAGTACGCCGCCTCAGAGCGTGCCATGATCAATGCCAACAACGGCGTCGATGACGGCCTCGTGCTGCGCATCCGCGGCCTCGAGAAGAACTACCCCAATCTGGTCATCATCGACGAGAAGATCATCGACAACGACTTCGTCGCCTATACCAGGAAGGCCAGATTTGCCACTACGAGCTTCGCCGCCCTGAAGGGCCGCCAGGTCGGTTTCATCAACGGCTGGAAGATCTTCGAGACGAACATTCCTGGCGACGTCTCGGTAACGAAGGTGCAGGAGGCAACTCAGCTCTTCAAACTGCTCGAGCAGGATCGTGTCGACGTCGTGCTCTACGAGCGTTGGCAGGGCAACCAGATCCTCAGGGAAAGCGGTATCCGGGCGCAAGTGCTGGAACCGCCGCTCGCCACCCGCGAGATGTTCATGTACCTGCACAAGAAGCACGCCCATCTGGCCGGGCCGGCCGCGCAGGCACTGCGGGCGATGAAGGCCGACGGCACCTGGCAGCGCATCGCCGCCGAGAGCCTGCCAGGTTTCACGGCGCGATGAGTCATCAGGGCTTCGCACACGGCGGGCACCGTCTCGCCCGTCGCCTGGTGCTGCTGACGCTGCTGGCCAGCGGCCTGATCGCGACCTTTATCACCCTGGCGCAGATCTATCTCGAATACGACCGCGAGATGGCCGAGATCGAGGGCCGATTCAGCGAAATCGAGACCGCCTACCTGCCGAGCATCAAGCAGGGGCTGTGGGTGATGGATCGCCCTGCGCTGCAGACGCTCGCCGATGGCATTCGCAAGCTGCCCGATTTCGAATACGCGATGATCCAGGACGAGAACGGGATCGTCGCGCAAAGCGGCAACCCGCCGCAGGATCGCCGATTATCACGGCGCTTCGAGATCACCTACGACTACCGCGGCGCTACCCAACAGATCGGCACGCTTGAAGTGACCGCCTCGAATGCCGGCCCGGTGACGCGTGCCTGGCAGCGGCTGTGGCTGACACTGATCCTCAACAGCTTCAAGGCCGCGCTGGTGGCCACGCTGCTGCTGCTGTTCGTCCAGCGCATGATCACCACGCCGGTCGAACGCATCCATGAGCATACCCGCCGCATGGCGGCGGGCCAGCTCGGCGAGCCGCTGCGCATCGAGACCCGCTTCCCATCCACCCCGAACGACGAGATCCACGAACTGGCACAGGCCGTCGATACGATGCGCGAGAGCCTGCGTCAGCGCAATGCCGAACTGGAGCTGGCCGCGGGCGTGTTCTCGCATGCCTTCGAGGGCATCATGATCACCGATGCCGAGGGCGTCATCCTGTCGGTGAACCCGGCTTTCACCGCCATCACCGGCTATGCGCCGGAGGAAGCCATCGGCAAGACGCCACGCCTACTGCACTCTGACCACCAGGACGAGTATTTCTACCGCGACATGTGGGCCAAGCTGTCGCTGACCGGCGAATGGCGCGGCGAACTGTGGAACCGCCACAAGGACGGCCACGCCTACCTGCAATGGACCAGTATCACCACGATCTACGATGCCGAGGGAACCCCCTATCGCCGCATCGCCGTGATGACCGACATCACGGAAGAGCGGCGCAACGAAGAACGCATCCGCCACCAGGCGTTCCACGACGCGCTGACCGGCTTGCCGAACCGCACGCTGCTGCAAAACCGCCTCGAGCACGCGATAAAGTCCGCCAGTCGCGGCGGCGAGCGACTCGCCCTGCTGTTCATCGACCTCGACCGCTTCAAGGTGATCAACGACAGCCTCGGCCATCTGGTCGGCGATCAGCTGCTCAAGAAAGCGGCGCAGCGCATGGCGCAATGCGTACGAGCCGGCGACACGGTGGCCCGCCTCGGCGGCGACGAATTCGTCATCCTCGCGCCGATCAATGACAGCTCGGATGCCACACAGATCGCCGAGAAGATCATCCACGAGGTCGCCCAGCCATTCGACCTCCAGGCGCAGACGCTGTATGTCGGCGCGAGTGTCGGTATCAGCGTGTACCCGGAGGATGGTAGCGATGCCGCCACCCTGCTGCGCAACGCTGACGTCGCCATGTATGCATCCAAGCAGGCCGGCCGAGGCACGCTACGCTTCTTCGACACCGGCATGAACGAGCGCGCCCAGCAGCGCCTGAGGATCGAGGCTGCCCTGCGGCGCGCCATCACCGCACAGGAATTCGAGCTCTATTACCAGACCAAGATCTGCCTGAAGGACGGACGGCACTGCGGCATGGAGGCGCTGATCCGCTGGAATGATCCGGAACTGGGCCTCGTGTCGCCGGTCGACTTCATCCCACTGGCAGAGGAAACCGGCCTGATCGTGCAGATCGGCGACTGGGTGCTCGATGCCGCCTGCGCCCAGATGCGCCGATGGCTCGACGGTGGCCACATCGCCGGACCGGTCGCCGTGAATGTCTCGGCGCTGCAGCTCAACGACGCCGGGTTCGCATCCCGTGTCGTCGACATCCTGCGGCGCCACGGCCTCAATGGCTGCCACCTGCAGATCGAAGTAACCGAATCGACCGTGATGGCCAATCCGGAGCAGGCGATCCGTGCCCTCAGCCGGCTCGCCGCCCTCGGCATCAGCATCGCTGTCGACGACTTCGGCACCGGCTATTCGAGTTTCAGCCACCTCAAGCGCCTGCCGATCAACATCCTCAAGATCGACCGCACCTTCGTCAATGACATCGGCAAGAGAAGCGAGGACGAGCAGATCGTCACCGCAATCATCCAGGTCGCGCACGCTCTCAGGTTGCAGGTCGTCGCGGAGGGTGTCGAGACACAGGAACAGGCGGCGTTCCTCGCCGGTCTCGGCTGCCATTACGGCCAGGGCTACCTCTACGCGAAGCCTCTGCCGCTCGCCGAGTTCGAAAAACTGGTGACCGTCTGAAGCGCACGCCAGTATGTCTTTGGCTTTAGCTCAGCGCGGCCGCGCACGCGCCTCTCTCCATCAGCGTTCGCGCTGGAAGAACTCGACGCATTGCTGGCGGATCGTCGGGTAGTCGTCAGCGCCGACTTCTGAAGGACTTGCCGTCCCGTCAGCGCCGATTTTTGGCGACAGCGGCGAGAATGCCACGCATTAGATCAATGGGCGTCGGCGGGCAGCCGGGCACCTTGACATCGACGGGGATGACCGCCTCGACCGGGCCGACCGTTGCATAGTTCGGGCCGAAGAGCCGACCGATCTCGCCGCAGCCGCAACCGCAATCGCCGACGGCGACGACCAGCTTCGGGTCGGGCGTGCACTCATAGGCGATCTTCAGCGCGTTCTCCATGTTCTTCGTCACCGGGCCGGTGACCAGCAACATGTCGGCGTGTCGGGGGCTGGCGACGAACTTGATGCCGCGCCCTTCGAGGTTGTAGTAGGGATTGTTGAGCGCGTGGATCTCCAGCTCACAGGCATTGCAGGAGCCGGCATCGACCTCGCGGATCGTCAGCGCACGGCCGAGGATGCGCAGCACCTCATCCTGCAGGCGGTCGATTTCGCGTCGCATGTCGCCTACCTCAGGCGTAGGCTCGCTGACGATGCCGGTCTTGGCGATACGTTTGAGGAGCGCGAGCATCAGATGTCCTGCCCCGAATAGGAGAGATTGAACGATTTGTTGATGAGCGGGAAATCCGGCACGATGTCGCGCAAGACCGCATGTTCGAGCGCCGGCCACGCCTGCCAGGAAGGATCGTGCGGATGGCAGCGGGCGATCCGGCCATCGGGGCCCAATTGCACGCCGACGATCACTTCGCCACGCCAGCCCTCGACGATACCGACGCCGGCTGCGCCCGGAACCGGGCTGACGGTGCACCGCGTCTCACCGTCCGGCAAATCGGCGCCAAGCAGGCGGATCAGCCGCAGCGATTCGTAGATTTCGGCGAAGCGCACCGCGGCGCGCGCCGCGACATCGCCGGTTTCGGCCGTCGCTGGCCGCACGGCCAGCTTGTTCCAGGGGGGAGGCGGCTCATAGCCGTGACGATGACATCGCGCATCGAGCAGCATGCCCGTGGCGCGCGCCGCCATGCCGGACAGGGAGAGCTCCTGCGCCAGCGCCGTGTCGATCGGCCCGGTGGTGAGAAAGCGATCCTGCAGGCCCGAATGCGCGTCGTAAATGCGCTGCAGTTCCTTGACCGCACGCCCGATCTCGTCGCACTGCGCGACGAGGGCGGCGATTTTCGCGGCATCGACATCGACCGCCACGCCGCCCGGCACGATGGTATCCATCAGGAAACGGTGGCCGAACACCTCGGCATTGAGGCGTACCCAGTCTTCCTTGAGGCGGAAGAACTGCGACAGACCAAAGGCCAGCGCGGCATCGTTGCCGAGCGCACCGAGATCGCCCAGATGGTTGGCGATACGCTCGCGCTCGAGCAGCAGCGCGCGAATGGCCAAGGCGCGCGGCGGCGGCGTCACGGCACAAGCCGCCTCGATCGCATCGGCATAGGCCCAGGCGAAGGCGCAGGTCGAATCTCCCGAGACACGGCCGACCAGCTTTGCGCCAACGGCAAAGTCGGCGCCGGCGAGACGGCACTCGATGCCCTTGTGCTGGTAGCCGAGACGCTGTTCGAGACGCAACACGCGCTCGCCGACCACGGTGAAGCGGAAGTGGCCCGGTTCGATGATGCCGGCATGGATGGGGCCGACCGGAATTTCGTGTGCCCCCTCACCACCGACCCTGACGAAATCGTAATCGGTCGGCTGGTTTTCCCAGGGCGGCGGGTCACCCGCGTCATGACGCAGCGGGAACCAATCGGCGGGCCAGCCGCCATGCCGCAGCCAGGGACGCTGATCCTCGCCGTCGTGACGGATGCCGACCAGGTCAAAGGTGGCGCGCTGCATGCGGTTTGCCGCCGCGAAGATGCCGGAGAGGTCGGGATAGACCGGATTGTCGGCAGGCAGATCGAGCGTCAGATACTGCCAGCCTTCTGCCAGGGCGAATACCGCATGAACCCGAAAGCCGGCGCCATGGGCGCGTTCATCACTGCCCCACAGCGCGCACAGCCGCCCCTCGTGACGATGCACGGAGATCGCGAAACGCAGCCAGTCTTCGGCATCGGCGGCACGACCGCGCCAGACTGGCGCGCCGCTGCCCGGCTGACGCTCGAATTCGATCGGTTCGGCATGAAAACGCATGATGCTTCACCCGAGCATGCGCGCGGCCTCCTGGAACCAGCGCGTCAGATACGGCGGAATCCACAGCCCCATCATCAGCGCCAGCCCGAGATGGACGAACACCGGCGTGATGGCGGGCGCGTGCGGCAGAGGCTTGGCCTCGGATTCGCCGAACACCATCGGATGCACCTTGGCGAAGATCGAGGCGAATGCCACCCCCAGACCGAGCAGCAGGAAGGGCGTGGCCCAGGGATGGAACTTCATCGCATGGGTGAGGATCATGAACTCGCTGGCGAAGACCCCGAAGGGGGGCATGCCAAGGATGGCGAGCGTGCCGAGCATCAGCCCCCAACCGATCAGCGGGTTGATGCGCTTCAAGCCACGGATGTCCTCCATCATCTGCGTGCCGCATTTCTGCGCGGCGTGGCCGACGGCGAAGAAGATCGCCGACTTGACCAGCGAATGCATCGTCATGTGCAGGAAGCCGGCGAAGCTCGCCACCGGGCCGCCCATGCCGAAGGCGAAGGTGATGATGCCCATGTGCTCGATCGACGAATAGGCGAACATGCGCTTGACATCACGCTGACGGCCGAGGAAGAAGGCGGCGGCGAGCAGTGTGAAGATGCCGAAGCCCATCATCAGGTTGCCGGCGAAATCGCTGTGCAGCGCGCCGTCGGCCAGCACCTTGCAGCGCAGGATGGCGTAGAGGGCGACATTGAGCAGCAGGCCGGAGAGCACCGCGGAGACCGGCGTTGGGCCTTCGGCGTGGGCATCGGGCAGCCAGTTGTGCATCGGCGCCAACCCCACCTTGGTGCCGTAGCCGACCAGCAGAAAGATGAACGCGATCACCATGATGGTCGGATCGAGCTGGCCCTTGACATCGACGAGATGCGTCCATAACAGCGCGGTGCCCGTCTCGCCGAGCACACGCTCCGCCGCGAAATAGAGCAGGATGGTGCCGAACAGGGCCTGGGCGATGCCGACGCCGCAAAGGATGAAATATTTCCACGCCGCCTCGAGCGAGGCCGGTGTGCGGTAGAGCGAGACGAGCAGCACGGTGGTCAGCGTCGCTGCTTCCATCGCCACCCAGAGGATACCAAGATTGTTGGTGGTGAGCGCCACCAGCATCGTGCACATGAAGAGCTGATACATGCTCTTGTAGAGCCGCAGCCGCGCCGGCGTGAGCTTGCCGTGCGAGCGGTCGTTCTTCATGTAAGGATCGGAAAAGATCGCCGTCGTCATGCCGACGAAGGCAGTCAGCGTGACGAAGAAGACATTCATCGAGTCGATGAAGAATTGCTCGCCAAAGGCAAAGCGCGGGCCGCCGGCGACGATTTCGGCCGTCAGCCCGGCGGCGGAGAGAAAGGTCGCGGCGCTGGCCAGCACATTGATGTGTGGCGCCCATTCACGCTCGCCGGCGAAGGACAGCAGGATGCCGGCGACGAGCGGGATGACCAGGGTCAGGATAAAGAAATCCATCAGCGTTCCTTGAGCTGCTCCATGTGATGGATGTCGAGGCTGTCGAACTGGTCGCGGATCTGGAAGAAGAACACGCCGAGGATGATCATGCCGACCAAGACGTCGAGCGCGATGCCGAGCTCGACCACCATCGGCATGCCGTAGGTGGCGGAAGTCGCGGCAAGGAAGAGACCGTTTTCCATCGCCAGGAAGCCGACCACCTGGGTGATCGCCTTCCTGCGCGTGATCATCATCAAGAAGGCGAGCATCACCGTCGCCAGCGCGATGCCGAGGGTACCGCGCGCGATGGTGGCAGACAGCTGCGAGATCGGCGAAGCGACATTGAAGGCGATGACGACCAGGCCGAGGCCGATCAGCATCGTCGTCGGAATGTTGATCAGCCCCTCGACCTCGCCCTTGATGTGCAGCTTTCTCACCAAGCGATGCAATATCCAGGGCAGCAGAATGACCTTCAGCCCCAGCGTCAGCCCCGCCGAATAGAACAGATGGTGCTGTCCGGTCTTGAACGCCATCACCAGTGACGACAGAAACAGCGCGAAACCCTGCAGGGCGAACAGGTCGATCAACTGGATGACGCGGCGCTGCGCCAGCATCGCGAAACCGAGCAGCAGGATCACCGCGGCCAGCAGGTTGATCAGCTGGGCGTAGAGAGGCACGGCGGCGGTCATACCCGGCTCTCCAGCAGCAGACGCACCAAGAGGCCGAGCACCGCCAGCAGGAAAGCGGTGCCGAGGAATTCCGGCGCGCGGAAGATGCGCATCTTGGCGTTGATCGTCTCGATCAGCGCGACGACGGCGCCGCCGATCGTCAGTTTGAGGATCAGGACCGGCAATGCGGCGATCATGGCCAGCAGGTTGTCACGCTCGGCGATGCCCCACGGGAAGAACAGCGCCAGTCCGAGGCAGGAGTAGGCGTAGAGCTTGAGGCTCGCCGCCCATTCGAGCAGCGCCAGATGCCGCCCTGAATATTCGAGGATCATCGCCTCGTGGATCATGGTCAGTTCGAGGTGGGTGGCCGGGTTGTCCACCGGCACGCGCGCGTTCTCGGCGAAGGACACCATCGTGAAGGCGAGGCCGGCGAAAGCGATCGACGGGTAGATCACCAGTTCGCGATGCGCCAGCGTCTCGACGATGGTCGTCACCGAAGTGGACTGGGCGATCATCGCCATCGTGAAAATCACCATCAACAGCGCCGGTTCGGCGAGGAAGCCGATCAGCATCTCGCGCCGGCCGCCCAGCGTACCGAACGAGGTGCCGACGTCCATGCCGGCCAGGGCGATGAAGATGCGCGCCAGGCCAAACACACCGACCAGCGCCAGCGCGTCGGCGGCCGGCGCGAATGGCAGGTCGGTCGACAGGCTGGGGATGATCGCGCAGGCGAGCACCATGCAGCCGAAGATGATGAAGGGCGCAAAACGGAACAGCGCCGATGCGCCATGAGCCAACACCACGTCCTTATGAAACAGCTTGTGCAGCATGCGGTAGGGCTGCAGCAGGGGGGGCGCCTTGCGGTTCTGTAACCAGGCGCGGCACTGGTTCACCCAGCCGGTCAATAGCGGCGCCAGCGCCAGCGCCAGCACGATCGCGAACAATTGACCGAAGACGCCCGTCCAACTCAAGCTCATCATGGCCTGGCCACCAGCAACAAAAGAATGAGGGTCACGAAGCTGTACATCAGATAAAAGGCGATGCGGCCACCCTGGAGACGGGTGATCAGAGCGGAAACGGCATTGGCCAGGCGCGCGATCGGCAAATAAAGCCAGTACCAGAAGTGATCCTCGACCTTGACCGTATAGATCGGCTGGCGGTCGCGAATGCTCGGAAAATGCCGGGTCATGCGGAACATCGGTTCGAAGATGCGGCGGATCGGCTGCGAAAAGCCCTCGGCCGTATCCTGCGCGCGCGGCCCCTGGAAGTGATAGCCGCAATCCCAGGCCGGCGAGCGACGCACGCGGCCGTGATACAGCGTCCTGACGAGCCAGCGGCCCAACAGCAGCGTCGCCACGATCGTCGCGAGGAACAACACCGGCGCATAGCTGGCGCGCTCCGGCGAAATCGGCGCCAGCAGCCACCAGCCGGATTCGGTCACGCGCTCGGCGAGCCCCTTGCCGAGCAGTTGGCGCGTCGCGGCGTCGAGTTTCAGAATGATGGTGCTGGGCAGCACGCCGAGCGCCAGCGTCAGCCCCATCAGCCAGACGAGGCCCACCTTTTCCAGCGGACCGGCGTCATGCGCATCCTTCAGACCGGGCTCGCGCATCTGGCCGAGGAAGATGATGCCGTAGAACTTGACCAGGGCGAAGCCGGCCAGGGCGGCGGTGAGCGCCACGGCCGCCGCGGCGACCGGCACGATCATGTTGAGCCAGGAATGCGGCAGGCCGGGCGAGAACAGGAAGGCCTGCAGCAACAGCCATTCCGAGACGAAACCAGACAGGGGCGGCAGGCCGGCGCCGGCAATCACGCCGGCGAGCGCCAGCCAGGCCACCCAGGGCATGCGGTGGATCAGTCCGCCGAGCTTGCCGAGGCTACGCTCCTTGGTGGCATGCAGCACCGAACCGGTGCAGAGAAACAGCAGGCTCTTGAAGCCGGCATGGGCAAGACAGTGAAACAGCACCGCGGTGAGCGACAGGGCGGCCAGCGCCTCCATCTTGTAGGAATGGAACAACAGCGTCAGACCGATACCGACCGCCAGCAAGCCGATGTTCTCGATCGACGAATAGGCGAGCAGCCGTTTCATGTCCGACTGCACGGTGGCGTAGAGCACGCCGAACATCGCCGTGGCCAGACCGACGCCCAGCGCGACGACCCCCCACCACCACTGGGTCATGCCGACCAGATCGAAGCCGACACGCAGCAGGCCGTAGATCGCCGTCTTCAGCATCACCCCGCTCATCAGCGCGGAGACCGGCGACGGCGCCGCCGGGTGCGCCTCCGGCAGCCAGACATGGACGGGCAGCAGACCTGCCTTGGCACCAAACCCAAACAACGCCAGCAGGAAGGCGATCGACGCCCAGAACGGCGAAAGGTGTTGCGCACGCATGCCGGCAAACGTGTAATCACCGGCACCGCCGGTCATCACACCGAACGAGAGCAGGATCGCGATCGCGCCGACGTGGGCGACGAGCAGATAGAGGAAGCCTGCGCGGCGGATCGCCTCGTGCTTGTGATCGGTGGTCACCAGCAGGAATGAGGACAGCGCCATCGTTTCCCAGGCCACCATGAAGGCGTAGGCATCGTCCGCCAACAGCACCATCAGCATGCTGGCCAGGAACACGTGATATTCCAGACACAGGGCACCGAGGTTGATGCCATGATCATGGCTGAAATAGCCTGCGGCGTAAAGCGAGATGCCGGCCGACACCAAGCCGAGCAGCAGCAGGAAGACCGCGGCGAGGTTGTCGAGGCGCAGGTGGAACGGTAGTCCGGGCAGGCCGATGACCAGCTCGGCGGTCTGGGCCGGCCCGCCGAGCGAGCCGAGGCCGACGAAGCCGGCCGCGAGGCCGACGAGGGCGCCCAGCGGGAACAGCGTCTTGGCAACGAAGCGCATGTTGCGCGGCGCCGCGAGCCCCGCCAGCCCGATCGCCAGCCACAGACAGGCAGCGATCAAGAGCGCGTCGATGGCGAGCATGGCGAATCGATCAGAATTCGTTGCGGATACGGTTGTACCCTTGCACCAAGGAGAGATTCGCCATCACCACGCTTTCGGAAAAACTCGTCGCGTCGCCGGTGACGCGCTGGATGTTGGCGAGATCGGCATCCGAATGGACGTTGGTCGTCGAGGGGATGTAGAAGCCCGGCGGCACATGGCAGCCTTCGACCACCGAATTGTGGCGCACGACCGAGCCATCGCCCACCGTGCAGTTGAACAGCACCGAGTTGAAGCCGATGAAGACGTTGTCGCCGACCGTGCACGGCCCATGGACGATGGAACGGTGCGCGATCGAAGTCGCACGGCCGATCGTCACCCCGCCGCCGGCCTTGCAGTGGATCACCACGCCATCTTGGATGTTGGAGCCGGCCTTGATGACGATCGGCTCCATCTCGCCCTTTTCATCCACCTCGTCGGCACGGATCACCGCGTAGGGGCCGATGAAGACGTTTTCCTCGACGATCACCTTGCCGCACAAAATCGCGGTCGGATCGACGAAGGCGGATTCATGGACGATGGGCAGGTGCCCGCTGGGGTTTTTGCGAATCATGACTCAAAAAAACTAATTCTAATCCTCTTCAAAAAACGATGTTGAGCATCACCATCAGCACCGTGATGAACAGCACGGTCATGATGCCGCCGGCGCGCATGTAGTCGGCGACGCGATAGCCGCCCGGCCCCATCAGCAGCGCATTGACCTGGTGGGTGGGCAGGAAGAAGGAGTTCGAGGTCGCGAGCGCCACGGTGAGCGCGAACACCGCCGGATTGGCGCCGGCGCCGATCGCGATATTCACCGCCAGCGGCACCAACAGCACGGTGGCGCCGACGTTGGACATCACCAGCGTGAAGAACGTGGCCAGCACCGCGATGGCCAGCTGGATCACCCACACCGGTGTGCCGCCGAGCAGCGTCAGCGTCTGCTCGGCGATCCATCTCGCCGTGCCGCTCGTCTCCACCGCCAGGCCGAGGGGAATCAGGCTCGCGAGCAGGAACACCGACTTCCAGCTCACCGCCCGGTAAGCTTCCTCGATGTTGAGCACCCGCGTCAGGATCATGCCGATCGCGCCGGTCATCAGGGCGACCGAGAGCGTGATCTTGGAGAAGAGGATCAGGCCGAGTGCGATGCCGAAGCAGATCAACGCCGCCCTGACCTTGTGCGGCCGCAGCTCTTCGTGCGGGTATTCGGTGGTGACGACGACGAAGTTGCGGTCTTTCTCGATGTGCGCGAGCGCCGCCCAGGGCGTGTGCACGATCAGCGCATCACCGGCCTGGAACGGCAGGTCGCGAATGCCATCGCCCTCGCGGAGCGTCTGCCCCGCGCGATGCAGCGCGACCAGTGCAAGGCCATAGGTTTTTCTCAACCAGACGTCGCGCGCACTCTTGCCGATCAGATCCGAGCCGGGCGGGATGACCACTTCGGCGATGCCGGCCTTGTTGGGCGCCAGCGTATCGGCAAAGGCGACGAGTTCGGGCCGGAAAACCAGCCCATGCTCGGCGGCAAAGGCATCGAGTTTCTCCGGCGCACCCAACACCCCCAGCACGCTGCCGGCCTCGATGGCGACGTCGCGCGCCACGCCGCCAGGACCGATGCGCAGATCGTCTGCACCGCGCAGCATGGCGATGACGCGCAGCCGCCAGGGCTTTTCGATCTCTTCGAGCGTCTTGCCGACCAAGGGACTGCCCGCCGGCACCTCGACCTCGCGCAAGGCGTAATCGAGGCCATAGAGCTCGCGGTAGTAATCCATGGCGCTCGTGCCGCTGGTCATGTCCTCTTCGGCCTTGCCCGGCAGCACGTAACGGCCGGCGAGCACGAAATAGACGATGCCGGAAGCGAGCAGCGCCAGCCCGATCGGCGTGACGGTGAACAATGGCCAGGTCTGCATCTGCTGATCCGGCGGCAACGCCTTGTTCGAGGCAAGGATCAGGTCATTGAGAAGAATCAACGGGGACGAGCCGACCATCGTGATGGTGCCGCCGAGGATCGCGCAAAAACCCATCGGCATCAACAAGCGCGACATCGGCAACCCCGTGCGCGCCGAGATGCGCGCGACCACCGGCAGGAAGAGCGCCGCCGCACCGACGTTCTGCATGAAGCTGGAAATGAAGCCGACCGTGCCGGAAATGGCCGGAATGATGCGCGCTTCGGTACGACCGGCGACGCGCAGGATGAAGCCGGCCACCTGACCCATCAGGCCGGTCTTGTCGAGCCCTGCGCCGATGATCATCACCGCGATGATCGACACCACCGCGTTGCCGGAAAAGCCGCGGAACAGCTCCGCCCCCGGCACCAGCGGACGGGCAAGCCCGAGCCAATCGTGAAAGTGGCTCACCAGGCCGAGGATCACCATCACCGTCACGGCGGCGACATCGACACCGACCACCTCGAACGCGAACAGATAGACGGTCAGCATCAGGATGCCGAACGCGACGGCGATTTCACGCGACGGCACGACGTTGGCGACGACGAGCCAGACGAGGAAAAACAGCACTGCGGCAATGATGGACTTGAGATTTTTCTTCATGGGATCACACTCGAAGTGGAAAATCGGCGCTGGCAGGACGGCACCGGTTCACGAGGCAGGGCGCAACAGCGTGCCGGCGGTCTCGATGCCGGCTGCGGCGGCGCGGCGGTAGGCTTCCTCGATCGCGGCATCGGCAGTGCCGAAGACGTTTTCGGCGCCGATCGCGTCCATCAGCCCGGTGGCTTGCATCACATCGCGCACCTGCTTCTTGAGGCCGCCGAAGAGCAGCGTCACGCCATTGGCGCGCAGGCGTTCGACGAGATGGTGGATCACCTCTTCGCCCGAGGCATCGAGCTCGTTGATCGCATCGCCGACGACGATCAGGTATTTCATCCGTGGATGCTCGGCCACCGCTTCGAGCACCGCATCCTCGAACCAGGCGACGTTGGCGAAATAGAGCCGTCCGTCGAAGCGCACCGCGACCACCGTTTTCGATTCCGGCAGACCGGCTACCCGGATGTCGCGCAGCGTGCCGTCGGGATGGCGACCGAGAACGGCGACGCGCGGCGTCATCGTGCGGTAGAGGAACAGGCCGATGGCCAGACCGGCGCCGATCAGGATGCCCTTGTCGAGATGTGGCGCCACGGCAAGGGTGGCGACGAAGGTGACGATCGCCGCGATGCCGTCGTGCCGACTCGCCTGCCAGGCGTGTTTGATCGCCGCGAAATTGACGAGCCCCACCACGGCCATGATGATCACCGCCGCCAGGGTCGCCTGCGGCAAGTGATAAAGCAATGGCGTCAGGAACAGCAGCGTGAGCAGCACGAACAGCGCGGTAAACACCGAGGACATGCCGGTCGCGGCGCCGGCGTTGAGATTGACCGCCGAACGCGAAAACGAGCCGGACACCGGAAAGGCCTGCGTCAGGCTGCCGACGATGTTGGAGAGCCCCTGACCGACCAGCTCCTGGTTCGGATCGAGCCGCTGTTTGGTCTTCGCCGCCATCGCCTTGGCGATCGAGATCGCTTCCATGAAGCCGACCAGCGAGATGACGATCGCCGTCGTGAGCAGCGTGCCGAGCATTTCCCAATTCATCTTCGGCAGCGCAAACGACGGCAAGCCCTCGGGAATCTTGCCGACCACCTGGCCGCCGCCGGAGAGTTTCACCTCGCCCTTCTCGCCATGCACGCCGCGCACGATGCGCCAGCGCAGACCATCGCCCGTCTCGCCCGGCGGCACCTGGCCATGCGGATGAAAGCGCACCGTGCCATCGGCAGCCATGCCGCGCTCGAAAACGAAGGTGCGCAGCGCACGGCTGCGCCGGCGGTTTTCCTCCTCGCGGTCCTTGATCTGCAGACGCAACAGTTCGATCTCGTAATTGAGCTCGACGCGTTGCGCCGCCGTCTCATGCGCCGCCTTGTCGAGCGCCTTCAACGCCGCTGATTTATCGAGCAGCCGGGCATTGAGTTCATGGGTGCGCGTCTCGGCCTGCCGGTACTCTTCGAGCAGCAACCGCACCCGCTCGTCAGCAATCGCCTCGACGGACACGGCGGCCGTCTTCTCGAAGCCGATCCACCAAGAAAGCGAGGTCGCCAGCACCACGGCGATCAAGACGCCCGGCCATTTCGGCGCGAAATGGCGAAAGCCCCAGATGACCGCCAATGACCCCAGACCCATCGCCAGCGTCGGCCAGTGGGTGTCGCCGACGAGCTGCAGCACGCCCCAGATGTCGGCCAGGAAGGATTCCGAGCGGCCCATCGGCACGCCAAAGAGTTTGTTCAACTGCGACAGGCCGATGATGATCGCCGCGGCGTTGGTGAAGCCGACGATCACCGGGTGCGAGAGGAAATTCACCACCACGCCGAGCTTGAAGACGCCCAGGACGAGCTGCACCAGACCCACCAACAGCGCGAGCATCACCGCCAAGGCGATGAACTGCTCCGACCCTGGCGCGGCAAAAGGAGCGAGCGAGGAGGCGGTGAGCAGGGAGACTACCGCGACGGGGCCCGTGGCGAGCTGGTTCGAGGAACCCCACAGCGCCGCTACCGCGACTGGCAGGAAGGCCGCATACAGACCGTAATAGGCTGGCAGGCCCGCCAGTTGCGCGTAGGCCATCGACTGCGGCACCAGCACGAGGGCGACCGTCAGGCCGGCAATGAAATCGGCGCGCAGCGTTGGGCCGCCATAGGGCAGCCAGCGCAGGAAAGGCAGGAAGCGTTGCAGGCGAGGATGGGCACTCAGCATGTCACGAATCTCTTCACGCTTGCTTCACGAAGCCAGTGATATTACTCATGCCAGCCGACGTGAGGTTTCGAGGCTGTTTATCCGGCGATCAGCAGCACCGATCGCCATTTTCATAGCGAGGTCTTGCCATGATTCACGACAGGCGCCTATGGGCGAAGACGATTTTCTGGGGCGCCCTCACTGCCTTCCTCTACGCCTTGCTGTTCATCGAATCCGAACGCGTGATCGAACTCTCGCGCACGGCCCGCGAACACCCTTGGCATGTCCTGGTGCCCATCGCCATCGCTTTTGCCATTTCCTTCACACATGGTGCCTTCACCGGCCTGTTTTGGGAGGTCATGGGGCTGAAAGCGGCGTCCAAGGCGAAAACGCCGCAAACGGCTGGGCAGGAGTGAATCATGGAACAACTCCAGTTCATCGAGCTCAATGCCGCGACGGTCTTCCTGCTCGTCCTGATCGGCTTCATCGGCGGCATGGTCTCTGGCTTCATCGGCTCCGGCGGGGCCTTCGTGCTGACGCCGGCGATGATGTCGCTGGGCGCGCCGACGATGGTGGCGGTGGCCTCGAACATCTGCCACAAGTTCCCCAAGGCGCTGGTCGGCGCGGTCAAGCGCCACAAATATGGCCAAGTCGACGTCAAGCTCGGCGTGCTCCTTGGCGTTTTCGCCGAGTCCGGCATGCTTTATGGCAAGCACGTAATGACCTCGATCAAGCAGAGCTTCGGCTCCGCCGGTACCGATCTCTATGTCTCGGTCGTCTTCATCGTCGTGCTGGCGATCGTCGGCGCCTATGTGCTGCGCGACTACCGGCGGCTCAAGCGGCTCGATCAGGAGGGCATCTTGCCTGCAAGCGAAGAGACGTCCAAGCTTGCCCGCTGGGTGCAAGCGATCCGCGTCCCCGGCACGATGGTTTATTTTCCGAGCGCCAAGGCCGAACTCTCCTTGCTTTTCGTCATTCCGATCGGCTTTTTCACCGGCATGCTCGCCGCGACGATCGCCGTCGGCGGATTCATCGGCGTGCCGGCGATGATCTATCTGCTCGGTGTGCCGGCGCTGATGGCCTCGGCCACCGAGCTCGTCGTCGCCTTCGTGATGGGCCTGGGCGGCACGATCTTCTACGGTCTCGAAGGCGCGGTCGACGTGCGCCTGTCGATGCTGATCCTGCTCGGCTCGCTATTCGGCATCCAGCTCGGCGCGATCGGCACCACCTACGTCAAGGATTACCAGGTCAAGCGGGTGATGGCGGTGATCATGCTCACCGTGCTGTTTTCACGCTTTTTTTACCTGCCCGGCTATCTTTCCGAACTCGCCCTGATCGAGAAGCTTTCCCATGAGACGGTCGGGACGCTGAAAACGCTGGGCGACTCGGTGCTCGCCGTGGCCTTGATTCTCGGCGCGGTGACCGTGCTCACCTCGCTCACCCGCGGCATTGCCGAACACCGCAAACTCGAGATGCAGCGCGAGCTCGAAACCAGCCTTGCCCGTCTCGCCCCCACGGCCGCAGCGATCGAACCGGCCGCCCCCCTCGGTCGCATCCTCGTCGCCAGCGATGATTCAGAGTACAGCCGTGGCGCGCTGACGACGGCCGACGCGCTGGCCCAGACACTGAATGCCGAGTTGCTGGTGGTGGCGGTGGCGGTGGTCAATCCGGAATATGCCACGGCGGTGCCCGAGCTGCGCGCCACCGCCCTCGAAAAAGCGACGAGAGCGGCAGAGAGAGGACTGGAACAGACGCACAGCAGCAAACGCGGCAAGCTCATCGTCGAGGCCGATGATCCTTACCGCGGCATCGTCGAGGCTGCCGAGGAGGCACGCGCCGACCTGATCGCGATCGGCCGCCGTGGCAAGCGGGGGCTGGCGCGCGACCTGATCGGGGACGCCACCGCCAAGGTGATCGGCCATGCCAGCGCGCCGGTGCTGGTTTGTCCGCGCGGCGCGCGTTTCGCCGACGGCCCGCTGCTCGCCGCCACCGACGGCTCACGCCATGGCGATGCGGCGGCCTGGTTTGCCGGCAAGCTGGCCGAACGGCTCGGCCGCGAGCTGATCGTCGTTTCCGCCGTGCTGCCCGACCAAACCGATGCGCGCCGACGCGAGGCGGTCGCCGCCGTCGAGCGCGTCGAGACGGCATTCCAGGGCACGCTGCCGAAGGTGAGAGGGATCGTCGCCAGCGGTCGCGCGCATGAAGCGATCCTCGAGGCGATGCGGCAGCACGAAGCGGCGCTCGTCGTCATCGGCAGCCATGGACGCACCGGCATCGAGCGCCTGCTCATGGGCTCGGTGGCCGAACGGGTGATCGGCTTCGCCGACCGGCCGGTGCTAGTCGTACGGTGAAGTGAGTGCCGTCTCGCCAGCGCCGAGTTTCGACACGGCGGTCTTGGGCAATAATGCCGGCATGCCGAAACCGCCGTTGAAACTGTTGATCGTCGAAGACGACGCCGATCTTGCCGCCAACCTCGCGGATCACTTCACCGCCCAGGGCCATTTCGTCGATATCGCCGCCGACGGCAAGGCCGGCTTGCACCTCGCGGCAACGGAGAACTTCGACGCGATCCTGCTCGACCTGATGCTGCCGGGCATCGATGGCATCGAGCTGATGCGCCGACTGCGCGAAGAGATCGGCCGCACCACGCCGATTTTGGTGATCTCGGCGCGCGACACGGTGGCCGAGCGCGTCGCGGGACTTGCCGCCGGCGCCGACGATTACCTGGTCAAACCTTTCGCGCTCGCCGAAGCCGAGGCGCGCGTGCTGGCGCTGGTGCGCCGCGCCCGCCAGACGGTGGCCAAGACGCGCATCCGTTGCGCCGATCTGGTCTATGACAGCGCCAGCCTGCGCGCCGCCTACCGGGGCCGTCCGCTCGATCTGGCGCCGATTCCCTTGCGCATCCTGGAAATGCTGATGCGCGCCAGTCCCCGTGTGGTGCGCCGTGGCGAACTCGAACGCGCGCTGTGGGGCAATGCGCCGACCCCCTCCGATGCGTTGCGCAGCCATCTCTATGCCCTGCGCAGCACGCTTGCGGCGGCCGGCGCGCCGGATGCGACGATCGAGACCGTGCGCGGTGTCGGTTGGCGACTGGCCGCCTCTCCCGCCGATGCCGCGACGGATTAGTTTCCGCGCGCGGCTGGCGCTCTCCTTCGCCGCCTTCGGCGCCTTTGTCGCGGTCGTGCTCTCGCTGGCGATCGCCTATGGCGCCCACGACGTCGCCCGTCGCCTGATGGATCAGACCCTGGGCGCCGAAATCGAGGACTACATCGCGCGGCGCGCCCGCAATCCCGCCTCCCTGCCGCCGGCGGCCGTCGGCCTGCGGGGCTTCGTCGCGCCCGTCGACCAGAGCGACGCAACACAGCCGCCCGCCGTGCGTGCCTTGCCACCGGGACGCCACGAGATCGTCATCGACGGCATCCCCTATCGTGTCGCCGTCGAGCTCCGTGACGGCTGGCGTTATGTGATCCTGTTCGATGAGACACGGCAGAAACGGCGCGAGGCGCGCTTTGTGATCTGGCTCGTCGGCGGCGCCATTGCCGTGATCGTGCTGGTGTTCCTCGGCGCCTGGTGGCTCGCTGGCCGCACGCTGGCGCCGCTCTCCCTGTTGGCGAGCGAGATCGCGCAGGCCGATGTCGATCGTCCACCGCGCCTTCCCCACGCGACGCTCCCCGCCGACGAGCTCTCTGCCTTGGCCGAAGCCTTCGAGCGCTACCAGACGCGTCTTTCCCGTTTCATCGAACGCGAACGGGCGTTCACCGCCGACGCGAGTCACGAGCTGCGCACGCCGCTCGCCGTGATCCAGGGCGCCGCCGAATTGCTCGCCGACGATGCAACGCTCGGCCCCGTGCAACGCGAACGCGCTGGGCGCATCGTGCGCGCCAGCCAGCGGCTTGCCGAGCTCGTCGACGCCTTGCTGTTGCTGGCCAGGGAAGAGACGGCCGCGGGCGAGTGCGATGCGGCGCTCGTCGCACGCGAAACGTTCGAACGGCTCACGCCGCAGTGCCAGAAACGTTCTCTCAAGACACGAATCAAAACGCCACAGACACTTTTGCTGCCGCTCGCGGCGCCGCTGTTTGCGATCCTGGTCGGCAACCTGCTCCGCAATGCCTGCGAACATGCCCGCAGCCGGGTCGACCTCACGGTGAGTGAAACGGCACTGACGGTCAGCGACGACGGCCCCGGCATGAGCGAGGATGAGCTTGCCCGCGCGCCAGAACGCTACTGGCGCGGCCCGGAAAGTCGCGGCGCAGGTATCGGTCTGGCGCTGGTGGCGCGCATTTGTGAGATCGCCGGATTCGTGCTGCGACTGGCCAATGCTCCAGAAGGGGGCTTTATCGTCGAAGTGAAATTTTCGTTGTCAAGCCGCGCAACGGTTTCTTGACGGAGGCTTCACGAAATACGGCGATAATTCGTGACTTCCTCCTTCAGTGATTGCGAATTTTCTGCCGATGACCACTGCCTCTTTGCGCCTTGCCCGCATCCTCCCTTTCCTCCGCTGGTGGCCGCAGGTCACGAAGCAGACGCTCCGCGACGATCTGATCGCCGGGCTCACCGGCGCGCTGATCGTGCTGCCGCAAGGCGTCGCCTTCGCGATCATCGCCGGCCTGCCGCCGCAATATGGCCTCTATGCCGCAATGATGCCCGCCGTCATCGGCGCACTGTTCGGCTCCTCGTGGCATCTCGTCTCGGGGCCGACCACCGCGATCTCGATCGCCGTGTTCGCTGCGCTCTCGCATACTGCCGAGCCCGGCTCGCCGCAATACATCCAGCTGGTGCTGACGCTGACTTTCCTCGTCGGCGTGTTCCAGCTGATCCTCGGTCTCGCGCGTCTGGGCGCATTGGTCAATTTCATCTCGCACACCGTGGTGATCGGCTTCACCGCCGGCGCGGCGATCCTGATCGCCGCGAGCCAAGTGAAGAACTTCTTCGGCATCCCGATCCCGCGCGGCACGCCGTTTTACGAAATCCTCCATCAGCTCTACCTGCAGTTCTTCGCCATCAACCCGTGGGTGCTCTCGGTGAGCCTCATCACCCTGGCGACCGGCATCCTGACCAAGAAATACTTCAAGAAGATTCCCTACATGATCGCGGCGATGATCGTCGGCTCGCTCTTCGCCGAGGCGCTCAACCTCTGGCAGGGGCAGGAAGTCACCGGCATCAGGACGGTCGGCGCACTGCCGGCGGGCCTGCCGCCGCTGTCGATGCCCGACTTCTCGCTCCCGGCGCTGAAGGCGACGTTCGGGCCGGCGTTGGTGATCACGATGCTGGCGCTCACCGAAGCGGTGTCGATCGCCCGCGCCATCGCCGTGCGCTCCGAGCAGCGCATCGACGGCAACCAGGAGTTCATCGGCCAGGGACTCTCCAACATCGTCGGCAGCTTTTTCTCGGCCTACGCTTCGTCCGGTTCCTTCAACCGTTCCGGCGTCAATTACGAGGCGGGCGCCAAGACCCCGCTTGCCTCGGTGTTCGCTTCCCTCTCGTTGGTGTTGATCCTGCTGGCCGTGGCGCCCCTGGCGGCCTATCTGCCCACCGCGGCGATGGCCGGCATCCTGTTCCTCGTCGCCTGGGGACTGATCGACTTCCATCACATCACACACATCTGGCATACCAGCAAGGCGGAGTCCGCGATTCTCGCCACGACGCTCGTCGGCACGCTGGTGAATCTCGAAGCCGGCATCTTCCTCGGCGTCTTCCTGTCGCTCCTGATGTTCCTCTACCGCACCTCGAAGCCGGAAATGGTGCCGGTCGTGCCGGCGCCCGAGGAAGGGGCCTATCACTTCATACGCGCCAAGGGGCGCCCCGAGTGCCCGCAATTGCGCATCCTGCGCGTCACCGGCTCGCTCTATTTCGGCGCGGCGAGCCACGTGCAGTCTGTGCTGCAACAGATCGACGAGGACAATCCGCTGCAAAAATCCGTGCTGCTCACCTGCTCCGGGCTGTCCTACATCGACATCGCCGGCGCGGAAGTGCTGGCGCAGGAAGCGCGCCGCCGCCGGCGGCTGGGCGGCGGTCTCTACTTTTACCGCCTCAACCAGACCAACATGGCGCTCCTGCGCCAGGGCGGCTATGTCCATCAAATCGGCGAAGGGGCTTTCTTCCCGGTGATGACCAATGTCACCGGCGCGCTCTACTGGACGCTCGACCCGAACGTTTGCCGCACCTGCCGGACGCGCATTTTCAAGGAATGCAACAGCGGCATCCTGCCCGACGGCTTCCGCCGCCAGCGCCTGCTGCTCGCCACCGACGGCAGCGAATTCAGCCATGCGCCGGAAGAGATCGCCATCCAGCTCGCCAAGAGCTTCGGTGTCACGCTCGACGTGATGACGATGGTCGAATCCGTCGCCGACGACGAGATCGCCCGTGTGCGTCTGGCGCAGGCCGAGCGCAAGGCCAATCTCGCCGGCGTGGCCTGCGAGCCCCAGGTGCGCTACGGCAAAGAGCCGGTGGCCGAAGTGATCCATGCCGCGCGGGCCTCTGACGCCAACATCCTCGTCATCGGCCGGCGGCCACCGCGCGGCGACATCAAGGAGCGCCTGGTCGGCGACATCGCCCAGCAGATCCTGATCCAGTCGCCCTGTCACGTGCTGATCGCCAACTGGCGCGCGCAGCCGATCAGCCGCCGCATCCTCGTCGCCAGCGACGGTTCATTGATTTCCGCCACCGCTGCCGAAGTCGCTACACAAATCGCCAAGGCCATGAACCTCCCGGTCACCGTGCTCACCGCCGCGAGCAGCGATGCCGAGCGCGCCCGCGCCGAGGAGGATCTCGCCGAGAAGATCGGCCTGATGAAGATCGAGGGGGTCGGTGCCGAGCCGTGCATCGTCGCCAAACCGCCCGCCGAGGCGATCATCGAAACGGCCGAGGCGATCGGCGCCGATCTCGTCGTGATCGGCAACGATCAGAGAAAGGGGCTGGCCCGCACGCTCGCCGGCCAGACCACCGATCGCGTCGTCGGCGGACTTGGCTGCGCGGTACTGGTCGTCAAGCGTCCGCCGGAACCCGAGGCGCTCATCGAGGCGGTGAAGAAACAAGCCTAACGATCGGCACGGATGCAAAAGTCGGCGCTGGCGGGAAAACGAGAGCGTCCCGCCGGGCGCCGCCTCGCTTCGAATAGTCGGCGCTGGCGGGACGGCACCCCCGCCGATCGCTAACGGATCACTCCTTGACGAAGGGCTTTTCCGTCGCCGACGCTTCGCTATCCTCGCGGTAGGGAAAGCGCACATGGCCGTAGCGGATCAGGAGCACGCCGAGCGCGATGAGGAACATCGCCGTGGCGACGGCCAGCATGCGCCATTCGGTCATCTCCTTGATGTCGAGGATCAGATAGCGCGCCAGCGCGACGATGGCGATATACATCGGAAAGCGCACCGGCAGCTGGCCGGACTTGAAATACTGGCCGATCATCGCCAGCACTTCGAGGTAAAGGAACATCAGCAACAGATCGGCCAACTGCACACGGCTTGCCGCGACCATCACCATCACTTCGTGGTACATCGCCACCGCAGTGGCGATGCCGATCACCATCAGGCCGAGATATTCGACCAGATCGAGACCGCGGCTGAAAACCCGGCGCAGGCGGTCGAAGGTGTGAGAACGGATATCCATTTGGCGAGCAGGCAAGCAATCAAATGAGATCAGTTTAGCGCGGATGACGCCGCTGCCAGCACGGATCGACCGTCGCTGCGCCCGATCAACGGATGCGCACAGCGGGCTTCATGAGCGCAGACGGCCTTCCAGTTCGCTGCCAATCACGGCAAGCATACGGTCGCGATAACGGCTGGCGCCGAAATGGTATTGCAGCACCGTGCAGGCGACCGGCGCGCAAAGGTCGCAGCGCCCCGCAGCGAGAAAACGCCGCCAGGCGATGATCGGCGCATCACCGAGCGTCGGGTCGATGCAGACCCACAGACGCTCCTCGAGCACCACCTGGAAAGGCTCGAGCCCCGGCAGATCGAAGCGCCATTGCGCGATGCGCGGCTTACGAAGTCTCAAGCGCCGCCAGGCATTCCAGGTCACGGCCGGAATGCGATGCGGGTACTCGTCGAGCACCGGAAAATCCGCCAGCCGCGCATACATTGCCCTACTCCCGCATGTAATCGCCCTTGATGCGATCGGCGGCATGCGGCCGGAACACGCGGTTTGCATAATCGAGATGGCGCTCATCCTGCATGTAGGCGCCTTCTGCCGCGGCACTGGCGAGGCGGATCAGCCAGGCGCGTCGATAACGGACGTCTTCATGGATCGCGCGGCCGATCGCCACCTCGCGCACCCCGGGCACCGAGCCGAGGAGGGCGCAGCCTTCGGCCTCGAAGTCCATTGCACGCGCCATGGCTTCCTCCGACCAGTTGAAGAGGATCACATGCTCGACATCGCGCCACGGCCGGCACTCGGTGAGCAACGCTTGGGCGCGTCCGGCCGCGCCGAATACGGTTGCGGTGCGCATGACTTCGTCGGCCACCGCCCGGCGAGCCGCATCGATGGCCGCGGTGTAGCTGGAATTGACGGCCGCCAGGGCATTGGCCGCTGCGGCGGCGGCGAGATCGGACAGTGCCGTGAAATAGTTGATTTTCGCTACGCCGCGCGCGATCAGGGCCTGGAACTGCTCGTCGGACAACCCGGTGCCGCCGTGAATGACGAGCGGCACGGCAACCGCTGCCGCGACCGCTGCGAGTCGGTCGAGGTCGAGACGTGGCTCGCCGCGGAAGCGTCCATGCACGGTACCGACGGAAACGGCCAGGAAATCGACCCCGCTGGCATCGACATAGCGGGCCGCCTCCTCGGGAGAAGTCATGCGCATTGCGCCGGGATGGCGCTCGGCATCTTCACCTTCGACACCCGGCACATAGCCGAGCTCGCCTTCGACAGGCACGCCGACGCCATGCGCCATCTCGGCCACGTCGCGCGTGGTCGCCAGGTTGTCCTCGAAAGCAAGATGTGAGGCATCCACCATCACGCCATTGCAGCCGTGTCGGATCGCGGCGACGGCGCTGGCCATGCCGCTGCCGTGATCGAGAAACAAGGCCACCGGCACGGTGCTCCGCTTGGCCTGCGCTTCCGCCGCCGCGACGAGGGATGCAAAGTCGTAGTGTGCGAAATGCGATTCGGCGAAACTCAAGATCACCGGCGCCTGGGCAGCCTCGGCACCGGCGAGGATCGCGGCGACGAAATTACTATCGACCGCGTCATAGGCGCCCACCGCATAGCCGTTGGCACGTGCGTGGCGCAGCATGTCCTTCAGATCGACGAGCGGCATCTTCCCTCCTCGTGAAAGCAGCGCAGCCGTGCCAGATCGACGTCGGCGAGATCGGGCAGCACGGCCACGGCACCGGTGAAATCATCTCGGCGCGTCCAGGCGCTTTCGGTGACCAGCACCGGTATGCCAGCTGCCCGCGCCGCACGCACGCCGTTGCGCGAATCCTCGATGGCCAGGCAGTCCGCGCCCGTGAGCTGCAGCTCATTGAGCACCCAGTGGTAGATGTCGGGCGCCGGCTTTTTCGCCGCCGCCTGTTCGCCGGCGCCGATGACCTCGAAGCAGTCCAGCGGCAGATCGCCGAGCGTGGTGGCCAGCAGCACATCGACATTGGCACGCGAGGTGGTGGTGGCAATCGCCACGCGCACGTCATTTTCGGCCAGCTCACGGATCAAGCGCACCACGCCGGGCCGCGCCGGCACCTCGCCCATCTCGACGCGCCGCTCATAGATGCGCGTCTTGCGCTGGTGCAGCCGGGCGATGAACTCCGCGCTGTCCGCCTGCATCATGCGCCGTGGATCGACGCAGCGGCAGTAGTGCGTCAGCCGCTCCTTGCCACCGGCCACCGCCAGCAGTTCGACATAGAGCTCGACATCCCAGTGCCAGGGCAGGCCGAACTCCTGGAAGGCGGCATTGAAGGCCTGGCGGTGCGCCTCTTCGGTGTCGGCGAGCGTTCCATCGACGTCGAAGATCACTGCTGCGAGCGTCATTTCGTCAATCCCGCATAAAGCTGCGGCAGACGTTCGGGCAGGCGCTCGACGTGGTCGAGGATCAGGAAGTTTCTCTGGCCGAAGATGCGCGCCACATACTGGTCGGCACGCGGATCGAGCGTGAGACAAAACGGCACCACGCCGATGCGCCCGACATCCTCGACCGCCTTCTTGGCGTCGTAGCGCAGGTATTGCGGATCGCGCACGTCGATGTCGGCCGGCTCGCCGTCGGTGACGACGATCAGCAGTTTCTTGGCCGCACGCACCTGCGCGAGGTGATAGCCGGCATGACGGATCGCGGCGCCCATGCGCGTCGAAAAGCGCCCTTCCATACCGGCAAGACGGGCCTTCGGAATCTCGTTCCAGGGCTGCTCGAAGTCTTTGTAGCGCTGGTAGAAGACGTTGTGGCGGCCATCGGAATAGAAGCCATGCACCGCGAAGGCATCCCCCACCTTGTGGATCGCTTCGCCCAACAACACCGTCGCGGCGCGCGTCAGTTCCAGTACCGTATAGTCCTGGCCCGCCACCTTGTCGTTGGTCGATTCGGACAGATCGAGCAGCACTAGGACGGCGATGTCGCGCGTCTTCCTCACCGAGCGCATCATCACCCTGGGGTCGGGTTGCTGCCCCATGCGGATGTCGATCAAGGAGCGGATCGCGGCATTGATGTCGATCTCGTCCCCCTCTTCGAGTTTACGGATGCGCTGCACCCCTTGCGGCTGCAGTGCGTCGAGCAAATGTTTCAGGCGCTGCGTCACCTTGCGGTGCTCAGCGAGGATCGCGTCGACCACGGCGAGATCGCCGAACTTGGGGCGCTTTTCCAGCACGGTGGCCCAGGCTGGCCGCGCCAGCTGGATGTGATAGTCGAATTCGTCGTAATGGCGCGGTTCGGCCACTGGCTCCTTGCCTTCCTTGGCGTTGAACGAAATGCCGTCGTCGTCGAACAGTTCGGCAGCGCACACCCAGATTTCCTGTGCATCATCCCCTGCCGTCTCGACTTCGACCTCATTGACCATCTCCATCACGCTGACATACTTACGCACCTGCTGTTGTGGCATGAAGCCCGCTGCAATCGCCTGCTCATAGCTATATTCCTCGTATTCCCAGAGGTAGCGGTTATCGTCGCGGTAGGGTGCTTCCTGCACGTCGTGATAAGGCGAGAAGGGCAAGCGGCGTTTCATGAGTTCTTCGGCGAGTTCAAGACCCAACTCGATGGACACGCCGTTCGAGGCGAGATCCGCATTGGCGAAGCCCTCGCGCGCCCAGACCACGAGTGGATCGGCATCCTCATAGCCGGGATCGAGCAGCGCGCGGGCGATGCGGTTGAGATAGGCCCCGACCGACTCGCCTTTTGCTTGGGCGATATGAAACTGCGCCCAGAAGTCCTTGAGACGCGGAAAGCGACGGATCGCCAGCGTCTCGACGCGGGCGTCTTCGAAGAGCCCGACACAGGCCTGCTGCAACACCGACAGCCGATCGGCGTCGATGCGTGCCGTCGTCGCCACGACATGGGCGGCGCAATGCGCGGCGGCGGCGCGATACAGATCCAGCCCAGCAATACCGTTCCAGTCGTCATAGGCATCGGGCAGATGCAGAAAATAATCGGCGATGAAGGGCTTGAAGCCCTCGCGGCTTTCGAAGTCGCCAGCCGTCGGGCGCATGAAGAAATCGCGGCCCCACAGCGCGCGCAGATACATTCCGATGCGGCGGTGAATGTCGACGAACAGCGTGCCTTTGCGTTCTTTTTGCAGCATCGCCTTCGCCTCTTCGGATTCGAGGCTGAAGTAGCGCACCTGCTCGTCGAAGTTGCTGCGGTGCGCCTGCGCGCCCCACAGCGCCCAGCGGCGCAGGCCACCGAGCGTCAAGACCCCCAAGAGCTGGTCGAGATGTTCGAGCATCGGCCGCAGACCGCGCGCCGCCTGGCCGAGCAGGACGTTGAGGAGTTGCAGGTAGCCACGGAACAGCTCGGCATCACCGAGACGCTTGGCCGCGATCGGCGCGGTGGCGATCACCAATTCGATCACCGCGCCCGAGGTGCGCGAAGCGAATTGCAGGCAGGCTTGTGCGAAATCGGGGATGACATCTTCGCCAACCTCGCGGGCGACGCCCGGCACCTCCTCGATCCATGCGGCGACGATGTCGCCACCGCGTCCCATGCGGTGGAGTGCGGCCGCGCTCTTGAGCCAATTGTCGAGGCCTCGCGGGCTCAGGATGCGCGCCGCCTCGTGCCATTCCGCCTCCAAAAGCTGCCGATGATTCTCCGGCAGCTCGTCGATCAATTCGCCATAGTCTTTGAGGTTCACGCTCATGGCGCCCTCGCGGCGGTCAGAAGAATGTCGAAACGGCGGCGTCGAGCGCGTCGCGCATATCGGGGTCGTCGGTGATCGGCCGCACCAGCGCGACACGGCAGGCGGCAACGGGGCTCACGCCGCGCGCGATCAGCTCGCCGGCATGGATCAGCATGCGCGTCGAAATGCCCTCGTCGAGACCATGCCCCTTGAGGTTCCTCGCCCGCTCGGCGATCGAGACGAGCTTGTCGGCAATGGATGCTTCGATCTTCGCCTCATGAGCGACGATCTCCACCTCCACGCCGTGTTCGGGGTAATTGAAGTCCAGCGCGCCAAAGCGCTGCTTGGTCGATTGCTTCAAGTCCTTCATCAGGCTCTGGTAACCCGGGTTGTAAGAGATCACCAGATGGAAGTCGGGGTGTGCGCGCAGGAGTTCGCCCTTCTTTTCCAGCGGCAGCACGCGGCGGTTGTCGGTGAGCGGATGAATCACCACGGTGGTGTCCTGGCGTGCCTCGACGACCTCGTCGAGATAGCAGATCGCACCGTAGCGCGCGGCGATGGCGAGCGGCCCATCCTGCCAGCGCGTTCCCGATGCATCGAGCAGGAAGCGGCCAACGAGGTCGGAGGCGGTCATGTCTTCATTGCAAGCGACCGTCACCAGGGGTTTCCTCAGCCGCCAGGCCATGTGCTCGACGAAGCGCGTCTTGCCACAGCCGGTCGGGCCTTTGAGCATCATCGGCATCTTCGCCGCATAGGCGGCTTCGAAGAGCTCGACCTCGTCGGCGACGGGTCGATAGTAGGGCTGTTCGGTGATTCGGTATTGCTCGATCAGTTCGCTCATGATGCGCTCCAGGGTGAAAAAAAGCCCCGCCGCCGGAGAATGTTCGGCCGACGGGGCAAGCACTTACGGAACCGTGGCCGGCTTACACCATCTTGCCGCGATACACCACCATGTTGGCGCCCTGACTCTGCTTGAAGTTGTCATAGCCGATCAAGCGCACATGGTTGTTCGGATTGGCCTTGTGGCAGGCTTCCAGCTCGGCGAGGATGCGATCGACGTCGGTCTCGCCGAACATCGGCAGCTTCCACATGTACCAGTAGTGGCCCCAGGCGTTTTCCGGCTCGGTATGTTCGATCGCCGGGTTCCAGCCATTCTTGACGATCCATTCGATCTGTTTCCTGATTTGTCCGGCATCCATCGGCGGCAGGTAGGAGAAGGTGCCCATCTTGCGGCTCGCCGGATCGGAGAGGCGGGATTGGTAGTCTTGTACGTCGCTCATTGCAATATCCTTTCTGTGAATGGTCGGTTCGCAGGCTTAGCGATGCTGGACGTCGAGCTTGTCGACCACGTCGAACTCGAACTTGATTTCCTTCCAGGTTTCCATCGCCACCTTCAGTTCGGGGCAAGACTTCGCCGCGTTGGTGAGGATGTCCTTGCCTTCCTTCTCGAGCTGACGGCCTTCGTTTCTCGCCTGCACGCAGGCTTCCAGCGCCACGCGGTTGGCGCAGGCGCCGGCAGCGTTGCCCCAGGGGTGCCCCAGCGTGCCGCCGCCGAACTGCAGCACCGAGTCGTTGCCGAAGATCGACACCAGCGCCGGCATGTGCCAGACGTGGATGCCACCGGAAGCGACCGGCATGACCCCCGGCATCGGGCCCCAGTCCTGGTCGAAGAAGATGCCCTTGGAGCGATCGGCCTTGATGTAACGGTCACGCATGATGTTGATCCAGCCGATGGTCGCCTCACGATCGCCTTCGAGTTTGCCGACGACGGTGCCGGAGTGCAGGTGGTCACCCCCCATCAGACGCAGCAGCTTGGTCAGCACGCGGAAGTTGATGCCGTGATGCGGATTGCGGTCGATCACGGCGTGCATCGCGCGGTGCACATGCAGCAGCATGCCATTGTCACGGCACCACTTGGACAGCGAGGTGTGGGCCGCCCAGCCGACGGTCAAATAGTCGGACATGATGATCTTCGAGCCGATTTCCTTGGCGAACTCGGCGCGCTTGTAGATTTCCTCCATCGTCGGCGCGGTGACGTTGAGGTAATGCCCTTTGCGCTCGCCGGTTTCCTTTTCGGCCTTTTCGATCGCTTCCTGGCAGAACAGGAAACGGTCGCGCCAGCGCATGAAGGGTTGCGAGTTGACGTTCTCGTCGTCTTTGGTGAAATCGAGGCCGCCGCGCAAGCACTCATAGACGGCACGGCCATAATTCTTGGCCGACAGCCCCAGCTTCGGCTTGATCGTGCAGCCCAACAGCGGCCGGCCATACTTGTCGAGCTTGTCGCGCTCGACCTGGATGCCATGGGGAGGCCCGGGACAGGTGGTGACGAACCACAACGGGAAGCGCACGTCCTCCAGTCGCAGCGAGCGCACCGCCTTGAAACCGAACACGTTGCCGACCAGCGAGGTGAACACATTCACCACCGAGCCTTCCTCGAACAGATCCATCGGATAGGCGATGAAGGCGTAGAACGCTTCATCTGAACCTGGCACGTCTTCGATCGCATAAGCGCGGCCCTTGTAATATTCGAGGTCGGTGAGCAGATCGGTCCACACGGTGGTCCAGGTCGCCGTCGAGGATTCCGCGGCCACTGCCGCGGCGGCTTCTTCGCGCGGCACCCCAGGCTGGGGCACCACCTTGAACACGGCGAGGATGTCGGAATCCTTCACCTGGTAATCCGGCTGCCAGTACATCGTGCGGTACTCTTTGACGCCGGCGTCGTATTTCTTTGCGGCCATGCCTGTCTCCTATCTAAGGTTGTTTTCGTAAACCCCGAGAACATTCGGGATGGCCTGCAGTATGGCGAGCGCAATGAATAAATGAAACTGAATAGTTTTTAGAGTTAGAATTCAGAAAAATCTATTCAAGAAAGATGCGCTTCAGCCTCCGCCAGCTCACCATCTTCGAGGCCGTCGCCCGCCACCTGTCCTACACGCGCGCGGCGGAAGAACTGCATTTGACGCAACCTGCGGTGTTCGCCCAGGTGAAACAGCTCGAAGATGTCGTCGGCCTTTCCCTCTTCGAGCGGATCGGCAAGCAGCTCTTTCTCACCGACGCGGGCCGCGAGGTGCTCGCCACCAGCCGCGAGACCGTCGCCGCCATCGAACGGCTCGAGATGCGGCTGGCCGACATGCAGGGTCTCAAGCGCGGCAAACTGCGGCTGGCCATCGTCACCACGGCGAAGTACCTGATTCCGCGCCTTCTCGGCGAGTTCTGCACGCGGCATCCGGGTATCGAGGCATCGCTCACCGTCACCAACCGCGAAAAACTGCTCGCGCGGCTCACTGAGAATCTCGACGATCTGGTCGTGCTCGGCGCGCCCCCCGAACACCTCGATGTCGTCGCCACGCCGATCGCCGACAACCCGCTGGTGGTGGTTGCCCGCAACGATCATCCGCTCGCCGGCAAAAAGCGCATCCCGCCTGAACGTTTGGTGGCAGAAGCCTTTGTGATGCGCGAACCGGGTTCTGGCACACGGCTCGCCGCCGAGCGCTTTTTCGCCGAACGGGGACTCGCGCTCAAAGTTCGTATGGAGCTGGGCAGCAACGAAGCGATCAAGCAGGCGATCGTCGGCGGCCTGGGCATCTCGGTGCTTTCTTTGCATACCCTCAGCCTCGAGGGCGAGGATGGGTTGTTGCAGCCACTCGATATCAAAGGCTTCCCGCTGCAGCGCAAGTGGTACGTCGCCTATCCGCGCGGCAAGCATCTGTCGGCGGTCGCCAAAGCTTTCCTCGATCACCTGATGGCGGCAAATGGGTAGACTGCATGGGTTCGCCAGCGCCGACTTGCAAAAATGGGCTACCGACTTTCCAAAATCTACACGCGCACCGGTGATGCCGGCACCACGGGTCTCGGCGACGGTTCACGTGTCAACAAGGATGCGCCGCGCATCTCGGCGCTGGGCGACGTCGACGAACTGAATGCCGTCATCGGCCTGCTGCTCTGCGAGGAGCTGCCGATCGAGGTGCGCACGCTGCTCATCGGTGTGCAGCATGATCTCTTCGATCTCGGCGGCGAGCTCTCCGTGCCCGGCGGCGCCTTTCTCAAGGACACACAGCCGGCGCGGCTGGAAGACGCGATCGACCGCTTCAATGCGGAACTCGCGCCCCTCAAGGAATTCATTCTGCCGGGCGGCACACGCGCCGCGGCACTGACCCACCTCGCACGCACCGTCTGCCGCCGCGCCGAGCGCGCGGTGGTCACGCTCGCCCAGCACGAAACGGTGAGCGAGGCCGCGCGCCAGTATCTGAACCGCCTCTCCGATCTCCTTTTCGTGCTCGCCCGCTGGCTCAACCGCCATGCCGGACATGGCGATGTGTTGTGGCAGAAGGGGCTCAACGCCTGAAAGACCGTATCCCTACGCGCCGACCCACCATTACCAGATACGCTGGCGCTGATTGTTCAGGCATTTCATCAGCTCACTGGAAACCGCACGCAAACGCTGGTTGAGGAGCATCATCAGCTCCATCAGCAGCTTGATCCCCACCTTGGGCTCATCCTCGATCAGCCGCTTCAGTGCAGCGCGGTCGAGCGCAGCAAACAACGTTGGCGCAAGCGTCACGCAGCTTGCAAAACGAGGGGCTCCATCGATCAGCGACATCTCGCCCAGCGTCTGCCCAGGCCCATCGATCGCCAGACGCTGCGGCAGGCCCTGACGGTCGCGCTTGAGAATCTCGACGCTTCCCTCGATCAAGAGCAGCATGTAGTCACCGGGCTCGTCTTCGCGCAAAATTTCGACGCCAATGTCTGCACGATAGCATTGCATGTGCCGCGCCAGGCTTTCGATCTCTTCCCGGGTGAAATCCTCGAATAACCGGATGTGCTCGATGACCGCCATGATACGGTCGACATGAGCAACCCCGTTACCGAGAGCTTGCAACGCCCCGAAAGTATTGGCGGGTGCCAGCGTATTCATGACATCGTCAGTCCGATCCATGACGTCATTCTAGCAGCCAGATTACCAGGATCAACCATAGCGCCGTCACCAAGAGCAAATGTGGGTCGCGCAGCAGTTCGCGCACCGGATCACCGCCGCCGCCGCGGCGATGCAGACGATAGAGATAGCGCAGCAGGCCGTAGAGCACGCAGGGCACCGTGACGATCAGCCAGCGCGTGCCGTGCAGCGCGATGGTTTCCTCGCTGACCGTGTACAGGCTGTAGGTGATCACCGTCGCGCCGGCCGTCAGCGTGATGAACTGGTCGAGCAAGGGCAGCGAATACTGTTCGAGCACGCGCCGGTGAGGCTGCTCGCTCGTGCTCGGCACCTCGATCTCGGCACGACGTTTGGCGAAGCCGAGGAACAGCGTCAGCATCAGGCCGGTGAGCACCAGCCAGTGCGACGGAACGATGCCGATCCCCACCGTGCCGGCAAAGATGCGCAGCATGAAGCCGGCGGCGATGATGAAGACGTCGAGGATCACCACATGCTTGAGGCCGAGGCTGTAGGCGACGTTCATCAGCACATACAAAACGAAGACCCACGGCGCCTTCGATGCCGGCAGGCCGAACAGCCCTGAGATGAGTCCCAGGCCGACGACCAGACAGACGGCGGCAAGCGCGAGCGCCATGCCGATGCCCACCCGGCCGCTGGCGATCGGCCGCAGGCACTTTTGCGGATGCCGCCGGTCGGCCTCGCGGTCGAGGATGTCGTTCATCACATACACCGCGGACGAAATCAGGCAGAAGGCGACGAAGGCGGTGAGCGCCTGCATGCGCATCTCCGCATTCGACCAGGCATGGCCGAACAGCAGGCCGATCAACACGAAGCCGTTTTTCAGCCACTGGTGCGGGCGGAGCAGCTGGATCAGCGGCATGACCTATCCGGGAAATAACGGTCGCAGAAGTAGCAGCCGGTGAGCGGCAGCCACGCCGGCACCGCATAATACTGGCGGCGGATCGCATCCAGCACCGTGTCGCGGTAGCTGGCATAGTCGAAGCCCTCGCCGCGCACCACCCAGAAGCGCGCGCCGCGGTATTCGAAGTCGTCGATCGAAACGCGGCGGAACCAGCCGTCGTATTCGCCCGGATTGGGTGCGGTCTTGCGCAGCACGGTGATGTCGCGGCCATCCAGCTCACGCCAGTCGGTGAGGATGTCGTCATGGCGCGCATGTCCCGACCCGGGGCCGAGCACCGGCACGTGACGGCGCTGCTGGTAGCCGAGGATCGCCGCATTCGAATAGCCGTCCGAGGCGAGCAGGGTTGCGCCGATGTGCGCCCGTTCGACCAGCTGTCGCCCATCGAAGGTCAGCACCATGCTCGGATAGACATTCAGCGAACGCCAGGTTTCCAGCGGCAGGCTGGCCAGCACCGCTAACAGCACGACATGCAATGCGGCGAAGCCGGCGCAAAACCGCACGAGCTTTTCCAGCGCGCCAGACGCGCCGTGGCGCACCACCAGCAGCAGCGCGAATGGCACGAAAGACAGGGCCCAGTGCAGACCAATGGTCTTGAAGAACGACAGCAGGGCGAACAGCATCAGCGGCACCGCGGCGAGCAAGCTCAAGCTGCGCTCGGTCGCAGATTCGGCGCTGGTGACACGGCACTCGGACACCTTCCGCCACAATATCCAGACGGCCAAGGGCGTCAGCACATAGAGCAGCGTCACGAGATACAGCAGCGGTGTCCGCAAATTGAAGCCGGTATTCGCCCCGCTGTGACGATTGACGAAGTTGAACAGATAGTTCGTCCAGCAGTGCCCGCTGTTCCACCAGGCCATCAGCCCCAGCGCCGGAATGCAGCAGGCATAGACGATGGCGAGCCCACGCCATGCCGACGCTCTCTGCCGGCGCAACGCATCGACCAGATAACTGAAACCGAGCAGCGCGGCGAAGTATTTGGACAGCACGGCACCGGCGAGCAGCAGCCCGGCGAGCAGGTACCAGCGCCAGACGCCGGCCTCGCCAGCCTCCTCGCCGCGCACCGCGCGCAACCAGGCGAGCCCGGAAAGCACCGCGCAATAGACCAGCGCGGTATCGGTGGTGACCAGCACGTTCCAGACGAAGGGTGGCGCGAGCAGGATCAACGACGCCACTGCATCGCGCTGCCCAGCCGCCTGCGGAAAGAGGCGGGGCCAGGCCAGGCGTACCGCAAGAGCGAGCAGCAGCGGCTGGACGATCTGCGGCAGGCGCAGCCACCCTGCCGCATCGCTCACCGTCAGCAGTGCGGCGAGCCACCAGCCGATCATCGGCGGGTGATCGTAGAACCCCCAATCGGGCTGCCGTCCCCACCAATAGAAATACGCCTCGTCGCCGGTCATCGGCAAGGCTGCGGCCAGCCAGAATCGGAAAATGAGCGTCAGCCCGGCGGCGGCGAGGAAAAAGCGGCCGGACGTGATGGGCATCGGTCGCTTATCGCGCGGCAATGGCGGCGCGCCGCTGCCGCACCGCTTCGGCCAGCTGGTCGAGCACGACGACGGTATCTTCCCAGCCCAGGCAGGCATCGGTGATCGACACCCCGTAGGCGAGTGGCTTGCCGGGTTTCAGGTCCTGACGGCCTTCGTTGAGGTTCGATTCGATCATCACGCCGAAGATGCGCTCCTCGCCGGCAGCGAGCTGCGCCGCGACATCCGCAGCCACTTCGAGCTGGCGCTTGTAATCCTTGCGGCTGTTGCCGTGCGAGAAATCGACCATCACCCGCGCCGGCAGGCCGGCCTTGCCGAGCTCGGTGCAGGCGGCCTCGATGCTGGCGTGGTCATAGTTGGGCTGCTTGCCACCACGCAAGATGACATGACAATCCTCATTGCCGTTGGTCGAGACGATCGCCGAATGGCCGGCCTTGGTCACCGAGAGGAAGTGGTGCGGCGCCTGGGCGGCGCGGATCGCATCGACGGCGATCTTGATGTTGCCGTCGGTGCCGTTCTTGAAGCCGACTGGGCAGGAAAGACCCGAAGCGAGTTCCCGATGCACCTGGCTTTCGGTGGTACGCGCGCCGATCGCCCCCCAGCTGATCAGGTCCGCCGTGTATTGCGGCGTGATCGTGTCGAGGAACTCGGTCGCGCAGGGCAGCCCCATCTCGGTCAGTTCCCACAGCAGGCGGCGCGCGATGCGCAGCCCCTCGTTGATCTTGTAGCTGCCATCGAGGCGCGGATCATTGATCAGGCCTTTCCAGCCCACCGTGGTGCGCGGCTTTTCGAAATAGACGCGCATCACGATCAAGAGGTCTTCGTGCAGCCGGTCGTGCTCGACCTTCAACCGGTCGGCATATTCCCGCGCAGCAGCGAAATCATGGATCGAGCAGGGGCCGACGATGACGAGCAGGCGGTCGTCGGCGCCATGCAAAATGCGATGGATCGCCGCGCGTGCCTCGAAGGTCGTGCGTGCCGCCGCCTCCGTGGCGGGAAACTCCCTCAGCACATGGCCGGGCGGTGAGAGCTCCTTGATCTCCTTGATGCGGACGTCATCGACGATGTGTTTCATGATGGGGGCGAACAGGCATGATGCAAAAGCGGATTCTACCGCAGCGCATCATCCGGCCGTGCCGCCCACCGTCATGCCGTCGATCCTCACGGTCGGCTGGCCGACGCCGACCGGCACGCTCTGGCCTTCCTTGCCGCAGGTACCGACGCCGGGATCGAGCGCGAGATCGTTGCCGATCATCGACACGCGGGTGAGCACGTCGGGGCCATTGCCGATCAGCGTCGCGCCCTTGACCGGCCGGGTGATCTTGCCGTTCTCGATCAGGTAGGCCTCGGCGGCGGAGAAGACGAACTTGCCGCTGGTGATATCGACCTGGCCGCCGCCGAAGTTCGCCGCGTAAAGCCCTTTCTTCACCGAAGCGATGATTTCCTGTGGATCCTTGTCGCCGGCGGCCATCGTCGTGTTGGTCATGCGCGGAATCGGCAGATGGGCGAAGGATTCGCGCCGGCCGTTGCCGGTGGGCGCCACACCCATCAGGCGCGCATTGAGCGTGTCCTGCAGATAGCCGACGAGGATGCCGTCCTCGATCAGCACCGTGCGCTGCGTCGGGTTGCCCTCGTCGTCGATCGAGAGCGAGCCGCGCCGGTCGGGAATCGTGCCATCGTCGACGACGGTGACGCCCTTCGCCGCGACGCGTTGGCCGATCCGCCCGGAGAACGCGGAGCTGCCCTTGCGGTTGAAGTCACCCTCCAGGCCGTGGCCGATCGCCTCGTGCAGCAGGATGCCCGGCCAGCCGGGGCCGAGCACCACGGTCATCTCGCCGGCGGGCGCAGGTGCTGCGGCGAGATTGACGCGCGCCTGATGCACGGCCTTTTCCGCGTAGTCCTGCAACACCGCGTCGGTGAAATAGGCATAGTCGAAACGCCCGCCGCCGCCGGCGCTGCCCTGCTCGCGCCGGCCGTTTTCTTCCAGGATCACGGTGAGCGAGACGCGCACCAGCGGCCGCACGTCGGCCGCCATCTGTCCGTCGGAACGCACCACCAGGATCGTCTCCCAACTGCCGGCGATGTGCGCCATCACCTGGGTGACGCGTGGGTCGAGCGCCCGCGCGAAGCTTTCGAGCCGCTCCAGCAGGCGCACCTTCTCGGCATCCGGCAGCGAGGCGAGCGGATCGGCGGGCGCATACAGTGGCGCGACCGGCTGGCGGCGCAACAGCGGCAGCGTGCCATTGCCGCCGGCCGCAGCGATCGCGCGGGTGGCGCGCGATGCATCGAGCAACGCGGGCAGGCTGATGTCGTCGGAATAGGCGAAAGCGGTTTTCTCGCCGCTCACCGCCCGCACCCCGACGCCCTGCTCGATGTTGAAGCTGCCGGACTTGACGATGCCTTCCTCGAGACTCCAGGCCTCCGAGCGGGAGAACTGGAAGTAGAGATCGGCATAGTCGATGCGGTGGCCGAACAGTTCGCCGAATACCCGGGAAAGCTGGCCAGCATCCAGGTCGTAGGGCGTCAGGAGATGGCGTTCGGCGGTGGCGAAATGGCTCATGGTATCCATGGGGTTGGGTCGAATGCAGGATGTGGCGCCGTGCCGTGTCGCCAGCGCCGAGTTTGGGGAATATGGGGGCAAATTTACAATCTTCTATGGCGCAGCGCCGGCAGACTCGCTCTCACTTCGGCGATGCGCGCCGGGTCGAGTTCCGCGACGACGACGCCCTCGCCTTTGTCGAGCCGCGCGAGCACCGCGCCCCACGGCTCGATGATCATGCTGTTGCCGTGCGTGACACGCCCGGTCGGATGGCGCCCGCCTTGCGCCGACGCGAGCACATAGCACTGGTTCTCGACGGCGCGGGCGCGCAGCAGCAGTTCCCAGTGCGCCTGGCCGGTGGTCTCGGTAAACGCCGCCGGCAGCACGATCAGGTCGAGCGCGCCCATCGCGCGGAACAGCTCGGGAAAACGCAGGTCGTAGCAGATGGCCAGCCCGATGCGCAGCCCCAGCGCCTCGACCACCACGGGAGTTGGCGGACCGGCTTCGATGGTTTGCGCCTCGTCATAGGACTCCGCGCCCTTCTGGAAGCCGAACAGGTGGATCTTGTCGTAGCGCGCGACGCGCCTGCCGGCCGGATCGAAGACCAGGCAACTGTTCCTGAGTTTCGCCGGATCTTCCGCCGTCAGCGGAATCGAGCCGCCGACGAGCCAGAGGCCATGCCGCGCCGCCGTCTCGGCGAGAAAGTCCTGGATCGGCCCGCTTCCCTCGGTCTCGCGCACCGCGAGGCGGTCGGCATCGGTGCCGCCGATGATCGGGAAGTATTCGGGCAAGGCGACGAGTTGCGCGCCGCGTGCGGCCGCCTCGGCGATCAAGCGCGCCGCGGTGGCGAGATTCGCCGCGACCTCGGGTGTCGAGATCATCTGGATCGCGGCTAAGGTGCAGGTTGCGCTCATTGTGTCGAACCGGGGGTGATCGGGTTGGTATCGGGGGCTTTACGAGTCAGCTTCTCGACCTGCGGATCGCTCCACGGGCCGCTGACGGCATATTCGTAGGCGAAGATCTGGTCGAGCGGATCCTTGAGCACCTTCTGCGCTGCCCACGCGACGGCGCCGGCCACCGGGTGGGCGAGCATCGCGCCGACCGCGAGCGACTCGCCGATCGCCGGCTGGACGCGCACCTTGAGCTGCTGCGTCTCAGTGAGCAGATCGGCCGAACCTTCGATCAGCACCTTGGCGGCCGGCCCCTGGATGCGTAATTCTTCGGTCGTCATCACCCCTTTGCCGATCCTGGCCTCGCCGACGATGCTGTCGAACGCGAAGCCCTCGCTGAAGATGTCGCGGAAATCGAGCGTGATGCGGCGCGGCAGCGATTGCAGCGACAGCACGCCGAGCAGGCGGCCGACACCGGGTTCGAGCTTCTTGAACTGGCCCTTGCCGAAATCGATCTTGACGTTTCCCGCGAGGCTCGGCAGATCGAAAGCCAAGGGGCTGGCCGCCCAGCGTAGCTCGCCTTCGACCATCCCTTCGCCGCGCCTCACCGCATCGGGCAACCTGAGTCGTTCGAGCAGCTTTTCCGCATTGCCGACCTCCAGTTTGAAGACGAGGGCCGTCTCCGCCGCGGCGCGGCCCGGCCGCCAGCGTCCGTCGCCCGAGAGCTTCGCCGCCTCGTTCTTCAGCTCGAATTTTCCCTGCCATGTTCCGGCGCGATTTTCCGCCTTGAGCCGCAGTTCGCCGAATGCCTTTTCGCCGACGCGGAAACTGTCGATCGCGAGGTCGAGCGCCGGCAATTCGCGTGTCGTGTCGCCGCCGCTCTCGCTCGCCGTCTCCGCCGCCTCCTCGATCGCGGGGAGGTGCAGACGGCTGAAATGGCCGCTGATACGGCCCGCCCCGGCCATCTCCCAGATGAGATCGCCCTGCACTTCACGGCTCGACAACATCAGCCGCCAGCGCCCGTCACTGCGCGAGCCGGAAAGGCGCGCTTCGTGGAAGTCGCGGCGCAGCGCGCGCAGCACCGGACTGCGCACCTCGATGGCCGTCACCGCCAAAGCACCGTCGCTGCCGTTTTCCGTCCCGTCCTTGACCAGTACGCGCCACGCATCGGCATCGATCCTCGCCAGATCCGCTGCCAGCGCCAGCCCCTGCGCCGGCAGCGGTGAAGCCTGCGCGACGGCTTTCTCGCCGATACTCAAGCGGCCGCGCCAGGGCGCATTCGTGCGTTGCAACACCAGGCGGGCGATGCGTCCCAGCGTCGCGGACCACTGCCCCCGTTGCGGATCGAGGCGCCCCTCGACGAGAAGCGGCAAAGCTTCGAGCGCCGGCTTGTTGAGCGGCTCGGGCAGACTGGAGGCAAGCCCACGCAGATCCGATTCGAGACGCAGCTCGGCGGCGGGCTTTTTCACCGTCAGCACGCCACGCCAGGGTGTCTCACCCGACAGATGGTCGAGCGCCGGCCAGCCGTAATGGCGCCGCAAGGCGTTCGCTGCGAGACTGCCGCTGGCGGCGATGCGCACCGCACCGCCCGGCTGCGTGGCGATCTCGATGGTCACCGGCTGGTCGAGGAAACGCGCGCGCAGATTCTTCGCCTGCAAGCGCTCGCCGGTGAAGGCAATTTCCCCTTGCGCCTCGGTGAACGCCGGCAAACCCTCGAGTACCTCGAGCCGGTTGCCGGCAAAGCGGTAGCGCCCCTCGATCCGGGTATCGGCGACGTGGCGCAGCGGCATCACGAACTTCAGCTCGAGCGCACCGGCACCGCGCGCCGCCATGCCTTGAGTGAAATGATCGATGCGTTCGCCGACCGGGCTGGCCTCGATGAAAGCGAAGAAACGTTGGGTGTCGCCCTGCGCGCGCCCGGTCACGATGAGCTGTTCTTCAGGCGCTTCGAGGTCGGGAATCTCCGCGCGCACCTCATGCAGCGCCACCCCCATGATCGCCGCCCGCTGGCCGCGGATCACCATGCGTTCGTTCTCGAACAGCAGATCGCCATCGATACCGTCGATCGCCGGCCAGCCGGGCGCATAGTCGAGGCCGACGCCGCGGAAGCTGCCCTTCACCTGGAAGATGCCGCCCTTGCCGCCCCGAAACGGAAACTGCGCCAACGGTCCCTTCAGGCGCAACGTCGTGCTGTCGGCGCGACCGCCGCGGATGCTGGTCTTGAGCCATTCGCGGGCATCCTTGCTCACCGCACGCGGCAGATAGCGCCACACCGCGTCGCCGGCGGCATCGGTGAGTTTCGCCGACAGGTCGATCTCGCCGGGACCCTCGCCGGTGTAGCGATAGTTGCCGACCGCTTCGCCTTTGGCGTCGGCATTGGCAAAGCTGGCGCGCTGGATGAGAAATTCCGTGGTCCCGCCTTTTGTGCGCCAGCCGATTTCGGCTTCGAGCCGGCCGAGCGCCAGGGTCGGCTCGGGGAACACCGCCGGCAGGTCGAGCCGTGCTTCGCTGCCGGCGAGCGTCAGCCGGCCGGATTGGTGGTCGCCATCGACATGGCCGGAAATGCCGCCGAATCCGGGCAGAGTCTTCCATGGGGCGAGGGAGAGATCGCTGAAATCGCCACGGACGCGCCAGCCGCGCAGCGCATCCGACGTGCCTTGCCAGACCAGGTTCAGATTGGAGATCGCACCATGTGGGACAAGCTCGGCAAGACGCTGGCGAAAGTCGTCCGGCAGAGGCAGGTAGCCCATCAGCGCAGACAGTTGATCGAGTTCGAGTCGGTTGGCGATGAATTCACCGCCCGGGCTGTGCGCGACGGTCTTGAGTCGCAGGCTCGCATCGGTGTCGGGCAAGGTGATGCCGTCATCGAGTGTCAGGGTAAAGCGTCTCAGCTCGAAGGCCATGCCCTCCCGGAGGCGACGCCCCGCCAGACGGCCGGTAATCCGCGACGTGGCGAGCACCGGCAGCTCCGGTTGCAGGCGCACGCGCAGATCGGCAAGCCGCACATCGACGGTGATGCCGCTCGGCTGGGCATCGGCAAGATCGAGCCAGAGGCGCACATCGCCCCTGCCCTGCGTCATTTCCAGCGGCAGCGTGACCCAAGGCACGGCCGCGGCGATGTCGAGCGCCTTGGCATCCAGATACAGTTGCCCGGCCCAGCCAGAGAGATCGCTCAGGCTGCGGCCGGAGAGATTGCCGCGCAGATCGATTTTCGCCGCAATGCCGCCGGAGGGCTCGGCAACCAGACCGAAGTCATGATGATGGCCAAGGTTGCGCAGCACGAAGTCGAGGCGGGACAGTTCGAGTGGCGGTGCAGCGCGCAACTCGTCGCGCCAGACGACGCGGGCCTCGCGCACGACGATGCGATACTGTTCGAGCAGCCAGTCGGTAAAACGGCTATCGCCTTCGGCGCGCACCGGCAGGCCGGCGACGAAGAGATTGCCGGCGGCGTCGCGCCGGATTTCGAGCACCGGCGCAAAAATTTCGAGGCGATGCAGGCGCGGTTCGAGAAACAGCAGCGAGGTCCAGCCGATCTCGGCCTCGACGCGTTCGAGCATCAGTGCCTCGCGCCCCGTGGGGTCATGGACGCGCAACTGGCCGACGACGAGATGCGGATGCAGCCCCGGCCAGTCGGCGGAAAGTTCCCCGATCTCGACCGGCAGGCCGATGGCGGCGGAGAGCTGCTGCTCGATCGCCGGACGCCAGCGGTCGATCTCGGGCATCAGCCAGTAGCGTCCGACCAGGATCAGCGTCGCCGCCGCAAAGTACAGCAGCAATAGCAAGCGTCCGCCCCAGCGCAGCAGGGAGCGGAGGTAGCCAGTGGCAGGAAAAGAGGCAGCAGGCAAGGCGTCGGGGCGGTCTAAAATGGCGTCGCAGCCGGAATGACGCAAATTCTACCTTTCATGACCGCCTCCCTCTCCCCGACCGACTACTCGCGCTACCTCGCCCGGCTGATGGAGGCGCGCCCCGAACTGCGCGACGAACTGTGCGCGGAAGCCCCCTTGACCGCCCCCTTGGTCCAGGCCTGGCTGGATGAAAAGCCGCTCGACGAGGAGAGCCTCAAACCCGCGCTGCGGCGCATGAAGCAACGCGCGATGACGCGCATCATGAGCCGCGATCTTTCCGGTCGCGCCGATCTCGCCGAAGTCGTCGAGAGCATGACCGTGATCGCCGAGGCGGCTATCGCTGCGGCGATCAAAGTCACCGAGGCGACGCTGATCGCGCGCTATGGCGAACCCAGGAATGCCGCGGGCGAACGTCAGCAGCTGATCGTCATCGGCATGGGCAAACTCGGCGGCCGCGAGCTCAACGTCTCTTCCGACATCGACCTGATCTTCGTCTATCCCGAAGACGGCGAAACCGATGGCGCGCGGCCGATCTCGAACTTCGAATTCTTCACCCGCCTGGGCCGGGCGCTGATCAACGCGCTCGCCGACATCACCGCGGATGGCCAGGTGTTCCGCGTCGACATGCGGCTGCGGCCCAATGGCGATTCCGGCCCGCTGGTCAGTTCCTTCGAGATGCTGGAGAACTATTTCTACACCCAGGGCCGCGAATGGGAACGCTATGCCTGGATCAAGGCGCGACCGCTCACCGGCACGCGCTGGGACGAGCTGGAAGCGATTCGCCAGCCCTTCGTGTTCCGCAAGTATCTCGATTTCGGCACCATCGAGGCGATGCGCGAGCTGCATGCGCAGATCCGCCGCGAAGTGGCAAAGAAGGACATGGCGACGAACATCAAGCTCGGGCCGGGCGGCATCCGCGAGATCGAGTTCATCGCCCAGGTGTTCCAGCTGATCCGCGGCGGCCGCGATGCCGCCTTGCGGGTCAAGCCGACGCTGGAGGTATTGAAGCGACTGGTCGACCGCGGCCAGCTCGAACTCGATGCGGCCGTCGAGCTGGCCACCGCGTATCGCTTCCTGCGTCGTCTCGAACACCGCCTGCAATATCTCGACGATGCGCAGACGCACCGGCTGCCCGAAAATGCCGACGACCAGCAGCGCATCGCGCAGGCGATGGGTTTCGCCGCTTACCCGGCGCTGCTCGCCGAGCTCGACGACCACCGCCAGAACGTGGCGCGCCATTTCGCCGCCATCTTCGCCGCCCCCGGCGAACCCACTCACGCGTTCGACACGGTCTGGCACCAGGCCGACGGCTTCGGAGCGATACTGACGAAACTCGGCTTTCGCGACCCGGCACCGCTGTGCGCGCGACTGGCCGCGATTCGCGGCGGCACGCGTTACCAGCAGATGGGGGAACAGGCACGAAGCCGTTTCGACGCGCTGGTGCCGCGGGTGATCGAAGCCGCCGCGGCGATGCCCAATCCGGATGAGACGCTGACGCGCATGCTCGATCTGATCGAAGCGATCGGTCGGCGCGCCGCCTATCTGGCGCTGCTGCTGGAATACCCGCAGGCGCTCGAACAGGTGGCGAAAATCGTCAGCGCCTCCTCCTGGGCGGCGGAGTATCTGCTCAATCACCCGATCCTGCTCGACGAATTGCTCGATGCGCGCGCCTTGCAGATGGCGCCCGACTGGCCGGCTTTCCGCCAGCAGATCATCGAGCAGACCGATGCGCTGGAACCGGATACCGAAGCGCAGATGGATGCGCTGCGCGAAGCGCACCATGCCCAGGTGTTTCGCCTGCTCGCCCAGGACATCGCCGGTCTGCTCACCGTCGAGCGGCTCTCCGACCATCTCTCGGAGCTCGCCGACATCATGGTCGATCGCGCTCTTGCGCTTGCCTGGCGCAAGCTGTTGAAGAAACACCGCGACGCGCCGGCATTCGCGGTGATCGGCTACGGCAAGCTCGGCGGCAAGGAGCTCGGCTATGCCTCCGACCTCGATCTCGTCTATCTCTACGACGACCCCGCTCCCGATGCCGCCGGCATCTACGCCAAGCTGGCCACGCGGCTGACCTCGTGGCTGTCGACGCGCACCGCCGCCGGCATCCTGTTCGAGACTGACCTGCGACTGCGGCCGAACGGCGAAGCGGGTCTCGTTGCCAGCTCGCTGGAAGCGTTCCGTAAATACCAGCTCGATGCCGCCTGGGTCTGGGAACACCAAGCGTTGACGCGCGCCCGCTTCGTCGCTGGCGATGCCTCGATCGGCGCCGCTTTCGAAGCCATCCGCCGTGAAATCCTCTGCCAGCGGCGTGATCCGGGGCAGCTCAAGGCCGAAGTGCTGGCGATGCGCGCGAAGATGCGCGAAAACCTCGGCACGCGGGGCACCTCCGAACTATTCGATCTCAAGCACGATTTCGGTGGTCTCGTCGATGTCGAGTTCATCGTCCAGTATCTGATCCTCGCCCACGCCTCTCACCATCCGGAACTCACCGGCAATCTCGGCAACATCGCCTTGCTCAAGATCGCCGCGGAATGCGGCCTGATCCCGGCGGAGTTCGCCGAGGCCGCCCGCGAGGCCTATCGCGAATACCGTCGCCTGCAACATTTGCGCCGCCTGAACAACCTCGATTCCCGCGTCGAGGCCGCGCCGCTCGCCGCCCACATCGCCGCGGTGCGCGCGCTCTGGAAACACGTCTTTGGAGAATCATGAGATGCCCGTCAACTACCTCACCCCTTCGCCCGATCAACTGTTTCCCGTCGCCGGCGTGCGGCTCGGCACGGCGGAAGCCGGCATCCGCAAGGCCAAGCGCCGCGATCTGACGCTGATCACCCTCGCGCCCGGCAGCCGTGTCGCCGGCGTATTCACGCAGAACCGTTTCTGTGCCGCGCCGGTGCAAGTTTGTCGCGAGCATCTGAAGCAGGCAGGCATCCGCGCGTTGGTGATCAACACCGGCATCGCCAACGCCGGCACCGGCGAGGCGGGACTCGCCGCCGCCCGACAGTCCTGCGCCGCGGTGGCGAAATTGCTGGACTTGCGCGCCGAACAAGTTTTGCCCTTTTCCACCGGCGTGATCCTCGAACCCTTGCCGGTCGAGCGCCTGAAAGCGGGCCTGCCCGCCGCGCTCGCCGCCCTGAAAGCGGATGGCTGGTATGAGGCCGCGCATGCGATCATGACCACCGACACCGTCGCCAAGGCCGCCAGCCGCAAAGTCGGCGCTGGCAGCACGGCAGCCGTGATCACCGGCATCGCCAAGGGCGCCGGCATGATCCGGCCGAACATGGCGACGATGCTCGGCTTCATGGCCACCGACGCAGCGATTGCGCAGCCGATGCTGGAACGCCTCGTCAAGGAGGCGGCCGACGAATCCTTCAACTGCATCACCGTCGATGGCGACACCTCGACCAACGACTCCTTCGTGCTGATCGCCACGGGACAAGGCGCGGCGAAATTTGAAAGCGTCGACGCGCCGGGCTGGGCCGAATTCAAGCAGGCGGTGATCGACGTCGCACGCGAGCTCGCGCAGGCGATCGTGCGCGACGGCGAAGGCGCATCGAAATACATCGAAATCAGCGTCGCCGGCGGCCGCTCGCTGGCCGAATGCAAGGCGGTCGGTTATGCGATCGCCCATTCGCCGCTGGTGAAGACCGCCTTCTTCGCCTCCGACCCGAACCTCGGCCGCATCCTCGCCGCGATCGGCTATGCCTGGAACAATGATCCGGCGCTCGGCGATCTCGACGACACGAAAGTGAGGGTTTGGCTGGCGAGCGGCGGCGAGGAAGTGCTCGTCGCCGAAAACGGCGGCCGCGCGGCGAGCTACCGTGAGGAAGACGGCGCGCGCGTCATGAAGGCCGCCGAGATCCGCGTGCGCATCGATCTGGGCCGCGGCAGCCAGACAGCCAAAGTCTGGACCTGCGATCTCAGTTATGACTACGTCAAGATCAATGCCGACTATCGCAGCTGATCCATCGGCTCATTCATAGCGCAGCACGTTCTCCGCCGGCTCGTCCTCACCCAGCCGTTCGATCAGCGCTTCGATTTCGGCATCGAGCACCTGCTCGTCTTCGGCTTCCAGCATTCCGGCGCCGACGAGCCGCGCCACCAGCCCTTCCTGCATCGCCCTGCGCACCTCGCCGAGCGTCGGCACGACATCCTCATCCGTCTCGTCCAGCAGGGTTTCGATGACCGTCGACAGCGCCTCGCTGGCCTTGACGTTGACCAACTCGGTGGCCAGCGCATCCTCGCCATATTCGTCGATCAGCGCCTCGATTTCGGCGCTGAGCATTTCTTCGTCGCCGAAGCCGTGCACCCGCTCGGCCGAGGCTTCGCCGGCAAGCGTATGCCGCAAACGATCACGCACCGCGCCCAGCGTCACCGGCGCCGCATAATCGGGATCATTCGCGATCGCTTCGATCACCATTGAGAGTTCTTTGCTTACCCGTTCATCGGGTTCGACGACTGTTTGCATGATCGGCCTCCCTGAAGGGTCGGTGCGACATTTCTTTTTTTGTTTAGACCATGCAACCCATACAGTCAATGCGCACGCAGCACCACGATGGTGTTATCTTTGCTCGACAGAGACTGACTGAAACCAACAGACACTGACTGGAGGATCCACATGGCAACCGTTCGTAATACCGCCGCGACCAGCGAGGAGGCGCAGGTCATCGAGCGCCCCGATGGGTTTTACTGGCTGGACCCCGACAGCGGCATGGAAATCGGGCCTTTTGCGACACGGGCGGAAGCCGTCGCCGACATGGAATCCGCCGGCGACGAAGAACTCGATGTCAGTGAATCGATTGCCCAAGCCGAGGACGAAATCGGCATCAATGACTGGATCGATCCCGACACCGGCCTGCCCGCCGAAGAGTTCGCGCCGCATCTCGAAGATCATTGAGCAGCGCTGACAGCCGAACCACCCCCCAGAGAAGCAGGATGCGCGACATGAGCCGCGCCGACGAAGAACGCTTGGCGAGCGAAAATGATGCCGCTGAGGAAGACGACGCACTGCGCGCCGAGCGCGAGGCGATGTTGCGCGACATCGCCGACGAAGTCGCCTGGACACGGCAGGAGATCGGCAAGGAGGCGCTCGATGCGCGGGTGATGGCGGCGCTCGCCCGGGTGCCGCGCGAGCTGTTCGTGCCGGCAACGGAACGCCATTTCGCGTTCGCCGACGGCCCGTTGCCGATCGGCCACGGCCAGACCATCTCGCAACCGTTCATCGTCGCGCTGATGACCGACCTGCTCGCTCCGCAGCCCGACGACACGATCCTGGAAATCGGCACCGGTTCGGGTTACCAGACCGCCGTGCTGGCGGAACTGGCGCACGCCGTGTATAGCGTCGAGATCATCGCCGCACTGGCAGATGCGGCGCGTGCGCGGCTGGCACGTCTCGGCTATGAAAATGTTTTCATCCGTCATGGCGACGGGCATCAGGGCTGGGCAGAACACGCCCCCTTCGATGGCATCATCGTCACCGCGGCGGCGCCGCGGATCCCGCCCGCGCTGCTCGAACAGCTCAAACCCGGCGGCAGACTGGTGATCCCGGTCGGATCGCCCGGCGAGATCCAGCAGCTCAAGCTGGTGCGCAAAGATCCTGATGGCACACTCAGCGAGCGCAACGTGCTGCGTGTCGCCTTCGTGCCGATGACGAACCATCCGCGTTAGTGACGGTCTCTCCCGCACCTCAATTGCTCTGGCTCGCGCTGGGCTGGCTGGCCTATGGCGTCCTGCATTCGCTGCTCGCCGCGCTCGCCGTCAAGACCTGGGTGACGCGGCGCTGGCCAGCGTTCGCGCCGTATTACCGGCTGACTTACAACCTGCTCGCGCTGCTTTTGGTCCTGCCGCTCGTCTGGGCGACCTTCGCGCTTCCCGGCGAACCCTTGTGGCGCTGGAGCGGCCCCGGCGCCTGGCTCGCCAACGGGCTCGCCGCGGCGGCTCTCGTCGCCGCGTGGTTTTCGACCGGGGCTTACGACCTGGGCGAGTTCCTCGGCCTGAAGCCCCTCAAGGAAAAGCGCGCCGATGCCGCCGAGCACGATGCCTTCCGCATTTCGCCGCTGCACCGTTTCGTGCGTCACCCGTGGTATAGCCTCGGTCTCGTGCTGATCTGGACGCGCGAGATGAATGCGCCGCTCCTCGTCTCGGCGCTCGCCGTCACGCTCTATCTCGTCATCGGTTCGCGGCTCGAAGAGAAGAAGCTCGAGGCGCACTACGGCGCGGCTTACCGGGAATATCGGCGGCGCGTGCCGGGACTGATGCCACTGCCCTGGAAATGGCTCAAGACCGAGGAAGCGAAGGCTCTGATGGAACGCTCAATGCAGGGTTCTCGGCATCGCCAGCACGAACTCTGAGATCGGCGCCTCGAAGCGCGTGCCGTCTTCGGCGACCATCTGATAACTGCCGCGCATCGTCCCCACCGGCGTCGTCAGCGGGCAACTGCTCGTGTATTCGAAGGATTCGCCGGGCCGCAGGAAGGGCTGGTTGCCAACCACGCCGAGTCCCCGCACTTCCTCGACCTTGCCTTCGGCATCGGTGATGATCCAGTGCCGCGAGATCAACTGTGCGGCCTGCGTGCCGACGTTGACGATGTGGATGCGGTAAGCGAAGAAATAGCGGTCGGCCTCGGGATCCGACTGCTCGGGCAGGTATTGTGTTTCGACCATGACTTCGATTTCGTATTTTTTGGACTCTGCCATCGACTTATACCTGCCATCAGAAATTGTTAGCCGCCCTGATGGACGGCACCGCTAGAATCGTTCGCATTCTAATCCGCCCTGGAGAATCGATCATGTCCAAGCCTCCCTACCGCATTGCTCCCTCGATCCTTTCGGCCAACTTCGCTCGCTTGGGCGAGGAAGTCGATGACGTGCTCGCCTCGGGTGCCGACATCGTGCACTTCGACGTGATGGACAACCACTACGTGCCGAATCTCACCATCGGCCCGCTGGTCTGCGAGGCGCTGCGCAAGCATGGTGTCACCGCACCGATCGACGTCCATTTGATGGTCAAACCCGTCGACCGCATCATCCCCGATTTCGCCAAGGCCGGCGCCACCTACATCACCTTCCATCCGGAAGCCTCCGAGCACATCGACCGCACCATCGGCCTGATCCGCGATTCGGGCTGCAAGCCGGGCCTGGTGTTCAATCCGGCCACCCCGCTGGATGTCCTCGAATGGACGCTCGAGAAACTCGACATAGTGCTGTTGATGTCGGTCAACCCCGGCTTCGGCGGGCAGAAGTTCATCCCCTACGTGCTCGAAAAGGCGCGCCGCGTGCGCAAGATGATCGACGAGCGCGGCCTTGAGACCGAGCTGGAGATCGACGGCGGTGTCGGGCCGGCGAATATCGCCGAGGTCGCACGTGCCGGCGTCGATACCTTCGTCGCCGGTTCCGCCGTGTTCGGCAAACGCAACGAAGCTGACCCACATCGTTACGACACGATCATCAAAGAGATGCGCGCAGCGCTGGCGACCGTGAAATGACGGCAGCCGGTATCCGGGCCGTTCTGATCGACCTCGACGGCACGCTGCTCGACACCGTGCTGGACCTGCATGCCGCCGCCTGCGGCATGCTGGCCGATCTCGGCCGGCCGCCAATCGCCGTCGAGGATATTCGCGCCTATGTCGGGCGTGGCATCCCCAACCTCGTCAAGCGCGTGCTCGCCGGCAATCTGGAAGCGGCGGACGATCCGTCCCCGCCGCCGGCGGATGCGCTGGCGAGCTTCAAGAAACACTACGCGCACTTCAACGGCCGCGCCGCCAAACCCTTTCCCGGCGTCATGGAAGGGCTGGCCGCCTTCAAGGCGATGCATCTGCCCATGGGCGTGATCACCAACAAGGCGAAGGATTTCACGCTGCCGTTGCTCGAACGCACGGGTCTTGCCCCGTATTTCGACGTCACCGTCGCCGGTGACATGCTGCCCAAGCCGAAGCCCGATCCGATGCCGCTCGTCTGGGCCTGCGGACGTCTCGCCGTCTCGCCGGCCGATACGCTGATGGTCGGCGATTCGGTGCATGATTTCCATGCCGGCCGCGCCGCCGGCTGCAAGGTGTTTCTCGTCCCTTACGGCTACAACGAAGGACAGGATGTGCGGGGACTTTCGGCCGATGCTATAGTCGAAAGTCTCATCGATGCCGCACGACGCCTGTCCCCATGAACGAAGCCGATTTCGACCGTCTGGCCCAAAAGGGCTACAACCGCATCCCCGTCACCCTCGAGACCTTCGCCGATCTCGACACCCCGCTGTCGATCTATCTCAAGCTCGCCGATGGCCCGCACTCGTATCTGCTCGAATCGGTGCAGGGCGGCGAGCGCTTCGGCCGCTACTCGTTCATCGGGCTCACCACGCCGACGCGCATCGCCGTGACCGGCTCGACGATTCTGCTGCTCACCGGCAACCGCGTCGCCGAACGCCGCGAGCACACCAACCCGATGTCCTACCTCTCGGAATTCATGGCGCGCTTCAAGGTGCCGGACATTCCCGGCCTGCCGCGCTTCACGGGCGGACTGGTCGGCTATTTCGGCTACGACACGGTGCGCTACATCGAACCGAAGCTCGCCGATACGCAAAAGCCCGATCCGCTTGGCGTACCGGACATCCTGCTCTTGCTCTCCGAGGAAATCGCCATCGTCGACAACCTCTCGGGCAAGCTGACCCTCGTCGTCTATGCCGAGCCGGGCTTTCCCGGCGCCTGGCGCCAGGCCCAGGCGCGCCTCAAAGAATTGCTCGGCCGCCTGCGCGCGCCGGTCAAGCTGCCCGAGGATACCCGTGCCGTACCGCCAGCGCCGAGTTTCGAATTCGCCGAACAGGACTTCAAGACCGCCGTGCGGCGTGCCAAGCAATACATCGTCGATGGCGACATCATGCAGGTGGTGCTCTCGCAGCGCATGAGCCGCCCCTATGCGGCGAGTCCCCTGGCGCTCTACCGCGCCTTGCGCACGCTCAACCCCTCGCCCTACATGTTCTTCTTCGACTTCGGCGATTTCCAGGTCGTCGGTGCCTCGCCGGAAATCCTCGTGCGCCTCGAAACGGAAGACGGCAAACGCAAAATCACGGTGCGGCCGATCGCCGGCACCCGCAAGCGTGGCGCGAATGCCATCGAGGACGCGCGGCTCGCTGCCGAGCTCTTGGCCGATCCAAAGGAGCGCGCCGAACATCTGCAACTATTAGACCTCGGCAGGAACGACGTCGGCCGCGTCGCCAAGATCGGCACGGTCAAAGTCACCGACCAATACACCATCGAACGCTACTCGCACGTGATGCACATCGTCTCCAACGTCGAAGGCGAGTTGAAGGACGACGAAGGGCCCGTCTCGGTGCTCAAAGCCACCTTCCCGGCCGGCACCGTCTCCGGCGCGCCGAAGGTGCGCGCTATGGAGATCATCGACGAGCTGGAACCCACCAAGCGCAGCATCTATGCCGGTGCGGTCGGCTATCTGGGCTTCAATGGCGACATGGATCTGGCCATCGCCATCCGCACCGCGGTCGTCAAGGACGGCCGCATCTTCGTGCAGGCCGGCGCCGGCATCGTCGCCGATTCCGATCCGGAGGCCGAATGGCAGGAAACACTCAACAAGGCAAGAGCGCAACTGAAAGCCGCCGACATGGCCGAATGCGGACTCGATACCCGTTTCGACTGATCTCGATCTGGCTGCTTCTGTGGACCAGCGCCGTCTGGGGCCAGGCAGCGTTCATCACCGTCGCTTCGACCACCTCGACCGAACAATCGGGCCTGTTCGGCCATCTGCTGCCGGCCTTCGAGAAGACGAGCGGCATCCACGTGCGTGTCGTCGCCCTCGGCACTGGGCAGGCACTCGATCTGGCGCGGCGCGGCGATGCCGACGTGGTATTCGTGCATGACCCGGCCGCCGAGGAAAGATTCGTTGCCGAAGGTCACGGCGTGAAGCGGCACCCGGTGATGTACAACGATTTCGTCCTCATCGGACCGAAGCGCGATCCGGCCGGCGCTGCCGGCCAGGACATCCTCGTCGCCTTGCGCCGCATCGCCGCGGCACGCGCCCCATTCGTCTCGCGCGGCGACAAGAGCGGCACCCACGCCGCCGAACTGCGTTACTGGGCGCTGGCGGGCATCGATCTCGCGCAAATCAAAGGCCCGTGGTACCGCGACACCGGCGCCGGCATGGGCGCAGCGCTCAACATCGCCAGCGCGCTCGATGCCTACGTGCTCGCCGATCGCGGTACTTGGCTCAACTTCAGAAACCGCGGCAAGCTGGCAATCCTCGTCGCGGGCGATGCGCGCATGTTCAACCAGTACGGCGTCATCCTCGTCGATCCGGCCCGGCATCCGCAGGTCAAGCAACGCGAAGGGCAGGCTTTCATCGACTGGCTGATCTCGCCAGATGGCCAGCGCACGATCGCCGACTACCGGATCGGCGGTGAGCAAGTGTTCTTTCCGAACGCCAAATGAACACGCTCTCGGACAGCTTCGCGCTCGCCGCTGCGCTGATCGCCGGTGGTGATGCCCGCCTCTTCGCGATCGTCGCCCTGAGTCTGGCAGTGAGCCTCACCGCCACGCTGCTCGCCTGCCTCGTCGGCATGCCGTTCGGCGCACTGCTGGCGGTCGGCCGTTTTCCCGGCCGACGCGGCCTGATCGTGCTGACCAACGGCCTGATGGGACTGCCGCCGGTGGTCGTCGGTCTGCTGGTCTATCTGCTGCTCTCGCGCGCCGGGCCGCTGGGCAGCTTCGGGCTGTTGTTCACGCCGCCGGCGATGATCATCGCCCAGACCGTGCTGATCGCGCCGATCGTCGCCGCGCTGACGCGCCAGGTGATCGAGGACGAATGGCGCGAATATCGCGAACAATTGCGCAGCCTCGGCGCCAGCCGCCTGCGCGCCGGCCTGACGCTGTTGTGGAACGCGCGCTTCTCGCTCACCACCGCCGCCTTGGCCGGCTTCGGCCGCGCCATCGCCGAAGTCGGTGCGGTGATGATCGTCGGCGGCAACATCGAAGGGGTGACGCGCGTGATGACCACCACCATCGCCCTCGAAACGAGCAAGGGCGATCTGCCGCACGCGCTGGCACTCGGCTTCATCCTCGTCGCGCTCGCCTTGGCGCTCAACACCGTTGCCTACGGCTTCAGACAGTGGGCGGAGCGACGCTGGGGATGAACGGCGCGACGCTTCCCTGGCTCGTGCTCGAAGGGCTCACGCTCGTCGAACACGGCATCACGCTGGTTGCCGACATCGATGCGAAACTCGGCGCTGGCAGGACGGCAATCCTCGGCCCCAACGGCGCCGGCAAGAGCACTCTGCTGCGCCTGATGCATGGGCTATTGCGCCCCAGCGCCGGGCGCGTGATCTGGTCGCGGCCGCTGACGCAGGGCATGGTGTTCCAGCGTCCGGTGATGCTGCGCAGCCGCGTCGCTGAAGAGGTGATCTATCTGGAAAGCGGCCGCCTCGTCGAACAGACCCCCGCCGCGGAATTCTTCCGCCAGCCGCGCACAGCGGCAGCGCAAGCGTTCATCGCCGCGGAAATCGGCTGATTCCCACCTCCTTCAGGCCTGGCGCGTGACGCGTGCCACTTCCTCCAGCGTGGTGAGCCCGGCGCGCGCCAGCTGCAAAGCGGCCTCGCGCAGGTCGTGCATGCCCTGCCGGCGCGCCTCGGCTCTAATCGTGGCCAGTGGCGCACGCTCGATGATCAGCGTGCGCATGGCTTCTTCGAGCACGAGAATCTCGGCGATCGCCCGCCGGCCGAGATAACCTGTGGTGCGGCAGGCACCGCAGCCGCTGCCGCGCCGGTAGCCGCCGATCGCCGCCTCGGGCGGCAGGGCGAGCGCCGCGAGTTCAGCGGGCGTCGGCACGACCGGTTCGGCACAATGCGGACAGACCGTGCGCAGCAGCCGCTGGACGACGATGCCGTTCAACGCCTCGCCCAACGCCGCCGCAGGAATGCCGAAGCGCGCTAAGCGACCGAGCGCATCGAAGACATGGTTGCCGCCCACCGCCGCCAGCACACGCCGGCCGTCCTGAGCCGCCTCGAGCGCCTGTCGGGCACTCGCCGCATCGCGCAACGGATCGATCAAGAGCCAGTCGGGATCATGTTGCAGCGCGGCGCGCAGTGCGTCGGCCATGCCTTCGGCACGGGAGCCGTCGGGCGTGGTTTGCAGGACGCCCGGCATGGGATAGGCGACGGCGGCCTCGACGCTGACGATCTTTTCGCGGCCGTCGCAATGTTCGGCGAGCATCGCATACAGCGTGGTCGTCCGGCCGCTGCCCGACGGGCCGGCGACGAGCACCAGCCCGTAAGGCTGTGCCGCGAGCGCATGCAGGCGGGCGCGCTCGGCACTGGCGAAACCGAGCCGTTCGATGTCCAGCACCTCGCCGGCCGGCACCAGTCGCGGTCTGGCGAAGATGTGCAAGCTCGCATCCTCGCCATGCTGGCCGGTGAGGAGCGAGAGCCGCACAGGCACACGGCGTCCGTTCAAGCGCAATTCGCCGTGTCTTTCGCGCGCAGTGCCGTCGAGGCCGATCAGCGCTTTCAGCCGCGCGAGCGCCTGTGCCGCGATTTCGCGTCCAGCCAGCTCGCAGACGGTTTCGAGCACGCCGTCGACGCGCTGGCGCACGATCAGACCGAGCCCCGTCGTTTCGAAATGGACGTCGCTCGCGCCGAGGCGCAGCGCGGCATCGAGTTTTTCCTGCACCAGCGTCTTCAGCGCATCCTGGCTCTCACTGGGCGACACGCGCACAGGCATCTGCGTCACCTTGGCCAGCGGCGGGGTTGCAATGGAAGCGGGTAGTCGAGCGGTCATCGGATTCTCCTCTCGTAGGTGGATCGCGCCAGCAATGCCGGATTCACTGCGATCTTGCGCGTTCGTCTGGCCGATCGCCACTGTCGCCAAACCACGACGAAACGATTGTCGGCGATGCGGCTTTCAGTGCCGTGCCACTGCCACACTGGCCGTTGCGCCGGCGGGAACGGGCTGCAAGGCGAAGACCCATTCGTCGTGGCGCTGCGCCTGGGCGAATGCCTCCAGCCCGACCGGAAAGCCGCTCCTGCGCAGCGTTGGCGAGGTGCTCAAGCTATGGATGCCGAGGATGCGTCCGTCCGGCGCGCGCACCAGGCCCCAGCGCTTGCTGCCGGTGAGCGGATCGCGATAGAGGCGCCGCAAATGGCGTTTCGTGCCGGGATGGCGTGGATCGCGCAACAGCTCGGTCAGTTCCTGCGGCGCATCGGGTTGGCCGAGCGGTGTGGCCTCGGCATAGCTTTTCAGTGCGGCGCGGAACTCCTGACCGATGGCGATGAGCTCCGCTTCCTGCTCACGTAATTGCAGTTGCGCGCCGGTTTCCAGCACGCGCGTCGCGCCCACCGCGATCAGTGCGATGGTGATCAACAGCGCGACGTAGGTGAAACCCGCCTCGCGGCTACCATTGTGCATAGGCACGCCCATTCCGGCCGACGCCGGGCGCGCGGCTCTTCAGATCGACGACGCCGCTGGCGCCCTCTTCGTCCTGGATGACGACGAGCCGCCAGGCGGTAGCGCTGTCCAGCAGGGGATCGACCGGCAGAGTGCGCAGATAGCGGCGCGCGACCAGCTCTTCGAGCGAGCTCGGATAACGCCCGCGGTCGGCATGGAAGCGGTCGATCGCGCTGCGCGTGATGCGCAGGTTTTCCGCAAGCACGGCCTCTTTCGCGCGATCGACGCTGTGCAGGTATTTCGGCGCCGCCAGCGACAGCAGCAGACCAAGGATCGCCAGCACGACGAGCAGCTCGATCAGCGTGAAACCGCGCCTGTTCATGCCTGCCTCACCACTCGCGATAGGGCACGCCGTTGAGGCCAATCGCGGTCGAGCGGGAGAAAACATCGAAGACGTCCTCGCCCTCCTGCGGCGCATCGGGCTCGCTCGCATAGCTGCGCTTGCCCCAGGTCGCCACCGCTTCGACGCTTGGATCGGGGTACAACGGATCGCGGGGCAGGCGGCGCAGGAAATAGAGCTTGCGGCGGCGCACATCTTTCGCATCCTCGACGCCGGCGACCAGTGCTTCGAGATTCGGCGGATAGCCGCTCGCGCCCGCGGGCAGCACGATGCGCCCTTCGTCGGCGGCCCACTTGTAGGCATCGATCGCATCGCGGATCTCGCGCAGGGCGCGGCGCAGTTCCTGTTCCTTCTGGCGCTGCTGCGATACCTCGGCGAGCGGCAGTGCGATGCCGGCGAGCACGCCGAGGATCGCCAGCACGGCGACCAGCTCGATCAGCGTGAAGCCTCGGACGCGTTTCATCGGGGCGTCGTTTCACCGCCCGCCGGTGCCTGCTGCGCCGGCGCCGGCACGACTTCGGTATAGGCGGAGAGGTCGGCCGCCGGCGCACGCAGGTTGCCTTCCGGCCCGGAATCGAATTCGCTGCGTGCCAGCGTGGGACGCGTCATGCCCCGCACCAGCCGCGGCGTGATCGACAGCATCAGCTCGGTCTTCTGACCGTCGTCGGTGCGGCCGCCGAACAGGCGGCCGAGGACGGGAATCTCGCCCAGGCCCGGCACCTTGTTCGCTGTGGCGCGCTCGGCATCGCTGATCAGGCCGGCGAGCACCTGATTCTCGCCATCACGCAGGCGCAGCACCGTCGAGGCATTGCGCGTGCCGATCTGGTAGGCGAGCGTGCCGGTCTTGGTCTTCACCTGGTCGACGATGTTGCTGACTTCCAGGTTGATGCGGATGGCAATCTCGTTGTCGAGATAGATGGTGGGCTGCACTTCGAGCTTCAGGCCGACATCGACATACTGCACCGATTCGGCGACGAAGCCGGTCGCGGTGGCGGTGGTGGTGATATTCGGCACCCGGTCGCCGATCATGATCTTGGCCGTCTCGCGATTGCGGGTGCGGATGCGCGGGTTGGCGAGCAGGTTGATGTCGGTGTCGCCCTGGCCGGCCGAGACGGTGAGCGGCGTGATCGCCGCGCCGAGCGTGCGCGAGCTGGCATTCTTGATGTCGGCGAGTGTCAACAGGCCGTTCGCCGCGCTGGCGAGCGGCGTCAGCGTCAGCAGGTCGGGCCAGCGGATGCCCAGATCGAGCAGGCGGCTACGTTTCACTTCGAGGATCTCGACTTCGAGCATCACTTCCGGTTCGGGCAGGTCATGCACCGCGAGCAGCTTGCCGGCGAGACGGATGGTTTCGGGCGTATCGCGCATCACCAGCAGGTTCTGCTTTTCGTCGGCGACGACATCCTTGGCCTTGAGGATGGTACGCAGCGTCGCCAGCGCGATCTTCGGTTCGGTGTTGGCGAGGTAGAAGGTCTTGATCGTCAAGGGCTGATGCTCGCGCGCCTTGGCCGGTGTGTTCGGATAGACGAGGATGGTGCCGTCATCGAGGGTGCGCCGTTCGAGCTGATGCGCCAACAGCACCGCATTGAGAATCTCCTTCACCGTCGCGCGCCGCAAGTAGATCGTCGTCGGCGCATCGGGCCGCACATCCTTGTCGAATACGAAGTTGATGCCGGAAGTGCGCGCCAGCACCTCGAAAACCTGTTTCAGCGAGGCTTCCTTGAATTCGATCGATACTGGACGGGCGAGCGCATCGCCGAGCTTCGGATCGCCCTCCGGCTGTGCCGTCGCCAGCGTCGCCTCGATGGTCTCGCGCAGCTTGAGTGCGGCGGCATCGTGCGGCGCTTCGACGAGGATCTCGCGCAGACGGGACAGCGCGGCTTCGGCATCGCCGCGCGCCCAGGCAGCCTCCGCTTCGGCCAGCCATTGCGTACGGCGCCGTTCCAGGCGGGCGGCTTCGGCAAGCTTGCGGGCGCGCTCGTTGGCTGGATCGAGCGCCAGCACCCGCGCGAGCAGCGCATCGGCCTCGGCGCGACGCCCGGCGCCGATCGCCTGCTCGGCCTCACGCAGCCAGTGCGCCGCGATACGCTCGCGCGTCGTCGCCACGGCCATGCGCGTCTCGGCCCGGTTTGGCTCCTCACGCAACGCGGCCTCGAAATGCGGCAACGCTTCTTCGAGCCGGCCCTGCTCGGCGAGGCGGCGACCTTCCTGCAAGGGCGCCGAGGTCGTCGCACAGCCGGTGAGCAAGGCAATGATGGCGAATAATGCGGCGCGGCGGTTCATTCCTTGGCTTCTCCGATGTCGAGGGTTTGGCGCATCTGGCGCCTGAGATGCTGCAGGGTCATGAGCGGCGGCTGGATCGAGGCGATGCGGTAGGTTTCGTCGAGGGTATCGCCGACGCGCACGATACGGGTTTCCTCGCCGCGCGCCAGGAACACGCACCAGCCCTCCTGTTCGTCATACTGCTTGCCGATCACGCGCCACGGCAGAGTGTGGGCAAGACTCGGCGCTGGCGAAGCGGCACGCGGCGGATCGGTCTGGGCGGTCGTTGGGTCGGCCGGCAGTCTTGCCGCAGGCGCAAACGGATTACCGATCGCCGCGGGCACGTTTTGACGTGGCGCAAGGGCACGGACATAGGGCAGACGTTCCGTAGCCACGGCTGGCGACGGCGGCGTGGATGCCTGCCCATAGGCCGCCAAGAGCGCCACCGCGACCAACACGAAAAGGAGCCAGGGCAGGCGCGACGATGTCATGAGCGCACCTCCTCAGCCGGCTGGAGATGGAATACCAAGCGCAGCTGGGCCTGGACGCCATTGCCGGAGGCATCCCGCTGCAAGCCGAGCTCCGCCACCGCCAGCGCCGGTTCGCGGGCCAGCGCCGCGGCAAGGAATTTCTGCAAATCGGCATAGTCGCCGTGCACTGGCATGGCCAGTGTCGCCCGATCGAAACCGCCGGCCTCGTCGCGTTCGCTGCCGAAGTCGATGCGGCCGGGCACGAGGCCGTGCTCAAGCGCCAGATCGATGACGGCGTGCTGGCGGGCTTCGAGTTCGCTGCGCGGGATCAGGATGGCGCGAAAGGCGAGGTAGTGCGTTTCGCTGCGGCGCCCGCCGTCGTCGCTGGCGGCCACGATCTCGGCCGTCGGCCGCTTCAGACCGCCCAAGGTCAGCGCCGGCAACCCGACCAGCGCCGTCAAGACCAGCAGCACCGGCCAGGGGTGCCGACGCCAGGCGAGGCCGAAGGCCAGACGCGGATTCACGCCCCCTCCCGGATGCGCAGTTCGAGCGTGAATTGCACCGGCCAGGCGGCGCCAGCGACGCTCTCCACGCCGAGCAGGTCGGCGCCGGCGATCGGCGAGGCGCTGCGCAAGCGTTCCGGCAGCGCCTGGACGGCGGCCTGCGTGCGCGCCTCGCCGGTCAGCCGCAGGGTGGCGCGCGCGATATCGGCCTCGACACGCAATAGCACGGCATCGTGTTGCGTACCAAAGTGGTCGGCCAACGCGGCCAGCACCTCGGGCCAAGGCAGATTGAGCTCACGGATCGCCCGATCGGCGGCCTGCGCCGCCTCGCTGCCCGGCATACCGAGCGGAGGGTTTGGCGCCATGTGGCTGGCCTCGACCGGACTGGTCAGCACCCAGGCCGACGCGCCGACGATCGCCAGCAGCATGCCGACGCCCCCGGCGATCCAGCGCAGCCGCGCGGAGCTCGGCGGCCGCGGCGCGAAATCGATGACGAGCGGTTTCATGCCGCCGCCACCTCCGCGAGCGGCCCGACGACCACCGGGCGTGGGCACGCGCCCGACAGCCCGGCCTGGCGGCAGTCGCGCCGCAACAGCGTGGCGAAATCGGCCTTACTGCGATCGAGCGGCGGATGGACCCGGACATTGCGCCAGAGGCCGTCGACGATCAAACCGATCGTCGTGCTGTCGGCCTCCGCGAGACAAAACGCCGCCGTCCGTTCCAGTCGGCGGCAATGCCGGTTGTAGGCACGCACGAACCGCGGCTGGATACGCCGTGGCCGCCAGCCGCGCTCGGCCGCCTGACGCGGCAGATCGACGGCCACCGTCGCCGGCAGGGCGCAGGCCAGCCAGGCGCGGCTGGCAGGATCGGGATCGTAACGGATCACCCAGCGGCCAGGGTCTTCGCCGAAGATCGCGGCAAAACATTCCGCGGCATAAAGATCGAGCTCGTGTGCGCTGGCCAGCCCAGCGGGGCAGTCGAGGATCCAGTAACGTGCCAGCGCATCGGAAACGCAGATGTCGAGCGCTGCACCGGCGCGCGGCGGAGCGTCGAGCGGCACTGCGCCGCGCCGCGGGACGAAGAGTTCGGCGGGTTCAGCTCTGAAGCGTGACACGCGCCACCTCTTCGAGAGTCGTCTGGCCAGTACGGGCCAGTTGCAGGGCGGCGTCGCGCAGGCTCAACATGCCCTGGCGGCGCGCTTCGGCCTTGATCTCGGCCAGCGGCGCCCGTTGGGCTATCAGGGCGCGCAGGCGATCGTCGAGTGCCAGGATCTCGGCGACCGCCCGACGGCCCCGATAGCCGGTGCCGCGACATTCGCCACAGCCCTTGCCCCGGCGCAGGCCGGCGAATTCGGCGCTGGCGGTCTCCGGGGGCAGGCGTAGTGTGGCGAGTGCGCGTGGAGAAGGCGCCACGGCTTCGGCGCAATGCGGGCAGACGGTGCGCAGCAGGCGCTGCGCCCAGACGCCATTGAGCGCCGAAGTCAGGGCATAGGGATCGATGCCCAGATGGGCGAAGCGGTTGAAGACGTCGAAGACGTTGTTGGCATGCACCGTCGAGAGCACCAAATGGCCGGTGAGCGCCGACTGCACGGCGATCTCGGCGGTCTCGGCGTCGCGGATCTCGCCGATCATGATCTTGTCGGGGTCGTGGCGCAGGATCGAGCGCAGGCCACGGGCGAAAGTGAGCCCCTTCTTTTCGTTGACGGGAATCTGCAGCACGCCGGCCAGCTCGTATTCGACGGGGTCTTCGATGGTGACGATCTTGTCCTGGCCGGTGTGGATCTCCGATAGCACGCCATACAGGGTCGTCGTCTTGCCGCTGCCGGTCGGGCCGGTGACCAGCAGCATGCCGTAAGGCAGCGCCGCCAACGCACGGATCTGAGCCAGTTCGTCGGTCGCGAAGCCGAGCCGATCGAGACTGAGCGTTTCGCCATCGGCCACCAGCCGGCGCTTGTCGAGGATGCGCAGCACGGCATCCTCACCGTGGAGGCTCGGCATGATCGACAGCCGCAGATCGACGCGGCGACCGGCGAAGCGCACCGCGAAGCGGCCGTCCTGCGGGATGCGCCGTTCGGCGATGTCGAGCTCGGCGAGCACCTTGAGGCGTGAGATCGCCTGTTCGGCGGTGTCGCGGCCGGAGGCTTCGCCGATGCGTTCGAGCACGCCATCGATGCGGTAACGCACGACGAGGCCCTGCGGCGTCGCCTCGAGATGGACGTCGCTGGCACCGAGCCGCAGCGCATCGTGCAGCGTCGAATTGATGAGGCGCACGACCGGGCTGTCGTCGCGCGGCAGCGCACTCACCGCGACTTCCTTTTCAGCGGGTGCCGTCCCGCCAGCGCCGACTTTCTGCGTGGCGATGTCCGCCAGCGCCGAGGCCGTTTCCATCTGCTTGTCGAACCAGGCGCTGAGATCGTCCGGAGCGACGAGATACCATTCGACCGGCCGGCCGGCGCGGGCCTCGAGCCAACGCTGCCGGTCGGCGTCGAGCGGGTCGTCGCACACCCCGATCAGCTGCCGGCCATCACGCAACAACGCGCAGCGCCGCACGCGGGCCTCGGCGAGCGGCACGCGTCCGAACAGCGGCTGCAGCCGGTGCAGCTGAAACAGCGTCAGCACCGTGAAATCGGCGCCTGCCCAAACCCGGACATCGTCGGGCGCGTTCATTGCAGGCTCCCGGCGAGATCGAAGATCGGCAGATAGAGCAACACGACGATCGTGCCGACGACGAGGCCGATCGCCGCCATCAGCAACGGTTCGAAAGCGCGGGCGAAGGCGTCGATGCGGCGGGCGATCTCGCCATCGTGGAAGCGTGCCGCGCGACCGAGCATCTCGCCCAGCCGCCCGCTGCGCTCGCCGACGCGCAACAGCCGCAACGCGACGGGGGTGACGAGGCCGGCCGCCGCGAAGGCCTGCGAGACGCTCTCACCGCGTTCGATCGCGGCCGCGGCGGCATGGTGACGCAACAGCATTTCCGGTGACAGCAGACCCTCGCTAAGCCGCATGGCCGGCAGGATCGGCAGGCCGCCATCGAGCAGCGTGCCGAGCGCGAGATACAGACGCGCCAGCTCGAGCAACACGAGTGTCGAGCCGATGCCGGGCAGACGGCGGGCGAAACGTTGTGCGCCACCGCTGGCCCACCAGGCGCGGGCAGCGACGATTGAAGCGGCCAGTGCCGCGAGCGCAGCGATGGCGAGCAGCCGGCCATGATCGGCGGCGAAACCGCCCCAGGCCATCAGCTGCTGCGAGAGCCAGGGCAGATCGCGCCCGGTGCCTTGGTAGATGCCGGCAAAACGCGGCACGACGTGGCCGAGCAGAAAGGCCGTGACGGCGCCGCCGACCACCAGCAGGATCGCCGGATAGATCAACGCGCTGACCAACCGCCCGCGGATGATGTCGAGCTGGCCGTGGTATTCGAGATAACGGGCCAGCGAGGTCGGCAGGCTGGATGTGCGTTCCGCCGCCCGCATCAGGCCGACGTAGAGCGCTGGGAAATGTTCGGGCTGCCGTTCGAGGGCGGCAGAAAAGCGCTGACCTTCCCGCAAGTCGCGCAGCAGCCGTTCGAGCACGCTCCGTGTCGCGCTGCGCGGCTCCTTGTCACAGAGCGCCTCGATGGCCTCGGTGAGCGTCAGGCCGGCTTCGAGCAGCGCGAGCAGTTCCTGGCTGAACAAGGCCAGCGGAAACGCACTGCGACGGTCTGGCAATACGCTTCGTGACGGGGCCACCGACAATGGCCGCAGATCCTGGGCCAACACCTGCTCGCGCGCAGAGGCCGCATCCGCGGCATCGATCGCGAGGCTCACCACACCGTGAGCACCGATGGCACGCACTGCGAAGCGCATCTCAATACACGATGTCCGCGTTGTCGCCCGTGCCGCCGGGCGCACCGTCGCGGCCATAAGAAACGAGTTCGTAATCGCCCTTCCGGCCGGGCACCCGATAGACATAGGGCCGGCCCCAGGGATCCGCCGGAACGTCCTTTTGCAGATAAGGGCCGTTCCATTTCGCCTCGCCGGCCGGCCGCTCGCGCAGGGCCGCGAGGCCCTGCACCGCGGAAGGATAATGGCCGGTATCGAGACGGTAAGTATCGAGCGCCTTGGCCAGCGCCTCCATCTGGGCGCGGGCCACGGTGATCTCGGACTTGCCGATCTGGGCGGCATAGCGCGGCCCCACGTAGGCGACGAGCAGACCGATGATCGCGACCACCACCAGCAGTTCGAGGAGCGTGAAGCCGCGCGTTTTCGTCATGCGAAGGTGTCCCCCATCAGCGCGGTGAACCACTTGCCCATCTCGCTGAAGTTCTTCGTCGAACGCGCCGCGGCTTCGCCGGAGGAGGCCGGCACCGGCACCATCGTCGCCGTCGTTGCGTCGTAACGGAAGTTTGCCGTCAGCCAGGAAGCGGTCGTCGCGGTGATCGGCGAATAGCAGGCCGAGTTGGTGTGCGGCGATGGATCGAGCGGCTGACCGGAGAGCAGGCGCAGGATCGCGTCGGCGCAGACCTTGGCTTCCTGGTTGGCGATGTGGCCGGCCTTGGGCTGGGTCGTCGCGGAAGCGTCGCCGATGACATGGATGCCTGGCGCCGTCTTCGACTCATAGGACAGCACATCCACCGCCGTCCAGCGGCCATCCGCCGTGTTGGTCAGTCCGTTGGCCGAGATCACCTTGCTGGCGCGATGCGGCGGAATCAGGTTGAGCACGTTTCCGCGGATGTTGCCGATGTTGGTGTTGACCGTCATCGTCGTCGCATCGACGCTGTTGATCGTCACCCCCGGCTGATATTCGATCACACCGGCATGGACGTTGTAGAAGGCGTCGGTGAAGGCATTGACCTCGGCGGTGATGCCCGGGTTGGCATCGAGCACGATCACCTTCGAGCCGGGCCGGTTGGTCTTCAGCCAGTCGGCGACGATGCAGGCGCGCTCATAAGGCCCGGGCGGGCAGCGATAGGGCTTGGCCGGGATGCTCATTACGAAGACGCCGCCGTTGGGCATCGCCGTGATCATGTTGCGCAGCGCCGTGGTCTGCGGACCGGCCTTCCAGGCGTGCGGCACCTTGGCCTGTGCCGCGGCGGTCTCGAGGCCGGGCAGGATGTCGAAATCGACGCCCGGCGCGATCACCAGCCGGTCATAGGCATAGCTGGTGCCGCCGGCGAGGACGACCTTCTTGCCGACCGGATCGATGGTCAGCACCTCGCCCTTGACGACCTTCACCCCATAGCGGCTCGCCAGGTTGCCGTAGCCATATTGCAACGAGGTGATGGTACGGCTGCCGTTCAGCACCAGGTTGCTCATGATGTTCGAGGTATAAGCCGAGTCGCGCTCGATCAGCGTGACGCTCACCCCGCTGCCGCCCCACAAGCGCAGATATTTGGCCACCGTCGCACCGGCCATGCCGCCGCCGATGACGACGACCCGACCCTTGATGCCTGTATTGCTCGGCACCGCAGCCGCAGTCGTCGTGGTCGTCGTCGAAGTCCTCTTTTTGTCCGCATGGGCCAACACACTCCAGCCTGCCAAAGAAAAACCGATTCCCGAGGCGCCGGCCCATTGGATGAATTTTCTGCGATCGATCATGGTCCGTTCCTCCTCAGCGTAGGGTTGCCAGGTAATTGGCAAGCTGGTTGATTTCGGCATCGGTATAGCCGCGCGCATGCATGTCCATCATCTTCGGCGGCGATTTCTGCTGCATTTCCTTGAGCTCCTTGACGATTTCGCTCGCCGACTTGCCGGCGATCTTTTCCACGCCGCCGCTGCCGTTGGTGCCGTGGCACTGGAAGCAATTCGACGCGAGCAGTCGCCCCGCCGGCGGCGCGGCCGCGGTGGTCTGGGCGATAACGGGCATGGTCGCCAGGCTGCATGCCAAAACGCACAAGATGTTTCTTCGCTTCATGGAAACTCCTTTTTCTCGATGTGACGAACGCCGCCTGCATCCAGCGGCAGATGACGGCCCTCCTGGCAGCGAACCGCGGGGCGGATATTGCTGAATGCGGTAAAGTGTTTCCACTGTCGTCGACACCCGACACTTTTCCCGAGCCGGCCGATTCCTTACGATTGCGGCGCCATGAACCTCTACCCGCGCTCCTTTCTGCGCCTGATCCTGACCGGCTGGCTGCTGACGGCCCTGCCGCTGCTGATCGCGATCGCCTTCGCCTCGGCCAGCCTGACGGGGTTGTCAGAGCGCAGCGCCGTCTCGATGCTCGAGACGGCCGAAGCCACGCGGCTCGCCTGGGAGCTCGACGAGGACATCCTCACGATGGAGCGCCTGCTGCGGCAATACGAGGCATTGCAAGACCCGTCGCTGATCGACGACTATCTGCTGGCACAAAAGGAATGGGGCTCGCATCTGGATGAACTCGTCCGTCTGCCGCTGCTCACATCGCTGAGCGACGAAGTACGCGCCATGCGCGCACTCGAAGCCGCCGCGCACCCCGCGCTGTTGGCCGACGCACATGACGTGCAACCGATGCTGAACACATTCGAGACCCTCAAAGGCCGTATCAGCGGCCTGGTCAAGGAAATCGACCGGCTCAGCGAAGCGGAACGCCAGACCTTCCGCAACGAAGCAGAACGGCTGCAACAGCAGCTGCTGATCGCCATCGTGTTGGCCCTGCTTGCCGCACTGTTGCTGTTCTGGGCCGGGCAGCGCACGGTCGCGCAGCTGTTCCGCGGCGTCGAGCGCGCCGTGATCGCTCTCGGCAACAATCTGCTGGAACGGCCGATCGAGCTCAAGGGCACGGACGATCTGCGCTGGATCGGCAAACGGCTCGACTGGTTGCGTCGGCGCATGCTCGCCTTGCAGGAAGAACGCACGCGCATCCTCCGGCATGTTTCGCATGAGCTGAAGACTCCGCTCGCCGCGCTACGCGAAGGCACGAGTCTGATCGCCGAAGGCGTGGCGGGAGAACTGTCGATTCAGCAGGAACAGATCGCCAGCATCATGCAGGGCAACGTCCTGCGGCTCCAGGCGCTGATCGACGGGTTGCTCAAGCTGCAACAGGCCGAGCACGTGCGCGACCGCATCGAGCCCGAAAACCTGCGGCTCGACGAACTGATCCAGCAGATTTTGGCGACCCACAAGCTCGCCGCACGCGACAAGCAGCTGCGCATCACCGGCCGGCTCGCCCCGCTGACCGTCGTCGGCGGCCGCGAAGAGATCACGACGATCATCGACAACCTGCTGTCGAATGCCGTCAAGTTCTCGCCACCGCGCGGCACGATCCGCATCGAGCTGTCCCGCGCCCAGCAAAATGCGGTGCTCGACGTTTTCGACGAGGGCCCGGGCGTACCCGAGGAGGAGCGTAAAATGATTTTCGAACCGTTCTATCGCGGCCCGGCCGCGAAATCGGTTACCGGCGTCGGCCTCGGTCTGGCCATCGCGCGCGAATTCGTCGCCGCCCATCGCGGCACGCTCGAATATCTGCCCGACGAGGCGGCCACGCATTTCCGCGTCACCTTGCCCCTCACTATCGAAATGCCATGAACCTGCCCCGCCTCCTTTTGCTGATGTCCCCGCTGCTGCTGGCCGGTTGTGCTCAGCTGACCGGGCAGGGTGCTGCCACGGCGGACGAAATGCAAATGCTGCGTGAGGAACTGCGCAAAGCGGAAGACGAAAAATTGCAGCTCGTCTATCAGCTCACCGAGCTCCAACGCCGCTGCGAGGACGAGAAACAAAAATTGCTCGGCCAAGTGGCGGAGCGACAGCGCCTGCTACGCGAGGAACAACGCAAGGTCGAGGAGCTCGAAGCCAAAGTCGCCGCGCTCGAAAAGAAGGTAGAAGCGCTGCGTCGCATCGATCGCGAAACGCTGCAACGGGCGATCCGTCGATGAACGGCAACACGGGCGCCCGCATCCTCGTCGTCGATGACGACCCCGATCTGCTGGCGCTGATCACGATGCGTCTTTCCTCGGCCGGCTATACGGTCGCCCAGGCGTCCTGCGGAGAAGAGGCCCTGGCGATCTTCCGCGCCGAACGGCCGCGTGTCGTCGTCACCGATCTGCGCATGGACGGCATGGATGGCCACGCGCTGTTCGAGCGCCTGCATGCCGAAGCACCGAGCGTGCCGGTGATCATCCTCACCGCCCACGGCACCATCCCCGATGCGGTGGCGGCCACCCAGCGCGGCGTGTTCAGTTTTCTCACCAAGCCTTTCGATGGCCGCGAGCTCCTGGCGCGTATCGCCGCGGCGATCACGCTCTCGCCGCCGATCGCGCCGGAACGCGACAATGCGGCATGGCGCCGCGAAATCATCTCCGCCGATCCGGTGATGGATGAGCTGCTGCGTGCCGCCCACCGTCTCGCCGACGACCCGCAGCCGCTCCTCATCAAGGGTCCGCCCGGCAGCGGCAAGGAGCTGCTGGCCCGCGCGATGCACCAATGCAGCCAACGTGCCGACCAGCCGTTCCGGGTGGTGCCCTGCTCCGGATTGACCGGCACGGATGCAGATGCCCTTCTCAACGCGGCACTCGATGAGGCAGGCACCCTGTTGCTCGACGAAATCGAGCGGCTGCCAGCAAACCTGCAAGCCCGCCTGCAGGCTCGCATCGCTGCAGCCGGCCTTTTCGAGGGCCGGCGCTGTGCCGCGCGCATCATCGCGACGGCGCACCCATCGCTGGAAACGGCTGTCCATGAAGGCCGTTTCCGCGCCGATCTCTACTACAGCCTGATGCGCAATACGCTGACCCTGCCCGGTCTGGCGGCACGGCGCGGTGACATTCCGCTGCTCATCGCCCATTTCACCGCGCAAGCGAGAGACAAGACCGCGCAGGCCTTTTCCCCCGAGGCCATGACCCTGCTGTGCGAGGCGCCGTGGCCAGGCAATGTGCGCCAGCTGCGCAGCATCGTCGAACAGGCGCTGGCCTTGGCAGTCACGCCGCTCGTTCCGGCCTCGCTGGTGCGGCGTCTGCTGACCGAGGAGAATGCACGGGAAATGGCCGCTTTCGACGACGCGCGCAAGGCATTCGAATACGACTATCTGGTGCAGCTGCTGAAAACCACTTGCGGCAATGTCGCCCAGGCGGCCCGCATCGCCCGGCGCAATCGCACGGAGTTTTACAAGCTGCTGGCCCGTCACGATCTCGATCCGGCACGCTTCAAGCAAGGCGCGAAATGAACCCGGGGTGCCACGGTGCCCGCTTCTGAGGGAAAATGGCGATTTCGCATCATGACCCGACCGGAAAGCGGACATCCCATGCTCTTGATGATCGACAACTACGACTCCTTCACCTACAACCTCGTGCAGTATTTCGGCGAACTCGGGCAGGAGGTGCGCGTGTTTCGCAACGACGCGATCACCGTGAAGGAAATCGCGGCGATGAACCCCGATTATCTGGTCATCTCCCCCGGCCCCTGCTCGCCGAAGGAAGCGGGGATTTCGGTCGAAGCGATCAGGACGTTCGCCGGCAAGCTGCCGATCCTCGGCGTCTGTCTCGGACATCAAAGCATCGGCTACGCCTTCGGCGGCGAGATCATCCACGCCAAGCAACTGATGCACGGCAAGATCTCGGCGGTGCATCACGCCAATGTCGGTATCTTCAGCGGCTTGCCCAATCCGTTCCATGCCACGCGCTATCACTCGCTGGCGATCCGCCGCGACACGCTGCCGGCCTGTCTCGAGGTCACCGCCTGGACCGACGATGGCGAGATCATGGGCATCCGTCACAAGGAATTCGCCCTTCAGGGCGTGCAGTTCCATCCCGAATCCATCATGACCGAGCATGGTCATGCCCTGCTCAAGAACTTCCTCGAGGGGAAATGACATGATCACACCTCAGCAAGCGCTCCAGCGCACCATCGAACATCGCGAGATCTTTCACGACGAGATGCTGCACCTGATGCGGCAGATCATGAAGGGCGAGGTCTCGCCGGTGATGATCGCCGCGATCCTCACCGGCTTGCGCGTGAAAAAGGAAACCATCGGCGAGATCACCGCCGCGGCGAAGGTGATGCGCGAGCTCGCCACCCGGGTCGAGGTGCCGCACAACCCGCATTTCGTCGACATCGTCGGCACCGGCGGCGACAGCTCGCATACCTTCAATATCTCCACCGCCGCCGCCTTCGTTGCGGCCGCGGCGGGTGCCACGGTCGCCAAGCACGGCAACCGTAGCGTGTCGTCGAAATCCGGCGCCGCCGATGTGTTGGAAGCCTTGGGCGCGAAGATCGATCTTCAGGCGCCGCAGGTGGCCGAATGCATCAAAACGACCGGCATGGGTTTCATGTACGCGCCCAACCACCATCCGGCGATGAAGAACGTCGCGCCGGTGCGGCGTGAGATGGGCGTGCGCACCATCTTCAACATCCTCGGGCCGCTCACCAACCCGGCCGGCGCGCCCAATTCACTGCTCGGCGTCTTCCATCCAGACCTGGTGGGTATCTGCGTGCGCGTGATGCAGGAGCTCGGCGCGCAGCACGTATTGGTCGTCCATGGCAAGGACGGCATGGACGAAATCTCGCTCGGCGCCGCGACGATGGTCGGCGAATTGAAGGACGGCGAGATTCGCGAATACGAAATCCATCCCGAAGATTTCGGGCTGGCGATGATCGCCACGCGCAACCTGCGCGTGGCCGATGCCGCGGAATCGAAAGGAAGGCTCCTGGGCGTGCTGCACAATCAGCCGGGTCCGGCTTTGGAAATCGTTTGCTTGAACGCCGGCGCGGCGCTTTATGCCGCCAACCTCGTCCCCGACATCGCCTCGGGCATCGCACGCGCACGAGAGACCATCGAAAGCGGCCGTGCCTTGGCGAAGCTCGAAGAATTCGTCGCCTGCACCCGCCAGCTCGCCGGTTGTTAGAATCGACCCATCCTTCAGATTGTCGCCATGCAATATTCCATACTCATCGAAGCCGTCACCGATCCGGACTTTCCGCCAGGGTATTACTACGCGCATATTCCGGCCCTCGACCTGACCACCCACGGCCTGGGCATCGATGGGGCCAAGGCGGCCGCGCGCGAGTTGCTCACGGCGTGGGTCGAAGAAAGAAAGGCTCGCGGCGAGCCGATTCCTCGCGAGATGGATTCGTATTTCGCGCACGTCGAACTCGACGATGCCCTGGTCGGCACGTGAAATCCTGCGCCGCCTGTTGCGCGCCGGTTTCGTCGAGGTGCGGCAGACTGGCTCGCACAAGATTTTGCGTCATCCGGATGGCCGAATGACTTACATTGCAATGCATCCGGGTGACGTGCCAACTGGCACCTTTCGCAGCATACTCAAGCAGGCCGGCCTCAGTCCTGAGGAATTCAACCGTTTATGAGCGATATCCTGAACAAGATCCTCGCCGCCAAACGCGCGGAAGTCACCGCCGCGCAAGCCGCCAAGCCACTCGCAGCGGTCCGCGCCGAGGCCGAGGGTCAGCCGGCTCCGCGCGACTTCGTTGGCGCGATCCGCGCAAAAATCGGCGCTGGCGGGAATGAGGACGTCCCGCCGGGCGCCGACTCAACTCGCAAAGTCGGCGCTGGCGGGACGGCAGTGATCGCCGAAATCAAAAAGGCCAGCCCCTCGAAAGGCGTGATCCGGCCGGATTTCCGTCCTGCCGAGATTGCTGCGGATTATGAGCGCCATGGCGCCGCCTGTCTGTCGGTGCTCACCGACCGGCAATTCTTCCAGGGCGCGCCCGAATATCTGCAGCAAGCCCGCGCCGCCTGCTCTCTACCGGTGCTGAGAAAGGACTTCATCATCGACCCGTATCAGGTCTATGAAGCCCGTGCGATGGGGGCGGATGCGATCCTCTTGATCGTCGCCGCACTCGAAGACAGCCAGATGCGCGAACTCGAAGACCTCGCGCTCTCGCTTGGTATGGCCGTCTTGGTCGAAAGTCATGACGCGGGCGAAGTCGACCGCGCGCTCAAGCTCAGGACGCCACTCGTCGGCATCAACAACCGCAACCTGCGCAGCTTCGAGGTGAGCCTCGATACCACACTCGCGCAGCTTCCCCGCATCCCGTCAGACCGCATCGTCGTCACCGAATCCGGCATCCTGCAGCCCAGCGATGTCGCGCTGATGAAGGCGCATGGGGTGCATGCCTTCCTGGTCGGCGAAGCCTTCATGCGCGCGCCCTCGCCCGGCGCTGAACTCGCGCGGCTGTTCCAGATGTAAAAGGGCCGCTTGCGCGGCCCTTGTTGTCCACTCTGACTGGGAAAGCTCAGAGCTCGTGAAAAAATTCGTCGCGAGCGCAGCCAGGTTGGGGGAGGCCGGAGCGCAGCCACCGGAGTGTATATGGCAATACACGAGGATGGCGAGCACCGCCCGACCCCAAGATGGCAAGCGCAGCAGAATTTTTCACGAGCGCTTATTTGATGACAGCGGTCAGCTCACCCTTCTTATACCGCTCGGCCATCTTCTCGAGCGGGATCGCCTTGATCTTGCTCGCCATGCCGGCGCAACCAAACGCCTCGTAACGCGCCTTGCAGATTTCCTTCATCGCCTTTCTGGCTTCGGCGAGATATTTGCGCGGGTCGAAGTTCTTGCGGTCGGTATTCAGGTAACGGCGGATCGCGCCGGTGGAGGCCATGCGGAGATCCGTGTCGATGTTCACCTTGCGCACGCCGTTCTTGATACCCTCGACGATTTCCTCGACCGGCACGCCGTAGGTCGCGCCCATTTCGCCGCCATTCTCGTTGATGATCTTGAGCCAGTCCTGCGGTACGCTCGACGAGCCGTGCATCACCAGGTGGGTGTTGGGCAGCTTGGCGTGGATTTCCTTGATGCGGTCGATCCTGAGCACCGCGCCCGTGGGCGGACGGGTGAATTTGTAGGCACCGTGCGAGGTGCCGATCGCGATCGCCAGCGCATCGACGCCGGTGAGTTTGACGAACTCGGCGGCTTCGTTCGGGTCGGTGAGCAATTGATCGTGCGAGAGCTTGCCCTCGGCGCCGTGGCCGTCTTCCTTCTCGCCCTGACCGGTTTCCAGCGAGCCCAGGCAACCCAGCTCACCCTCGACGGAAACGCCGATGGCATGCGACATCTCGACCACCTTGCGGGTGACCTCGACGTTGTATTGGAAGGTGGAAGGGGTCTTCGCGTCCTCCATCAGCGAGCCGTCCATCATCACGCTGGAGAAGCCGGAACGGATCGCCTGGATGCAGATCGCTGGGCTCGCGCCGTGGTCCTGGTGCATGACGATCGGGATGTCGGGATGGGTTTCGATCGCGGCTTCGATGAGCTTGCGCAGGTAAGCTTCGCCGGCATATTTGCGAGCGCCGGCCGAACCCTGCATGATGACCGGGCTGTTGGTTTCCTCGGCGGCCTCCATGATGGCCTGGATCTGTTCGAGGTTGTTGACGTTGAACGCGGGCAGGCCATAGCCGTGTTCGGCAGCATGGTCCAGTAGTTGGCGCATCGATACGAGTGGCATGGAAGTCTCCTCTTCGCTTGGGTTGATGTACGGTTGAACTAGGCGGGACGGTGTTCGCCGACCCGGATGATTTTCAGGGTATTCGTGCCACCGGGCTGGCCGATCGGTTCGCCACAGGTGATGACGATCAGGTCGCCGACCTCGACGGCGCCGGCACGGATCAGCTCTTCCTCCGCCTCGAACAGTTGTTCGTCGCGATCATGCCCCTGGTAACGGGTCATCAGGGGATACACGCCGCGATAGACAGCGACTTTGTAACGCGTGCGGATGTCGTTCGTCAAGGCATAGATCGGTACATTGCAGTTGAGCCGGGAGATCCACAGCGCAGTGGAGCCGGTCTGCGTCAGCGCAGCGATCGCCTTGACCTTCAGGTGGTGGGCGGTGAACAGGGCTGCCATCGCGATCGACTGATCGATGCGGGTGAACACCAGATCGAGGAAATGACGATCGAGCGCGGCCGGGTCCATCGACTTCTCCGCTTCATAGCAGATGCGCGCCATCGCCTGCACGGTCTCGACCGGATATGCGCCTGCGGCGGTCTCGCCCGAGAGCATCACCGCATCGGTGCCGTCGAGCACCGCATTGGCGACATCCGACACTTCGGCGCGCGTCGGCACCGGTGAGTGGATCATCGATTCCATCATCTGCGTGGCGGTGATGGCAAACTTGTTCATTGCCCGCGCCTGACGGATGATCTTCTTCTGCAGTGCCGGCACGGCGGCATCGCCGACTTCGACGGCCAGATCGCCGCGTGCCACCATCACGCCGTCACAGGCGTGGAGGATGTCGTCGAGATTGTCGATCGCCTCGCGACGCTCGATTTTGGCGATCACCAATGCCTGGGAGCCCGCCTTGCCGAGCAGCTTGCGCGCCAGCCGCAGATCGGCCCCGCTCTTGGGGAACGAGACGGCGACGTAATCGACCTGCAAGCCCGCGGCGCTCTGGATGTCTTCCATGTCCTTGGGCGTCAGCGCCGGCGCCGACAGTCCGCCGCCCTGCTTGTTGATGCCCTTGTTGTTCGACAACTCGCCGCCCTGACGCACCACGCAGTGGATCTCCGCCTCCTGCACCGAGAGGACCTCCATGACGATGCGACCGTCGTCGAGCAGCAGGATGTCGCCCGGCACGACATCGTCGACCAGTTCAGGGTAATCGAGGCCGACGCGCTCAGAGTCGCCCAGCGTGCATTCCGCATCGAGAATGAAGTGCTGGCCGGGCTTGAGCACGATCTTGCTGCCGGCGAACTTGCCGATGCGGATCTTCGGCCCTTGCAGGTCGGCCATCACCGCGATGGTGCGGCCTTGTCTGCGCGTCGCTTCATGCAATCGTTCGAGTCTCAGACGATGATCGTCGAGGCTGCCGTGCGAAAAGTTGAGGCGTACGATGTCGATACCGGCAGCAACCAGCCTGTCGATCGTCTCGGCATCGGTCGAGGCCGGGCCGAGTGTCGCGACGATTTTGGTGGCACGTTGCATGGAAGGGATGACGGGCCGCACGCTGGCGGCCCATTCTGCGGTGGGTTTCAGCCTTGGGCGCGCTTTTCGAGGATCTCGACGGCCGGCAACACCTTGCCCTCGAGATATTCGAGGAAGGCGCCGCCGGCGGTGGAGATGTAGGACACCTTGTCGTAAATCCCATACTTCTGGATCGCGGCGATGGTGTCGCCGCCGCCGGCGAGCGTAAAGGCCTTGGTCGCGGCGATCGCCTCGGCGAGCTTCTTCGTGCCGTTGCCGAACTGATCGAACTCGAATACGCCGACCGGACCATTCCACACCACGGTGCCCGCCTGCATGATGATGTCGGCCAGCTGCTGGGCGCTCTTCGGGCCGATGTCGAAGATCATGTCGTCATCCGCCACTTCATCGGCGTTCTTCAGCACCGCCGGCTCGTTGGCATCGAAGTTCTTGCCGACGACGACATCGACGGCGATCGGAATCGAGGCGCCGCGCTTGGCCATCTTTTCCATCAGGCTCTTGGCGGTGGGAATCAAATCCGTCTCGCACAATGACTTGCCGACGTTCTTGCCAGTCGCGGCCAGGAAGGTGTTGGCGATACCGCCGCCGACGACGAGCTGGTCGACCTTTTCCGACAGCGCTTCGAGGACCGTCAGCTTGGTGGAGACCTTCGAGCCACCGACGATCGCCACCATCGGCCGCGCCGGGTTGGCCAGCGCCTTGTCGAGCGCTTCGAGTTCCTGGGCGACGAGGATGCCGGCGCAGGCCACCGGCGCGAACTGGGCGATGCCGTAGGTCGAGGCCTCGGCACGATGCGCGGTGCCGAAGGCATCCATGACGAAGATGTCGCACAGGGCGGCGTATTTCTTCGCCGTCTCCTCGGCGTTCTTCTTCTCGCCTTTGTTAACACGGCAGTTTTCCAGCAGCACGACTTCACCGGGTGCGACCTCGAAGCCGCCATCGACCCAGTTCTGGATCAGGCGCACCGGCTTGCCGAGCTTGGCAGACATCACCTCGGCTACAGGCGCGAGCGAATCTTCCGGCTTGAATTCGCCTTCGGTCGGCCGCCCCAGATGCGAGGTCACCATCACCCGGGCGCCCGCCTTCAGCGCGAATTCGATGGTCGGCAGCGAGGCGGTGATGCGCGCGTCGGAAGTGACCTTGCCGTCCTTGACGGGCACGTTCAGATCGGCGCGGATGAAGACGCGCTTGTTCTTGAGATCGAGGTCGGTCATGCGGATGAATTTGGCCATTGTTGTCTCCCAAGTCCTATTTTCGAAATCAACCACTGAAGCATTGCGCCGTGATGACGGCGCAACGCTTGGATGGCGGATCTCCTTACTTGCTGGCGACGTGCTTCACGAAGCGCAGCATGTTGCAGGTGTAGCCGTACTCGTTGTCATACCAGGACACGACCTTGACGAAGGTCGGATCGAGCTGGATACCGGCTTCGGCATCGAAGATCGAGGGCTGGCTGCAACCGCGGAAGTCGGTGGAGACGACCTTCTCGTCGGTGTAGCCGAGCACACCCTTCAGCGGACCGGATTCCGAGGCTTCCTTCATCGCCTTGCAGATGTCTTCGTAAGTGGCTTCCTTGAGCAGCTCGACGGTCAGGTCGACCACGGAGACATCGGAGGTCGGTACGCGGAAGGCCATGCCGGTGAGCTTCTTGTTGAGCTCCGGGATCACCTTGCCGACGGCCTTGGCGGCACCGGTCGAGGACGGGATGATGTTTTCCAGAATGCCGCGGCCACCGCGCCAGTCCTTCGAGGACGGGCCATCGACGGTCTTCTGCGTTGCGGTGGCGGCATGCACGGTGGACATCAGGCCGCGCTTGATGCCGAACTTGTCGTGCAGCACCTTGGCGACCGGCGCCAGGCAGTTGGTGGTGCAGGAGGCAGCCGAGACGATGGTCTCACCGGCATACTTTTCATGGTTCACACCATAGACGAACATCGGCGTGTCGTCCTTCGACGGCGCCGACTGGACGACTTTCTTGGCGCCCGCGTCGAGGTGCTTCTGGCAGGTTTCCTTGGTGAGGAAGAAGCCGGTCGATTCGATCACGACATCGACGCCGACTTCGCCCCATTTGAGGTTGGCAGGATCTTTCTCGGCAGTCAGGCGGATCTTCTTGCCATTGACGACGAGGTTGTTGCCGTCGACCTTGATGTCGCCGTTGAAGCGGCCATGCACGGAGTCATACTTCAACATGTAGGCGAGATAGCCGGGTTCGAGCAGATCGTTGATGGCGACGACTTCGAGCTCAGGAAAATCCTTGGCGATGGCGCGGAAGGCCATGCGGCCGATGCGGCCGAATCCGTTGATACCGACTTTGATGGTCATGAGAGTTTCTCCTTGGTCTTGATTTGATCAAATGAATTGCTCGACGGCCTTCACGACGTTCGCGACGGTGAAGCCGAACTCCTTGAACAGCACGCCGGCCGGGGCGGATTCGCCGAAACGGTCGATGCCGATCACCGCGCCTTCGCCGCCGATGTATTTCCACCAGCCATCGGTGACGCCGGCTTCGACGACGATCTTCGGCAGCCCCTTGGGGAGCACGCTGTCTTTGTAAGCCTGGTCCTGGCGGTCGAAGGCATTGGTGTTCGGCATCGAGACGACGGTGACTTGGATTTCCTGCTGGGCGAGCGTCTCCTGCGCCTTCAGTGCCAGATCGACTTCGGAGCCGGTGGCAATGATCACCGCGCGCGCATTGCCCTTGGCCGGCGACAGCACATAACCCCCCTTGGCGATGTTGGCGATCGTCGCGGCATCACGCTTGATGAACGGCAGGTTCTGGCGCGACAGGCAAAGTGCAGTGGGGCCGTTGCGCTTCTCGACCGCCTGGGTCCAGGCGACGATGGTCTCGACGGTATCGCACGGCCGCCAGACATCCATGTTCGGGATCAGGCGCAGCGTGGCGATCTGCTCGATCGGCTGGTGCGTCGGGCCGTCTTCGCCGAGACCGATCGAGTCGTGCGTGAACACATAGATCACACGCTGCTTCATCAGCGCCGACATGCGGATGGCGTTGCGCATGTATTCGGAGAACATCAGGAAGGTGCCGCCGAAGGGCAGGATGCCGCCGTGCAGCGCCATGCCGTTCATGATGTGCGCCATGCCGAACTCGCGCACGCCGTAGGAAATGTAATTGCCCGGCTCCTTCTGGAAGACGTGCTTGCAGCCCGTCCAGTTGGTCAGGTTCGAGCCGGTGAGGTCGGCCGAGCCGCCGACGAATTCGGGGAGCGCGGGTGCCAGGGCATTGATCGCGATCTGGCTCGCCTTGCGCGTGGCGACGGTCTCGGCCTTGGCGTTGATCGCCTCGATGGCCTGCCGCACGATCTCTGGCCAGTTGGCGGGCAGCTCGCCGGCCATGCGGCGCTTGAATTCGGCAGCCTCGGCGGGATACGCCTTGGCATAGTGCTCGAATTTGCGGTTCCAGTCAGCTTCCAGCACCGCGCCCTTTTTCCTCGCATCCCACGCTTCATAGACTTCCTGGGGGATTTCGAACGGCGGGAAGTTCCAGCCGATGTGCGGGCGTGCGGCGGCGATTTCGGCCTCGCCCAAGGGTGCACCATGCACGTCATGCGTGCCGGCCTTGTTGGGTGAACCCGCGCCGATGATGGTCTTGCACTGGATGAAGCTGGGTTTGTCGGTGACGCTCTTCGCTTCCTCGATCGCCCGGTGGATCGCCTCGGGATCGTGGCCATTGACGTTACGCACCACGTGCCAGCCATAGGCCTCGAAGCGCTTGCAGACATCCTCGGTGAACCAGCCCTCGACATGGCCGTCGATCGAGATGCCGTTGTCGTCCCAGAAGGCGGTCAGCTTGCCCAGACCCCACGTGCCGGCGAGTGAACAGGCCTCGTGAGAGATGCCTTCCATCAAACAGCCGTCGCCGAGGAACACCCAGGTGCGGTGATCGACGATCTCATGCCCCGGCTTGTTGAACTGGGCAGCCAGCAACTTTTCGGCCATCGCCATGCCGACGGCGTTGGTGATGCCCTGCCCCAGCGGGCCGGTGGTGGTCTCGACACCCGGCGTATAGCCGTATTCCGGATGACCCGGCGTCTTGCTGTGCAGCTGGCGGAACTGCTTGATGTCCTCGATCGTCAGGTCATAGCCGGTCAGGTGCAGTAGGGCATAGAGCAGCATCGAGCCGTGGCCGTTCGAGAGCACGAAACGGTCGCGGTTGGCCCATTTGGGATTGGCCGGGTTGTGCTTGAGATGATGGTTCCACAACACCTCGGCAATCTCGGCCATGCCCATCGGCGCGCCGGGATGGCCCGACTTGGCCTTTTCGACGGCATCCATGGCCAGTGCGCGGATCGCGCTGGTGAGGTTGTTGAAGACAGGGGGTTCGAAATCGCTGAAGGTTGCAGACATGAAATTTTCCTCCCGGGGAAACGCGTAATTATGCGCGATTCCCCTCGTTCGTGGTTTGCGTGTCTATGCTCAGATCGCCATCGCGCGGCGCTTGTTTTCCATCAGGCGCAGGATCATCGGCGTGAAAATCAGCTGCATCGCCAGTTCCATCTTGCCGCCCGGCACGACGATGACGTTGGGGCGCGACATGAAGGAATCGTGGATCATCGACAGCAGATATGGGAAATCGATGCCCTTCGGGTTGGCGAAGCGGATCACGACGAAGCTCTCGTCCGGGGTCGGGATATCCTGGGCGATGAACGGGTTCGAGGTATCCACGGTCGGCACGCGCTGGAAGTTCACATGCGTGCGCGAGAACTGCGGGGTGATGTAGTTCACATAGTCGGGCATGCGGCGCAGGATCGTGTCCACCACCGCCTCGGTCGAGTAACCGCGCGCCCCCTTGTCGCGGATCAGCTTCTGGATCCATTCGAGGTTGATGATCGGCACCACGCCGACCAAGAGATCGGCATGCTGGGCGACGTTCACCTTGTCGGTGACCACTGCGCCGTGCAGGCCCTCGTAAAACAGCAGATCGGAGGGCGGCAGGTCCTGCCAGGGCGTGAACGTGCCCGGCTCCTGGTTCCAGGGCGCAGCTTCCTCGTGGTTGTGCAGGTAGTAGCGGCGCTTGCCGGTGCCGGTCTCGCCGTATTGCTTGAACAGCTGCTCGAGCAGTTCGAGCTCGTTGGCCTCGGGGCCGAAGTGGCTGAAGTGGTTGTTGCCCTTCTTGGCCTGCTCGGCGGCCACTTCCTTCATCTGCTTGCGATCGTATTTATGGAAGGAATCACCCTCGATGATCGCGGCGGTGATCTTTTCACGGCGAAAAACATGCTGGAAGGATTTCGTCACCGTGGACGTGCCTGCGCCGGACGAGCCGGTGATGGCGATGATGGGGTGCTTGACCGACATGTGCGTCTCCTGGAGAAATGAAACGAATCCTAGCGGAACAGGCTGCGGGTCGAGAACAACGGCATGTCGTAGCTCTCCAGATCCTTGCCCTCGATGTATTCCTGATGATAGCGGTGGATGCGCTCCACCTCTTCCTTCGAACCGAAGATGAACGGCGCACGCTGGTGCAACTCGGACGGTTTGATGTCGAGAATGCGGTTTCTGCCGGTGATTGCCGCACCGCCGGCCTGTTCGATGATGAAAGCGATCGGGCTGGTCTCATAGATCAGACCCAGGCGACCGCCCTGCCCGCGGGTGCGTTCGTCATGCGGATAGAGGAACACACCGCCGCGCGTCAGGATACGGTAGGCCTCGGCGACCAAGGACGCCACCCAGCGCATGCCGAAATCCTTGCCGCGTGGGCCATCCTTGCCCTGCATACACTCATGCACATAGCGGCGCACCGGCGGTTCCCAGTATTTCTCGTTCGACGCGTTGATCGCAAACGTCGATGCCTCGGTGGGAATCTTGATCTGCGGGTGGGTGAGTATGTACTCGCCGATCTCACGGTCGAGGGTGAAGCCATCCACGCCGTGGCCCGTCGTGAGGATCAGTCGTGTCGAGGCGCCATACTGGACGATGCCTGCCGCGAGCATTTCCTTGCCGGGCTGCAGGAAATCCTCTTCTTTGGGTTTGCGCTTCGGATCGGGCGCGCGCATGATCGAAAAGATCGTGCCGGTCTGGAAATTGATGTCGAGATTGCCCGAACCATTGAGAGGATCGAACGCCAGCAGATACTTGCCGCGCGGCTGGGCCTGGACGATGCCATCGATGTCCTCGGAAGCCATAGCAGCGAGATGGCCCGTCGCCATCGCTGCCTGGAGCATGACATCGTTGGCCAAGGCCTCGATCTTTTGGTTCAACTCCTTGCCGGAGGCGATCAGCGCACCCTTGCCGACCACGTTGGCGATCACCTTGCTCGCCGTAGCGATATCGGTGAGCAGGCCGGTGAAATCCCCGGTCGTACCGGGAATCTTCCGCTGAAATTCGTTCATGAACTGGGACAGCGTAACGCGCCCTGTTTCCATGTTCCCCTCCTAATCGTTGGCCGCCAGTGAAAAACGACTTATTCTAGGTATCTGCAGGCCGCATTCCCATGCCCGAGAAAAATCCCCGCCCCCGCCTTACGGAGGGGGCGGGGCAAAACTGGCTAAACGCCAGAGGGAGTGGAGAAACGGTTAGCCGGCGACCTGCTCTTCCAACCCGACTCAAGCAGGGCCGCCGTGCAGATAAGCGGACTCTAAAGAACAGCACCCATAAGAACAAGTCACTTTTTCTTATGGTGTGAATAAGACGATTACCGCTGCAGCGCAGCATCTCGTGGGATTGTCCGCTCGGCACAGGATGACAACTGGAATACAGCCACCTATAATCGGCGCCGTCAAACTGCTGCAGAAGGGGTTTCCAAGCCCTCAAAAGGGTGCCCTGAACATCTTCAGCGGTTTTTGACGACTCCAGCGGTTGGCATAGTTGGGTTGGGGATTTTTTTCGCGCCTACCCATGGTTTTCGCGCCTACCCATGGTGCGAGCTTACTTGCCAACTTGGACTCGACAACTTCAAGAAGGGGAGCTTTCCATGCCTGCTTTTCGTTACTCCATCCCGAGCGCAATATTCATAGCCTTGTTTATGGCTGGCTGCGTCAGCACCGGGCCTACCATCGGCTCCAAGGATGCAGAAACCGTGGCCACTGGCTCTGCAGCCGGGTCCTCTGCTGAAAATGCCAACACCCAGCTCGAAAAATGCGATAGCCCGTTAGGTACTGCAGCACTGGTCGAGGAAACCACTGCAGACTGGTATCGTATTTTCACCACTGAATACAAGCTCGGTTCGACTACCCCCGTGCTGCGTTTGCTCATGCAGCAAAGCAATTGCTTCGTCGTGGTCGAACGTGGCCGCGCCTTCCAAATGATGGAACGCGAACGACAGATTGCCGGAGCGGGTCAAGCCCGGGCTGGCAGCAATTTCGGTGGTGGTCAGATGGTTGCGGCGGATTACAGCATTTCTCCTGAAGTTCTCGTTTCTGCACGCAATACGGGTGGCGCTGGGGGTGGTTTGGCGGGTGTCAGCGGCGGACTGGGACTCATTGGCGCAATCGCCGGTTCAATCCGCACCAATGAGGCAGCCGTGATGCTGACCTTGATCGACAACCGATCCGGCGTGCAGATTGCAGCTTCTCAAGGCGCTTCCAAGAACACCGACTTCAGTCTCGGTGGTTTGCTGATCGGCGGCGGCGCAGGCGCCGGTCTCGGCGGTTATTCGAATACCCCTCAGGGCAAGGTCGTCGTCGCGGCTTTTACCGACGCCTACAACCAGATGATCCGCGCTTTGCGAAATTACAAGGCACAGCAGGTCCAAGGGCAGGGATTGGGCACTGGCGGCAAGCTGCAGGTCGATGGCGCACCCGCGCCAGCACCTGCCCCTGCACCGACCACCAAGCCGAAAACCAAGTCCTCGACTAAAAAGGTTACGTCTTCTACCAGCCAGACGGCCCAATAGCTTTCTTTTGCCCTCGCACCAGCGCCGACTATCGGCGCTGGCGTTTGTTTTCATTTCGTCAGGCTCAGGTAAAGCATCGGCAACTGCTCAGGCAGCCGCTCGATCCGATCGAGCACCCGCCAGCGGTGGCCGAAGATCTCGCGCACGTAGTCGTCGGCCTTCGGATCGAGCGAGAGACAAAAGCTCGCAATCCCCTGCGCATCGAGCTCTTCGACGGCCCTCTTTGCATCCGCCTTCAGATGCTCCGGATCGGTGACGTCGATGTCGGCCGGTTCGCCGTCGGTCAAGACGAGCAAGATACGTTTGTCGGCCTTGCGGGCGGAAAGATAATGCCCGGCATGCCGAAGCGCCGCGCCCATCCGGGTCGAAAAGCGTGCCTGCATCGCAGCGACGCGGGCCTTCACCGTGTCGTCCCAGCGTTCTGAAAAGCCCTTGAGGTGCAGATAGCGCACCTCGTGGCGCGTGTTGGAATGAAAACCGGCGATCGCCAGCGGGTCGCCGAGGCGGTCGATCGCCCAGGCGAGCAATGACACGGCCTCCTGGCCCAGTTCGAGGATGGTTTGTGCCGTGCCGCCAGCGCCGACCTCTCGAGGTGAGTCGGCGCCCGGCGGGACGCTCCGATTTCCGCCAGCGCCGACTTTCTGATTGAGCGATTCGGAAAGATCGACGAGCAACAGCACGGCGATATTGCGGCCATCGGTTCGATGACTCATGTTGATGCGCGGCTCCGGCTGGCTGCCGGCCTTGAAGTCGATCAGCGAGCGGATCGCCACGTCGAGATCGAGCTCGCTGCCCTCCTCCTGATAGCGGATGCGCACCTTGTCCTGCGGCTTCAAAAGATCGAGCAAGCGCTTGAGATGCTTGGCGAGCGCGGCATGTTTGGCGAGCAAGCGATCGATGTCCGCCGGATTGCCCGACGGATGCAGCGCTTCATAGACACTCACCCAGTCGGGGCGATAGGTCTTCGATCCGTAGTCCCATTCCGGATAGTGGCGCGGCGGCAGGCCGACGATTTCGGACTCCTTCGCCAGCCGCCTGTCGGGATCGTCGAAGAATTCCTCGTCGTCGGAATCCTCGATGTAGCGCCACAGATGCCGGTTGTCGTCGCGGTAATCGACCTCGGTGTCCTCGAAGCGCACCTTCGGCAACTGGTCGCTCTGGCGGCGTGTCTTCGCGACATAGGCGAGCGCAAGCTCGGCGATTGCGGTAGTGTTCGACGTACCGGAAGCCAGCAGCGCATGAAAGCGCGCCACCGTCTCATTGATCGCCGCTTCGCGGTAGCCGTGCGCCGGATCGAGGCAGGCGCGCGAGAGCATCGCCAGCCGGTGACGCAGGCAGGAGGTGGTTTCGGGATCACAGGCATCCTCCACGGGCTTCGGATGCAGCGCGAGGAAGATGCGCGCCAATCCCGGGTATTCGCGCATCAACAAACAATCGATGCGCGCGTCCTCGAGAAATTCGACCGCCAGGCGCTGGAACGGACTCCAGTTGTCGGCGATCTGGGCCTCGCTCCAGCGCCGGTGGCCGACCATGTGAGCCAGCGTCGCCCGATAGCGGTCGATGCCGGAGACACCGCGAGCGTCGTCATAGACGTCAGGAACGCGCAAACCCAGCTTGTCGAAATAAGGCATCGGCTTGCGCAGCTCATCGAAGGCCGTCGAATAGGGCACCAGATGGTCGGCCTCATTCCACAGCCCGCGCAAGTAGAGATCGAGCTGGCGTTCGACGTCGGCAAACAAGGTGCCATGTCGCTCCCGTTGCAAGACCGCGCGGCTGTCGGCCAGCCGCAGCGCGAAATAGTCTTGCTGGCGTTCCGGATGGTGACCGTAGTTGCGGATGCCGTATTCGACCCAGTTCTTGAGCCCTTTCAGGCTCAACACGTCGAGCAGCCTGGGCGCCTGCTCGAAGAAGTGCGGCAGTCCCGGACTCGGGAAGGTTGCATGATGGCCGTGGATCGAGCCGGTGGTGCGCATCATCAGCTCGCGTGCGATGGCGAGATAGGTTTCGAGCTGTTCCTGCGATTGCAGCCGCCGTGCCACCGCGGCGAGGGTTTGCAAAAAAGCACCGATCGCCTTGCCGTTGGGGGATTTTTGCATTGCCCGCACGAAGTCCATCACGGCAGGCAAGGCCGCCATACCGACCGCGCGCACGACCGACGGCCACTCTTCGAGGAACACCAGCATCGGCTCCGGCCCGCGGCCGAGCTTGCCCAGGTATCGCGCCGCATCGAGATAGGCATCGAAGTCGGAGCGCTCGATGACGAGCAGGGCCTCCGCCATCATTTCCTCGAACACCTCGGCGACTTGCGGAAAGCGCGTGTCGAGGCGCGCCCAGTATTCCCGCATCAGCGGGTGCTGGTAGCTGGTAAGCGCCGGATCGGCGGACGACACGGCCACCTCAAACGAACGTGGCGTCGATGGCGTGGTCGAGCGTGGCGCGGATGTCGGCGTCATCGGTGATCGGGCGCACCAGCGCCATGCGGCAGGCATCGGTCTCCGGCACGCCGCGGCGGATCAAGGTCGCGGCATAGACCAACAGGCGCGTCGAGATGCCTTCATCCAGGCCGTGGCCTTTGAGGTTGCGGCCAATCTCACCGATCTTGACGAGCTTTGCCGCGGTGCCTTCCGCGAGGCCCGTTTCCCTGGCGATGATCGTCGTTTCGAGCTCCGGCGGTGGATAGGTGAAATCGAAGGCGGTGAAGCGCTGTTTCGTTGATTGCTTCAAATCCTTCATCAGGGACTGATAACCGGGGTTGTAGGAGATCACCAGCTGGAAATCGGGATGCGCCTCGACGAGTTCCCCTTTCTTGTCGAGCGGCAGCACGCGACGATGATCGGTGAGCGGATGGATGACGACCGTGGTGTCCTGGCGCGCCTCGACGATCTCGTCGAGATAGCAGATCGCACCGATCCTCGCCGCCGTGGTGAGCGGGCCGTCGAGCCAGCGCGTGCCGTTGGCATCCAAAAGCCAGCGGCCGACCAGGTCGGAAGCCGTCATGTCCTCGTTGCAGGCCACGGTGATCAAGGGCTTCTCGAGCTTCCAGGCCATGTATTCGACGAAGCGGCTCTTGCCGCAGCCGGTGGGGCCCTTGACCATCACCGGCAGCCGCGCGGCATAGGCTGCCGCGAAGAGCTCGACCTCCCTGCCCTGCGGCTGGTAAAAGGGTTCCTGCTTGACGAGGTATTGCGTCTTGTCGGTCATCTCGTTATCCGATCAGAAAAGTCAGGAATTGCCAGCGAAAAATCCCCGCCGCAGCGGGGAGAGTGCCCGAAATCGACTTACTTGTGGATGCCGAGCTTTTCGCGCCAGCCCGGATAGAGCTTGTCGGCGTCGTGCGGGAAGGATTCGAAGGCGCGGGCGAATTCCTTGTGTTCCTTCGCCCATTCGATCGGATCGGCCTTGGCCTTCCAGCACTCGTAGGCCTGGCGCAGGCTCTTGGCGCCGGCGGCCGGGGAATCGATGTGACCGTAGGAGCCGCCGCCCGCGGTGTTGATGACGTTGCCGTGGCCGAGGTTCTCGAAGAACCCAGGCAGGCGCAGCGCGTTCATACCGCCGGAGATGATCGGCGTGGTCGGCTTCATGCCATACCACTTCTGGTAGTAGGCCGGGCCCTGGAACTCGTCACGCTCGATGATGTAGGCGATCGCACGGTCATCCTTGTCGCCCTCCATCTTGCCGTAACCCATCGTGCCGACGTGAATGCCGGAGGCACCTTGCAGACGGGCCATCTTGGCCAGCACATAGGCGGTGTAACCGCGCTTGCTCTGCGGCGAGGTGACCGCGCCGTGACCGGCACGGTGGTAGTGCAGATACTGGTTCGGGAAGTAACGGCGCGCCGTGGTGACCATGCCGGGGCCGCCGACGTAACCATCGACCAGAAAAGCCACCTTGTCGGCATCGGGGCCGAAGGTTTCGAGGATGTATTCGCCGCGGGCGATCATTTCGTAGTGATCGTCGGCGGTGATGTTGGCGGAGAAGATCTTCGCCTCGCCGGTCTCGTCCATCGCGCGCTTCATGGCATCATAAATGAGCGGCATCACCTTCTTCATCGGGCAGAACACCTGGTTGCCCTGCGGCTCGTCGTTCTTGATGAAGTCGCCGCCGAGCCAGAATTGATAGGCCGCCTGGGCGAAGGGTTCCGGGCGCAGGCCGAGCTTGGGCTTGATGATGGTGCCGGCGATGTAGCCGCCATCCTTGATCGGGCGGCCGAGGATGCGCCAGAGGTCGGAGATGTCCTTGGCCGGGCCGTCGAACAGCTCGATGGCGCGCTTGGGCATGTAGAAGTCATACATCTTGGCGTATTCGATGTCGCCCATGCCCTGGTTGTTGCCGATGGTCAGCGTCAGGAACGAGACCATCATCATGCGACCGTCGGTGACGTTGCGGTCGAAGAGATCGAGCGGATAGGCGATGCGCATCTCTTCGGTGGCCTCGTCGATGTGATAGACCAGCGCATCGACGCCCTTGGTGAAATCGTCGGTGGTGCACACCTCGACATTGGTGCCGGTCGAGGACTCGGCGGCAAAGTGCGCGGCGGCCTCGAGATAACCATAGCCGGCCTTCGGCTTCATCTTGTAGGCGCAGAGAATGTGCTTGCCGCCCTTGATCAGGTCTTCCTCTTTCAGGGAGAGATCGGCGTAGCGGCTGGATTGATCGAGTGCCATCGTGGGTTTCCTCCGTAAGTGGTGGTGTGTCGTTTTCAGTGAAGCAATGCAAGCATCTTAAGCAAATCGTTCATAAATAACAGTCACGTGTTTTTATCGTGACCATCATCGATTTCTGATGATCTCCTCGTGCCAGAGGCGCAGCAGCTCGACATTGACGAAAGTCTTGCCATGCATGTCGCCGCGCCGTACCTCGCAAGGCTTGTCGGGTTCGCCCAGGTCGGAGAGCACTGCGAAAGCCCCCGTGAAATCGTGATCGAGGGTGTATTCGCTCTCGGTCACGAGGGTCGGCAGGCCTGCGGCGAGTGCCGCTTTCAGCCCGTTGGCGGAATCCTCGAAGGCGAGACAGGCGGCAGGCGACAGCTTCATCTTTTCGAGCACCCAAAGGTAGATGTCGGGCGCCGGCTTTTTCTTCGGCACCACGTCGCCGGCGCCGATCACCTCGAACCAGGACTCGGCCTCTGGTGCAAGACTGGCCTTGAGCAGACTCGTGACGTTCTCGGGCGTCGTCGTCGTGGCGATCGCCAGCCGTAACCCCGCCGCGCGCGCTTCGCGCATCAAGCGCGCCACGCCCGGCTGAAGCGGAATGCCGCCTTGGTCGATCAGTTCCAGGTAGTGCCTCGTCTTGGCGGCATGCAGCGCCTTGATCCGTTCATCGGCATCGGCCCGCTCCAAAAATTCCGGATAGTGCTTCTCGCAGAAGAAGCGGATACGTTCCTTGCCACCCGTGACCGCGAGCAGTTCGCCATAGAGCGCGGCATCCCAGTGCCAGGGCAGACCGGCCTCCGCAAACGCGGCATTGAAAGCCAGACGATGGCCGTCGCGCTCGGTATCGGCCAGCGTGCCATCGACATCGAAGATCAGGGCTTGCAGTGTTTCCATGACGGCGAAAGATAGCCATCAATGACCATAAGCAACAGTCACGATTTCTTATCTGGATGATAAGATCGAAATGAGACAAAATCGGCACTGAAACCGCGAACAGCGGAGGGGAGCCCGCCGTGGGCGGGGGCGTAGCGCCCGTGAGCGGTGCCAAGAGGCACCCGTGGCAGCCTGGAGTGGATGAAATGAAGCACGTCACCTTGCGTCAGCTCAGGGTCTTCGAGTCCGTCGCGCGTCATCTGTCGTTCTCACGCGCGGCGGAAGAACTGCATCTGACTCAACCGGCCGTGTCGATGCAGGTCAAGCAGCTCGAAGAGCTGGCAGGACTGCCGCTCACCGAAATGATCGGCAAGAAGGTCTATCTCACCCAGGCGGGGGAAGAAGTCGCGCGTCATGCCCGGCGCATCGCCCAGCAATTGCGTGAGGCCGAAGAAGCGCTCGATGCCTTGAAAGGCGTCAAGGGCGGCCGTCTGTCGATCGGCGTCGTCAGCACTGCGAAGTATTTCGCACCGCGCCTCTTGGCCGAGTTCCGCCGTCGTCATGACGGCATCGTGCTGGATCTGCGCGTCGGCAATCGCGAGACGGTGGTGCATCAACTCGCCGACAACGAGATCGATCTGGCGATCATGGGCCAACCGCCGCAGGAATTCCCCACCGTCGCCGAACCTTTCGCCGATCACCCGCTGGTCATCGTCGCCTCCCCTGATCACCGGCTGGCACGGCTCGCCCGCGTGACACCGGCAGACCTTGCCGCAGAGACCTTCCTGATCCGCGAGCCCGGCTCCGGAACCCGCGCGACGATGGAACGCTTCTTTGCCGATGCCGGCATCGCACCGCGCCAGCTCCTCGAACTCGCCGGCAACAACGAAACGATCAAACAGGCCGTGATGGCCGGCCTGGGACTAGCCTTCATCTCCGGGCACAGCGTCGCGCTCGAATGCGAGGTCGGCCGGCTGGTCCAGCTGCCGGTCGCCGGCACGCCGGTGATGCGCCGCTGGTTCGTCGTGCAGCGCGCCGAGAAGGAGCTGCTCCCGCTCGCCGCAGCCTTCCGCGCCTTCCTGCTCACCGAGGCGCCGGCGCTGATGGGCGCGAAAACCGCGCACTGAAAATCGGCGCTGGATAGAGGGCACTTATTTTCTTGGCGGCGCCTTCCACAGCGTGACGGTCACGCCCAGTTTGCCGACGAAGGCTTTGGCGTAGTAGCCATCGAGCCGCAATCGCGGTCCGCCCTCGGGCAGCGCGGAGAGGACGATGTCGGTCAGTTGTGCATCGGTGAGCTGTGTTGTCCCTTCGGCATGCCAGAGTTTGATGTGGCCGCAGGCGTCGCGGTCGACGAGCAGCGCCCGGTCTTTCACTGCGGCCGGCAGCCGGATCAGCACGCCTTCCGGCAGTTCATAGGCGCGCGCCGGGCCGAACTCGGTTGGCCGCTCCGGCCCGCCTTCCGGCGTCGCGCTCGCCATCAGCTCGAGGGCCGTGTCGTCGTCGAGCCGGCTTTCCCCTTCGCCATGCCAGACGACGAAGCCCTGCGGGCCCTGCTGGATCAGCAGGACATTGTCTTCGGCATGGGCAAGCCATGCACAGCAAAGCGCCAGCGCGGCGAGCAGGAGGCGCTTCATGCGGCTTTCCACTTGATCGAGCAGCCGATGCTCGGAATCTGCTCGCGCGGGCCCTGGCCGGTCTGGGCGATCTGCTTCATCGCCTCGAACAAATCGCGGCGTACGCCTTCCGGTGCGGTCTCCTTGCGCGACTCATCGAGCCGGCCGCGGTATTGCAGTTCGAGATTCGCATTGAAACCGAAGAAGTCGGGCGTGCACACCGCGCCGTAGGCCTTGGCGACTTCCTGTGTTTCATCGAGCACATAGGGAAAGGGAAACTGCTTCTCGCGCGCGATCCTCACCATGTTGTCCCAGGAATCCTCGGGGTAGTCGCTGGGGTCGTTGGACATGATGGCGATCGAACCGATGCCGTAGTGCTTCAGCTCCTGCGTGTCGCGCACGATGCGGTCGATCACTGCTTTCACATACGGGCAGTGGTTGCAGATGAACATCACCAGCAGTCCATTCGGCCCGCGCACTGTATCGAGGGTGTAGCGCCGGCCATCGACGCCGGGCAGATCGAAATCGACGGCCTTCCAGCCGAAATCACAGACAGGGGTTGGGGTGCTGACCATTTTTTCTCTCCTTCAGTGGTTGGTTTTCGCTGTTTCCAGTGCCATGCGCAGGGCGATGCCGCGTGCCGAGACTTCTTCCGCCTTCGCCTTTTCCGCGGCGGCGACGGTGAGGCGCGACGCCGGCACACCCGCGGATTCGAGCAGCACGCGCAGTGTATTGCTGCGTTGCTGGGCGAGCTCCTGCAAGCGGGCATCCGGAATCTCCTCGCGCTCGCGCAGGCGCTCGAACAGCACGGCGTAGAAATCGGCGCCTTTCAGGCGTCCGATCTCATCCTCGCTCAGGGTCTTCTTCTCGCGCAGCAGACCGGAAAGCCTCGAGATGAACTTGCCGGCGACGCTCTCCTCGAGCTGGCCGGGATTGGCCTTGCGGAAACCCTCCTTCAGCGCGGCGAGATCGGCGGCGCCGAAACGTTCCTTGTAGAGCGCTTCGAGCGCCTCGCGGATTTTCGGCTGCTGGGTCGAGATTGGACCGGGATCGCCGGTCTCCGGCACGGACTGGCCGGAGCGCGCCAGCACGGTGCGACGCAGGCGCACATCCTGCAACGCGGTGCGGTCGGCATCGGCATACACGCCGGTCAGCATGAGCGAGAGCTTCGGCCGTTTGCCCAGCGCCGTCGCCAGTTTCATCGCCTTTTCGCGCTCGGGGGGCGTAAGTTCCAAAGCGCCCGGCTCGAAAGTGATTTCCTCGAGCTGCTCGCCACTGCCGAACAGCGCGCCGAGCGCACGGAACGGCGCCGTGACGATCTTGGTGATCACGTTGGTGATCGCCTTCCAGATCAGCGCGCCATAGCTGAATTGCGGATCGTCGAGACTGCCGGACACCGGCAGGCCCAGATCGATGCGGCCATCGGCATCCTGCAGCAGGGCGATCGCCAGATCGAGCGGCAGATCCTTCGCCGTCGGGCTCTCGACGCGTTCGCCGAGAGTGAGCCGATCCATGATCACCTGGTTGTCGCCGGTGAGCTGACGCTGTTTGATCCTGTATTCGAGGTCGAGCGAGAGCTTGCCGGAATCGATCTTGCGCCCGGCGAACGTCGCCATGTAGGGGGTGAGCCGCGTCATTTCGATGTTGCGGAACTGCACGCGCATGTCGAGGCCATTGGTCGGGTTGCCGAGCTCGACCTGGCCCGCGGCGCGCGCCATGCCATATTCATCGACGGCGCCTTCCAGCTCGATCTGCCCCACCGCGCCGGGCCGGTTCGAGAGGCCGGCAATGCTGCCCCGCAAGTCATGGATGCGCGTGGCGAAGGGCAGGATCAGCGATTCGTCGGCGAAATCCATCTCGCCCTTGATGAAGCGCAGCCGGTCGATATTCACCGTGAAAGTCGGCGCTGGCGGAGCGGCACTCGGTGGGCTCTGCGCCGCGGCGGGCTTCTCTTCGCTTTGCGCTTTCAGCACCCGTTTCACGTTAATGTTCTTTTCCTTGTCGATCAGCAGCTGGGTATCGAGGCCAGCGAGCGTCAGCTCACCGAGATCGAGCCGGTTCGGTGCAAAGGAAAAGCGCCGCGTGGCCAGGCTCTTCCAGGCCAGCAGCGGCTTGCTGCTGCCCGGTTCGCTCAGGCGCAGGTCCTTGAGCGCGAACTCGCCTTTCACGTTCGGGCCCTTGTCGTCGTAGAGCGCCCGGCCGAGCAGCGACAGCTTGCCATCGGCCAAGGTCAACGTGGTTTTCGCGGCGAGGAAAGGCTGGGCGGGTTTGAGCGCCAGGTCAGCGAGCCTGAATTCGACATCGGCGGCGGCAGCCGCTGGCACGACCCTGCCCTGCGCTTCGAAGCGACCGCCGCTGGCGAAGTCGAATGACAACTTCACCGGCAGCGGCGCGCTCATGTCTTCACTCAACCCTGTGGTTTCCGCCGCGACATGCTCGAGCACGAGCTCGAACGCGGGCTGGACGCTCGCATCGACGAGGCGCAAACCGAGATCGGCGACCTCGACCTTGCCCACCTGATAGCGCCAGAGCGGTGCTGCTTCGCTGACCGAGGCGGCGGCCTTGTCTGCCGGCCGCTTGCCGGCGCCCAGCGCCTTCAGCGCTTCGACGAGTTCGATACGCCCTGCCCGGTCACGCTGCAATTCGACGCGTCCGCCTTCGAGCCGAACTCCGCCGACCGATGCCCGGCGCTCGGCCAGCCTGACCTGGATGTCCTCGGCGTGCAGCGCTGCGAATCGGGGCGACGGGTCGACACCCGGCAGCGCGAGCCGACCGTTGCCGACGCTCACCGCGGCGATGCCGAGCTGCTGGTCGGCGAGGCGGAAGCGGCCGTCCTCGAGCTCGATCGCTTCGACGCTGGCCACCGGACCGGCGGCATCCTTGAGCGCGATGCGCAGCCCGATCACTTTCGCCTGAAGATGGTCGACCGCCGCATCGAAGCGCTTGCCGTCATTGCCCGCCACTACCTCGGCGGACAATGCCAGCACCCCTTCCGGCGGCACGGGCAGCGCGTTCTGCAGATAGGGCGCCAGCTTGGCAAGCTGCAGATCGGCCAGCGAAAGGGTGCCGGCGACACGCAGCGGATCGAGATCGATCTTGCCCGCCAACTCGATCTGCGCACCAAGCGCCGTGCGTGCCGTGAGCCGGTATTGGCCTTCCTGGTCCGGCAATGTCGACAGCTCCTTCAGCTCCAGATCCAGCGGTTCGATGCGTGTGCTGAAACCCGCCGCGGTGCGCCGACGGTCGGCATAGTCGAGGCGACCTGCGGTCAGCACGAAGCTGCGAATCGACAGCCGCGGCAGGCCCTTTTTTGCCTCGGGGCTTTCTTCCTTGCTCTTCAGCGCGTCGAGCAACGGCGTCCAGTTGAGCCTGCCTTCGGGCAGTTCGACGAGCGTGGCCGCCGGTGCGTCGAGACGGATCGCGTCGAACACCAGCGCGCGCTGCGTGAGGCTGGCCGCCGAAATATCGACCAGCAGGCCGTCGAAGGCCAGCAGCGGTTGTCCACTCGGGTCGACGAGCTGCAGCTTGCCCAGACGCAGGCTGAGCTCGAAGGGGTTGAACTCCGGTGGCTCCATCACGAGCCGATGGCCGGTCTTTTCGGCGATGAATTTCTCGGCCTGCCAATGGAGGAGGCGCGGCAGCGCCTGCCAGAGGAACAGCAGCGTGACGATGACGAAAACGCCTAGGGCAAGCGCGATCTTCTTCAACACGGACCACGAGAGTTTCATCGCTTAAGCCGTTCAGTCGTTGTGGAATAATGCAGTCATGATACCGCGCTTCCACTGCCCCGCTCCGCTGGCGCCCGGTGCGCTCGTCGAGCTGCCCGAGACGGTTGGCCATCATGCCCTGCGCGTGCTGCGCATGAAAAGCGGCGATCATCTCATCCTCTTCGATGGCAACGGCGGCGAGTGGCGCGCGACGCTCAAACTCGGCGCTGGCGGCACGGCACAAGCGCTGTTGGGCGAATTCGCCGCGATCGAACGCGAATCCCCCTTGCAGGTCACACTGGCGCAAGCATTGCCTGCCGGCGACAAGATGGACTGGATCGTCGAGAAATGCGTCGAGCTCGGTGTCGCCGCGATCCAGCCGCTCGCCGCGAAGCGCAGCGTGATGCGGCTCTCTCCGGAACGCATGGCGCGCCGTGTTGCGCACTGGAATGCGATCGCCCGCACCGCCTGCGAACAATGTGGCCGCAACCGCGTGCCAGCGGTCATGCCGGTCCTTGACCTGCCTCAATATCTGGGGACAGCGCAGGCGCAAAATGCCTGTCGTCTGCTGCTCGAACCACAAGGCGAGGACACGCTCCGCTCGCTGGCCAGGCCAACGGCGCCGGTCGTGGTGATGGTGGGGCCTGAAGGCGGCTGGGAGGATGCGGAGCGTTCGGCTGCACACGCCGCTGGTTTCACCGTGCTGCGGCTCGGGCCACGGGTATTGCGCACCGAGACCGCCGGTATGGCGCTGTTGGCGGCGCTGCAGGCGCTGGGGGGCGACTTTTAACGTGAGATCCAAAGCAAAAAAATGAGCCAGCCTTTGTGGCGCGACGTCCATCAACGATCGCGGCGAAGCCGCGCAAACAGTCTCCCCTCCCGGGAGGGGCGGAGGCGGAGTTTCGCGAAGCACTGCTTCTCCGCCTGCGCCGGCCGGCCGTGCAAAGCCGGCCGTGGGACAGGCGGGGGGTGGCAGGTGTTTATTTTGCGCAAGGGTATTTCATCCTCCGTGGGTGATGGCTGCCTTCAAGCGCGTTAGGGAGGATGAATTGTTCGAATCCGCAGAAATCGGCCACAAGATCGACAAGGCCACCTGGAAGAGCACGGTGCCGCGACTGCGCACCGATTTGCTCGACGCACAATACGAGCTCAAGGAGCAGGGCAAGTTTCCGGTGATCGTGCTGGTTTCCGGCCAGGATGGCGCCGGCAAGGGCGAGACGATCAACCTGCTCTACGAATGGATGGACCCGCGCTTTCTGTCGACGCTGGCGTTTTCCGCGCCCACCGACGAGGAGCGCGAACGGCCCGTGATGTGGCGCTACTGGCGCGCGCTGCCGCCGAAGGGGCGCATCGGCATCTTCGCCGGCTCGTGGTATTCGGGGCCGATCCACGAGCGCATCGCCGGTACCCTGAAGCAGGCGGCGCTCGATGCGAGCATCGACCAGATCAACCGCTTCGAGCAGATGCTCGTCAATGAAGGCGCGCTGGTGCTCAAATTCTGGCTGCACCTCACCAAGGAAGGCCAGAAGCGACGCTTGAAGGCACTGGAAAAAGACCCGCGCACCGCCTGGCGGGTGACGAAATGGAACTGGGAGCGCTTGAAGACCTACGACCAGCTGCAGGAAGTCGCCGGCCATGTGCTGCGCATGACCAACACGCCCTGGGCGCCGTGGATCATCGTCTCGGGCGAAGACGAGCGCTTTCGCGGCTTGACCGTCGGCAAGATCCTCCTCGACGCGATCAGGAAACGGCTGGCCGAGCAGGAAAAGCATTCCACCCCCGTGGCACCGCCGATCCAGCCGAACATCGATGGCCGCGACGTGATCACCGAGCTCGACCTGACGCAGAAGCTGTCCAAGAAGCAGTATGAGACCCAGCTCGCGCACTGGCAGGGACGCCTGTCCGAATTGGTGCGCGATCCGCGCTTCCGGAAACATTCGCTGATCTGCGTCTTCGAAGGCGTCGATGCCGCCGGCAAAGGCGGGGCGATCCGCCGCGTCGCGACGGCGATGGATGCCCGCCAGTACCAGATCGTGCCGATCGCCGCGCCGACCGAGGAAGAACGCGCCCAGCCCTATCTGTGGCGTTTCTGGCGGCACGTACCGCGCAACGGACGGGTGACGATCTTCGACCGCTCCTGGTATGGCCGGGTACTGGTCGAACGCATCGAGGGCTTTTGCGGCGAGGCCGACTGGCTGCGCGCCTATTCGGAAATCAACGACTTCGAACACGAGCTCGCGCAGGCCGGCGCCGTCATCGTCAAGTTCTGGCTGCAGATCAGCAAGGAAGAACAATTGCGACGTTTCAAGGAACGCGAGAAGACCGACTACAAGCGCTTCAAGATCACCGACGAGGACTGGCGCAACCGCGAGAAATGGGATGACTACCACCGTGCGGTCTGCGACATGGTCGACCGCACCAGCACCGGCACGGCGCCCTGGACGCTGGTCGAGGCGGAAGACAAGGCCTATGCGCGCGTCAAGGTATTGCGTACCATCTGCGAACGGCTCTCTGCGGCACTGGCAGGAGAAAATCCCGCCGCCAGCGATAAAGGAAAGAAAGGCAGGCAATGACGGAATCGAACGAGGCAACGCTCAGCGACGAACGACTGGTGGCCTGGGTACGCCAGGC